>DASQAS010000045.1:0-12018 GCA_035635635.1 Myxococcales bacterium | reverse complement strand
CATGCGGAGCGCTGCGTCGCCGTCAATCCATCGGACACGGCGCCGGCGCTGATCGCGCTCGATGCGAAGTTCGTGATCCGCAACTCCAAGGGCGAGCGCGTGGTCGATGCCGAGGACTACTTCATCGGCCCGGACATCGACATCACCCGGCTTCACATCCTCAGGCCCGGGGACCTGCTCACCTCCATCCGCATTCCCGCGGCGTGGGCAGCTACCCAGTTCTATTTCGAGAAGGTGCGCGATCGGAACGTGTGGGACTTTCCCTTGCTCAACGTCGCTTCCGCGATGGCGGTTTCGGGCAACACCATCGACCGGATTCGACTGTCGGTGAACGCCGCGGCGGCACGGCCGCTCCGGCTCGAGGCGGTTGAGGCGGCGGTCCGGGGGAAGCCGCGCAACGCAGCGACCGGCGAGATGGCGGGCGCGCTCGCAGTCCGCGGAGCGGTCCCGTTGCAGTTCAACGCCTACAAGATCCCCTTGATGCGAAATCTGGTGAAGCGCGCCGTCGCAGGAGTGGAGGAAGTGAAATGGGCTTACTAGAGCGCACCCTCTTGCAATGGGCGGCCGATCCGGCGGGCAAGGTCGTCCCCATCCACATCGCCTGGTTCCTGATCTGGGTGGCGGCCATCGGTGGGCTTGGTTTCCTCGTCTTCCACGCCATCTACGTCCGCTATTTCGCGAAGCCGCGGCTCTTCGCGGAAGGCGCCTCGCCGGAAGAGGCCCGGAGCCTGCCCGCGGGCATTCCCCGGCACTCGCTGGTGGCGCGCCTGTACCACTGGATCATGGCGGCCTCGATGTTGACGCTCCTGATCACCGCTTTCCTCCCGAAGATCGGGCCGCAGTTCGACTGGGTGACCTGGCATTGGATCGCCGGCTCGGTGCTGACGGTGTCCGTCCTCTTTCACATCGTGCACGCTTCCGTCTGGCTGGACTTCCGCGCCATCTGGCCGGATCTCGTCGACCTGCAGGACGCTTGGAGGAGGGCGCTGCGCGCTTTCGGCCGTCCCACCCCGCCGCCGCGCAAGTTCGCCAAGTACCCGCTGGAGAACAAGCTCTACCACCTGGCTGTCACCGCCACCGGACTCTCGGCCATCGTCACCGGGTTCTTCATGCTCCACCGGGTGCGGACCATCTTCTTCGCCCGCAATCCGTACCTCTTCAGCGACCTGACCTGGGGGCTGATGTACGTCCTCCACGGCTTCGCCGGCGTCGGGTTGGTCACGCTTGTGATCATCCACATCTACTTCGCGGTCCGTCCCGAGAAGCTACCGATCACGAAGTCGATGATCACCGGCTCGATGAGCCGCGATTTCTTTCTCAAGGACCACGATCCGCGGCGGTGGGTGGTGGGCAGCTCGCGTCCGAACGCAACCAAGGAGGCTTGAGTGCTGACTGGAATCGAGACCACCTGCAACGCTATGGAAGAGTGCTACGAGCTCCTGCTGGCCTACGCGGCGCAGGGACTCCCCACCGACGTTGGCAGCCAGTCCGGCGCTCAGATCCGCGGCTGTCTCGCCCGCGCCGCGGGGCTGTTGGCCGGATTGATCGAGCGATGCGCGGCCGAGGCCGATTTTCAAGACTCCCACCCGTTCCTGGATGTGATCGGCCGCGACGCTCGCAGCTCCCTCGCCGCGGTCGAGCTGGCGCTGGAGCAGCCGTCGATCAGCTCCCAGCTGATCGACAACCTGAATGCGTCGATCCATCTGCGCGCGCTGCTCACCGACCTGTTCCTGGTCGGCGAGGTCGCCACCGCCCGGCAGCGGCGCCCACTCGCCGTGTTGAGCGCGGGGATCGCGCCCTGGGCCCAGCCTGAGCCGGACCTGTCCGTCGGGGAAGACCCGCAGCACACCGAGCCGCCCGCCGAGCCGTGATCGCTCCGGCGGCGAAGGAGGCAGCCGTGACATCGGCGACGGAAGCGGAGATCCTTCGCGAAGCGGCGCGCAGGGCGGCGGCCCGCGAGGGATTCGTCTTCTGCACCGTGACCGAGACCAGCAGGTCGGCGCCGCGAGACGCCGGAGCCAAGATGCTCGTCGGCCCGGAGGGAAGGATCAGCGGCACCATCGGCGGCGGGCCGCTCGAGGGCGCGGTCCTCCACGAGGCGGGACAGCTTCTCGCGGCGGCTGCGCCGTCGCGCTCCATGCACTTCGTGCTCGACTCCGGCGGCGACGCGGCGGTGGTGGACGAGACGGACGAGCTGCGCATGAAGTGTGGAGGCGAGGTTACGGTGTTCCTCGACGTGATTCTCCCCCCCGCACGCCTGCTCGTGTACGGCGGGGGGCACGTGGGAGAGCGCGTCGCCGCCCTGGCCTCCGGCGTGGGGCTTCGCACCGCCGTGATCGACGATCGCGAGGAGTTTGCCAGCCGTGAGAGGTTTCCCTACGCGGAAGAAGTCCGGCGCTGCGATCTTTTTCGAGACCCGCTCGGCGGTGTCGTGCCGGGGCCTGCCGACTTCGTGGCGATCGTGACCCGTTGCCACGACGTCGACGAGGCGGTGCTCGAGGCCGCGCTGGGAACCCGGGCGCGATACCTGGGCTTGATCGGCAGCCGCCGCAAGATCGCGCTCATCCTCCGCAACATCGCGCGGCGGAGCGGGCGCGATCCGCGCCAGGACCACCGGCTGCACGCCCCCATCGGCCTGCGGCTCGGAGACAAAACCCCCGGCGAGGTCGCCCTCTCCATCGTCGCCGAGGTCGTCCTGATCAAGAGCGGAGGGCAGCTCCAGCATGCCCGCCTGCCCGCGCGCGACGGACAGAAGCCGCGCATGGGTCTGCACGCGAGCGCGCAGGCGAATCCGTGAGATCCGGGGCGTGGACGAAAAGCACATCGAGGAGCTCGAGCGCAAGCTGATCGGGCGGACCATGACCGCGGTCGGCGGCAATCAGTCCGAGGCGGCGCGACGCCTGGGCGTGAGCCGCGGGTCCCTGATCGAGCGGCTCAAGAGGTACGGGTCGCTCAACGGGTGACCCGCGTCGCGGTCGTGCGCTTCAGGCTTCTGCAGGAAGTCGATGGCGCCGCGCTCGACGGCGCGCGTTCGCGCGTCGTCTTCGCCATGCGCGGTTATGAAGATGATCGGAACGGTCCAGCCGGAAGCGATCAACTGCTCCTGGTTGACCCCCAGTGCCCGCGGGGTCGTCATCGACCCCAGACGATTTCCAGAAATGTGGTATTGCGGCGCAGGAACAGCGCGCAAAGGCACCGGAGGTAGGGGCGGAAGCCGTAGCTTCGGACGATTGTACTCGCGTGCCACAGAACGTCATTGCTGGTGATTACTCCCTGAATCATCGCAGCCCCCATCGCCAGCTCTCTACAGCACGCGGCATGCCATCGCGCGCCGCCGCCGCCGTCCTCGGATTACCGACACGCGATCCCGATGTCCGCCCCGCGGCTGTGCACGGATTGGACAACCCGATCGCGAATTGGGCAGGCAACCCGCAGGCACGGCGTTTGGAGCGCGGCCTGCACGCGGTGCGCGACGGAGGTGACCATGTCCTTCTTGATCGTCCTGCTGGGTCTCGCCATCGAAAGCGCTGTCCCGCCTGCTGGCAGTGCGCTACGCCGATGGCGTGCCGCACCTGGTGGTCTTGGGCCTCCCCGGCGTAATGCCGACGGAGCTCGAGTTTACGGTTCGGGGTTGGCGCCGGAAGTGGCCGCTGTGCTGACCGGCTGCTCCGCGCCGATCCGGGCGAGCGCCTCGAACAGCGCCGCCAGATCCCGCTCCCCGTAGCCCAGCCTTCGAGCCATGGTGACCGTCTCGTCGGCCACCGCCGCGCCGGGAACGGGGACGTGCAACGCGTCGGCGGCGCGGAGAGCGAGCCGCAGGTCCTTTTGCACCAGCCGGAGGTTGAACCAGGCGCTCTGGGGCAGGTCCAGGACCAGTGGCATCCGCGCCTTCAGCATCGGCGAGCCCACGGCGCTGGCCGTGATCACCTCCGCCGCGAGCTTTCGATCGATGCCACTCCGCTCGGCCAGCAGCACTCCTTCGCTGAACGCGAGCATCTGCTCGGCCAGGTTGATGTTGATCGCGAGCTTCAGGATCAGCGCCTGGTCGTTCCTGCCGACGAAGATCACCCGCTGCCCGAGCTCGCGCAGGAGCGGCTCTGCGCGCTCGAACGCGCGCGGATCGCCCCCGACCATGATCTCCAGGGTGCCCTGTTCCGCGGACGGAACGCTGCCCGAGACGGGAGCATTGAGCAGCGCGGCGCCGAGCCGCTCGACCCGTCCGGCGAGTTTGCTCGCCGCCTCCGGGCTGACCGTGCTCATGTCGACCCAGATCTTACCGGGTGAAAGCCCGGCGAGGATGCCCTGCTGGCCCGAGGCGATCGCTGCGAGCGCGGTGTCGTCCGTGACCATGGTGAAGATCACCTCAGCGGAGCGAGCGACGTCGACCGGCGACTCGCACCAGCTGAGCCCGCGCTCGATCAGCGCCGTAGCCTTCGCAGCGGTCCGATTGCTTCCGTAAACCTTCTGGCCGGACTCCAGAAAACGCCCGGCCATCCGGCTCCCCATCGCCCCGAGACCAACGAATCCGATCGTGCTCATCGATTTCCTCCTTTGCTTGCGTGAATGAATGCGACTGGCCGGTCCGGCATGCGTTCGCATGAACCTGCCGCGTCAGCGACCGAGCTCCGTGCGCTCGGCTTCGGCGACGGCAACGGAGATCCAGTAGCGCGCCGTATAGAGCTCCTCTTGCTCGATCTCGGCGCGCGCGGCCTTCACGGCCCGCTGCGCGGGCAGGGGCAGCGCCGGTGAGACTCTCTCCAGGACGTCGACCACTTCGGAATCGCCGACCGCAAGGCGGTCTTGCACGTCGAGCAGCGCGTCGATGGCCTGGTCGCGCTCGGCCCTCCGCTCCTCGGCGTCCGCCGATCGAGCCTCCCTGAGCGCCTGCTGCCGCGCCAGCTGCCTCTTGGCGCGCGCCACCTGGTCGTTGAGGTCCTGCAGCACCTCGGTGCTCGAATCCGTCTGCGTCTGCGCCGGCTGCTGCTCCAGCGCGGCGACCCGGTCGCGGAGCAGCTGCAACTCCGTGGAGGGACCGGCATCGGTGTCGGCCGTTGCGTCCTGCGGCGTGGTCTCCTCCGCCGCAGGCTGATCGTCCGCGGCCAGAATCAATCGCGGAGGCGCTTCCGGGTCGGCGGGCCGGTCGTCCGCCGGCGCGGTGACGTCTCCCGCGGCATCCTGCGCGGGCACCGCGCGGATGCTGCGGCGGGGAATGCCGGTGAGCAGGGCGCCGGCGCCAGCGGCAGCAAGGATGACGAGCAGAGCCTTCGATCTCGCGATTGAGCGACGTGTGGCCATCGTGGACTGCTGTCGCTTTCACGGATCGTGCCGATCGAAAGGCCTGATCGAATCGCGACATCGTGGATCGCGCGACTGTCTCGCCGCTGCACAACGCGGGCTTCTTTCGCTTGGCAATCCGGACCGGTGTCCGGTTGGTGCGCCGGTTGCACCAGGGACGCAGGCCCGACCGGGGAGGGAGGCAGAAGATGACGATAAGATGGTCGAATTCAGCAGTGAGTCTCGCTTGCGCGCTCGCCTGCTCGCACGCGTCGGCAGCTCCCCCTCCGCCCCCGGTCCAGGGAGAAGTGGTGGTTGCCCAGACGCCAAGCCAGCTCGACGAGCTCGTTGCACCCATCGCGCTGTATCCCGACGAGTTGGTGGCCCAGGTCCTCGGCGCGTGCACGTACCCGACGGAGATCGTCGAGGCGGACCGCTGGATGCAGGAGCACTCCGGGCTCAAGGGCCAGGAGTTGGCGCAGGCGGTGGATCAGCAGACCTGGGACCCAAGCATCAAGGCGCTCACACAATTCCCGTCCGTCCTCGCGAACCTCGACAAGAACCTCTCCTGGGCTTCCGCGCTGGGCGACGCTTACGTGAACCAGCAGCAGGCCGTGCTCGATGCCGTGCAGGAGATGCGCAGGCGCGCGCAGCAGCAAGGCAATCTCAAGTCGACGCCACAACAGACGGTCAGCGCGCAGGGTTCCACCATCGTGATCGAGCCTGCGGACCCCACCGTCGTCTACGTGCCGACCTACGATCCCTGGATCGTCTATGGCTCACCCTTGGTCCCCTATCCGGGTTGGTATTGGTATCCGGGACTCTACGACCCCATGCCCGGCATCTCGTTCGGGCTCGGCTTCGGCATCGGCGTGTTCGCCGGGTTCGGTTGGGGCTGGCATCACTGGGGCGCCGACTGGCACAACCACCACATCATCCACGACCACCACCCGTGGTCCTCGCACAGTCGCACGTTCATCGATCGGAACCACTTCTATCGGGGCGGCCCCGGATTCGCCGGGCGTCCGGGATTCCACGCCGGCGGGCCTGATTTCCACGGACCGGGCGGGCCGGGGTTCCACGGCCCCGGCGGACCGGGGTTCCATGGACCAGGTGGGCCCGGGCTCCATGGACCGGGTGGGCCCGGGCTCCATGGAGCCGGTGGACCCGGTGTCCACGGCGGACCTGGCACCCACTCCGGCGCGTTCAGCGGGTTCGATCACGGCGGAGTGAGCAGGGGCTTCGCGGGGCGCGGCGCGGGAAGCGCCGGCGGCCACATGGGCGGCGGTTTCGCAGGTCACGGATTCGGAGGAGGTCACCGATGATGCGCTTGTCCTTCGCATTGATCGCGGTCGCGGTCCAAGCCGGGTCGGTCGCGCCCGAGGAGGTGAAGCAGAAGACGTTCTTCTCGCCGCACCAGGCGGCCGAGGCGCTGTTCGCGGCGGTGCAGGGCGGCGACGACCAGGCGCTTGCGCTGCTTTTCGGCGGCGACACCGACGTCCTGTCCAGCGGGGACAAGCTCGAGGACGCCCGCGACCGCAAGACCTTCGTCACCAAATACCGGGAAATGCACCGCATCGCCCGCGAGGACGGCGGCGCAGTCCTCTACATCGGAGCGGAGAACTGGCCCTTTCCCGTTCCGCTCGCCGTCCAGAACGGCTCCTGGTTCTTCGATACGCTGGGCGGGCGGCGGGAGATCGTGCTCCGGCGCATCGGCGAGAACGAGTTGTCGACGATCAACCTTTGCCAGTCGCTTGGCTCCTCCGACGATCAACAGATCCTGGGCAACACGGCCCCCGTCAACGGCTACCTGTTCCGGAAACTCCAGGCGCCGGGGAAGGGCGCCTCAGCCTCGTTCCTCGCCTACCCGGCGGAATACGGCTCCTCGGGCATCATGACGTTCGTGGTTGGCCCGCAGGGAGTGGTGTACGAGCGCGACCTCGGGCCTCGCACCGTGCAGATCGCAAGCACGATGAAGCGCGCCGCGGTCGACGGGAGCTGGCACGCGCTGCAATGAGGTTCCCCCCTGCACATACCTCATCCCATCCCGACTACCGCGAGGTGCCGGTGGTCGCGATCCAAGCGAAATCTCTAATCGTCGAGCAGGCCGCCGTCGCGGCCGGCGCGTGGCGTGCTTCACCGCCCCGCTGGATCGGCGGCGGCTCTTCACCCTGATTCGCGACTTCGCTCCGGTCGCGTCCGCCGTGGGTTGACCTCGCGTTTCGCTTCCGTTTCGGCGGGGATCGCCCGCGGGCGTGGGGCGTCCTAAGCGCAAACGAAAGATGACAATGAACAGGAGCGAACCGTGAAGACTGCAGTCCTCCTTCTTTCCTTGGCGCTCGCAACCGGCGCCCTCGCGCAGGGCCAGCCTCCCGCTCCCGCGCCGACGTCACAGCCTCCTCCGCCGCCGGCCACGATGCCGCCGACGGCGCAGCCGATCGAGCCGCCGGCAGCCGCGACCAGCGCGCCGCCCCCGCCGCCTTCGTCGACCGTCGCGGGCGAGTGGGTCTACACGACCCAATATGGATGGATCTGGATGCCGTACGACCAGCAATACACGCACGTGGTGGAAGACAGCGGCTCGGCGTACGAGTTCGTCTTCTACCCCGGGTTCGGATGGCGCTGGGTGGTCGCGCCGTGGGTCTTCGGGATCGGTCCCGCGCCGCACTACCTGCACGGGCCGGGGCGTTTCGCCTGGTACGCGCGGCCCTGGTTCCGGCCGCACCCGCTCGTGCACCGAGAGGTCCACGAGGTGCACGAGCACCACGACGACCATGAGCATCACCGGTAGGCCCGGAGGCAGCTGATGACGTCTCCTGCGATCCGGCATGGATCGTGAACCAGGATCCGATCTATGTCGCGAACATCCATGCATCGGTGGTGGCGGTGGCTGGTGCTCGCGGTCATCGTCGCGGGCGGGGCGACGCTCGGGTGGAAGCGCTACGCGCTGGCACGCTCGAAAGCGCAGCCGCCAAGAGCTCCCCCCGCGCTGGCGGTGACCACCGTCGCCGCTTCGCGCGGGGACATCGCCGTGAACCTGGACGCGCTCGGCACTGTCACGCCGATCGCCACCGTGACGGTGATGACGCGCGTCGACGGCCAGCTCATGTCGGTGAACTACCGCGAAGGGCAGATGGTCCGTCAGGGCGACGTGCTGGCCGAGATCGACCCACGCCCGTTCCAGGCGCAGCTCCTCCAGGCGCAGGGGCAATACCGGCGGGACGTCGCTTCGCTGAGGGGCGCGCGGATCGACCTCGAGCGCTTCCGGAATCTGTACGCGCGGGACGCGATCCAGAAGCAGCAGGTCGACGATCAGCTCGCCACCGTCCAGCAGCTCGAGGGTTCGGTCGATTTGGATCGGGGCATGGTGGAGAGCGCCAAGGTGAATCTCGTCTATTGCCGGATCACCTCGCCCGTCAGCGGCCGCGTCGGGCTGCGCCTGGTGGACCCTGGAAACATCGTGCAGACCACCGTCACAACGGGCCTGCTGGTGATCACCCAGCTCCAGCCCATCACCGTCGTGTTCACGGTCGCCGAGGACTACGTGCCGCAGATCCAGCAGCAGATCCGGACTGGCCGCCACCTGGTGGTGGAGGCGCTCGATCGGGCGCGGCAGAAGCAGCTTGCAACCGGCGAGGTCCTGGCGCTCGACAACCAGATCGATCCCACCACCGGCACCGTCAAGCTGAAGGCGATCTTCCAGAACGAGGATGAGGCGCTCTTCCCCAGCCAGTTCGTCAACGCCCGTCTGCAGCTCGACGTCCACGAGGGGGTCACGCTTCTCCGCTCCGCGGCGGTCCAGCGCAATGGCCAGGCCGCCTTCGTGTACCTGGTCAAGCCCGATCGCACCGTCGCGGTGCAGCCGGTCTCGGTGGGCGCGGTCGACGGCGACACCGCCGAGATCGTGAAGGGACTGCAGCCGGGAGACGCGGTGGCCAGCGACAACTTCGACAAGCTGCAGGATGGCATGCGCGTCTCGCCGAAGGGAGCGGTGGAGGTGGAGGCCGGGTGAGCCTCTCCCGGCCGTTCATCCTCCGGCCCATCGCCACCTCGCTCTTGATGGCGGCCCTCGTGCTGGCGGGCGCGGTCGCGTACCGCCAGCTGCCCGTGTCCGCGCTGCCGGAGGTCGACTACCCCATCATCCAGGTCGTCACCTTCCAACCCGGGGCGAGCCCCGACGTGATGGCCTCCGGCGTCACCGCGCCGCTGGAGCGGCAGTTCGGCCAGATGCCGGGGCTGAACCAGATGACCTCGACCAGCTCGGACAGCAGCTCGATCATCACCCTGCAGTTTGCGCTCAGCCTGAACATCGACGTCGCCGAGCAGGAAGTGCAGGCCGCGATCAACACCGCGCAGACGTACCTGCCGATCGATCTGCCGTTGCCGCCGGTCTACAGCAAGTCCAACCCGGCCGATGCTCCGATCCTCACGCTGGCGTTGACCTCGAAGACCGTGCCGCTCTCCAAGGTGCAGGACCTCGCGGACACCCGGCTGGCGCAGAAGATCTCGCAGGTCTCCGGGGTGGGCCTGGTCAGCATCAGCGGCGGCCAGAAGCCGGCGGTGCGGATCCAGACCAATCCCGTGGCCCTCTCGTCGTACGGGATCCCGCTGGAGACGGTGCGCGCGGCGCTGATGGCCGCCAGCGTCAACCAGGCGAAGGGCAGCTTCGACGGTCCACAGCAGTCCTTCCAGATCGGCGCGAACGACCAACTGCTCGACGCCGCCGGCTACCGCTCGCTGGTGATCGCGTACCGGAACGGGGCGGCAGTGCAGCTCTCCGACGTCGCCACGGTGTCGGACGGCGTGGAAAACACCAAGCAGGCGGCTTGGACGAGCGAGGTCCCCGCCATCATCCTCAACGTCCAGCGCCAGCCGGGCGCGAACATCATCCAGGTCGTCGACAGCATCAAGGCGCTCCTGCCGCAGCTCGAGGCCTCGCTGCCCTCGTCCATCAAGACGTCGATCGTGATGGATCGGACCGTGACCATCCGGGCCTCGGTGAGCGACGTGCAGTTCGAGCTGATGCTCACCATCGGGCTGGTGGTGATGGTGATCTTCCTCTTCCTGCGCAGCCCGTCCGCGACCTTGATCCCCAGCATCGCGGTTCCGCTTTCGCTGGTGGGCACGTTCGCGGCGATGTACCTGCTCGGGTACAGCCTCAACAACCTGACGCTGATGGCGCTGACCATCTCCACCGGCTTCGTGGTGGACGACGCCATCGTGATGATCGAGAACATCGTCCGCTACATCGAGGAGGGCGAAAAGCCGCTGCAGGCCGCGCTCAAGGGGGCCGAGCAGATCGGATTCACCATCCTCTCGCTTACGGTCTCGCTGGTCGCCGTACTCATCCCGCTCCTGTTCATGGGGGATGTGGTCGGGCGTCTCTTCCGCGAGTTCGCCGTTACGCTGGGGGTGACCATCCTCATCTCCGCGGTGGTGTCGCTCACGCTCACGCCCATGCTCTGCGCGAAGCTGTTGCGGGCGCGGTCGGACAAGCGGGAGAGCCGGTTTACCGCCGCCTCCGAGCGGGTCTTCGAGCGGATCGTCGCGTTCTACGGACGGACCCTGCGCTGGGTGCTCGATCACCAGCGGGCCACACTGTGCGTCGCCGCCGGCACCCTGGCCCTCACCGTGGTGCT
This sequence comes from Myxococcales bacterium, assembly GCA_035635635.1. GTDB lineage: Bacteria > Myxococcota > Myxococcia > Myxococcales > 40CM-4-68-19 > 40CM-4-68-19. The sequence continues at coordinate 1,105 of DASQAS010000045.1, read as the reverse complement.
CTACTTCGTCGTGCCGAAGGGTTTCTTCCCCGTGCAGGACACGGGCGTCATCGAGGGCATCTCGGAGGCGCCCGGGAACATCTCCTTCCCGGCCATGACGGAGAGGCAGCAGGCGCTGGCCAGGGTCATCCTCCGCGACCCCGCCGTCGAGAGCCTCTCCTCGTTCGTGGGCATCGACGGCACCAACACCACCCTGAACAGCGGGCGCATCCTCATCAACTTGAAGCCGATCGAGCAGCGCAAGCTCAGCGCCACGCAGATCATGGCGCGCCTGCAGGAGGCGCTCGAGGCGGTCCCGGGGATCACCCTGTACATGCAGCCGGTGCAGGACCTGACCGTCGAGGATCGGGTCAGCCGCACGCAATACCAGTACACGCTCGAAGATCCGGACGCGGCGGAGTTGAAGACCTGGGCGGCCCGGCTCACCAGCCACCTCAAGACTTTGCCGGAGCTGCGCGACGTCGCCAACGACCAGCAGACCCAGGGCTTGCGGACCTCGTTGGTGATCGATCGGGCGACGGCATCGCGCCTGGGCATCACGCCGCAGCTGATCGATGAGACGCTCTACGACGCGTTCGGGCAGCGCCAGGTCTTGACGCTCTTCACCCAGCTCAACCAGTACCACGTCGTCCTCGAGGCGGAGCCCGGGTTCCAGGGAACGCCGGCCAGGCTGCAGGACATCTACGTCCAGAGCTCCAGCGGACCTGTGCCGCTCAGCGCGTTCACGCACCTGGAAGCCGGCTCGGCGCCCCTGACCATCAACCACCAGGACCAGTTTCCGGTGGCCACCCTCTCCTTCAATCTGGCCCCCGGCGCATCGCTGGGAGCGGCGACGGCGGCGGTTCTGCGGGCGCAGCAAGAGCTGGCGATGCCGCCCACCATCACGGCGGCGTTCCAGGGCACCGCCGCCGCATTCCACTCCTCGCTGTCCAACGAACCGCTGCTCATCCTGGCCGCGCTGGTGGTCGTCTACATCGTGCTCGGCGTCCTCTACGAGAGCTACGTCCACCCGGTGACGATCCTCTCCACGCTGCCGTCCGCGGGCGTGGGCGCGATCCTGGCGCTGATCCTCTGCCGGGCGGAGCTCGACGTGGTCGCGCTCATC
>DASQAS010000044.1:0-39501 GCA_035635635.1 Myxococcales bacterium | reverse complement strand
GCCAGCGCTACCGGCTCGGCGCCACCCTGGGCGAAGTGACCGACATCCCCAACGGCGCGGAGGGCCTGATCGACGCAACGATCGAAGTCGAGGGCGAGCGCAAACCGGCCTGCGTCGCCCAACTCGTCTTCCGCTTCTACGGCGCCCGGTAAGGCTGATTCGCCGACTCGAGTATGAGGCAATGTCACTCGCTCTTGCTGTGCTAGAACGCGCGCGTGCCGGCAAGGGAGTACAACTTCGACGGACTCGTTGGTCCGACCCACAATTATGCGGGGCTTTCGCGTGGCAACGTCGCGTCGACGACACACGCGGGCCAACCCGCGAGCCCGCGGGCGGCTGCGCTCCAGGGCCTGGAGAAGATGCGGTTCGTCGCCTCCCTCGGCGTCGGACAGGGGGTGCTGCCGCCGCACGAGCGTCCCTCGCTGCGCACCCTGCGCCGGCTCGGCTTCCGCGGCAGCGACGAGGAGGTGATCGCGCAGGCCTCCCGCGATCCGGAGCTGAAGGACCAGGTCTTGCGGATCAGCTCCAGCGCCGCCGCGATGTGGACGGCGAACGCGGCCACTTGCATTCCCTCCGCCGACGCGCAGGACCGACGGCTGCACCTCGTTCCCGCCAACCTCACCGCCATGTTCCACCGCTCGCTGGAGGCGGACACCACCACGCGCGTGCTGCGGGCCATCTTCGCGGACGCGAAGCGGTTCGAGGTGCACGATCCGCTTCCCGGCGGCGCTCCGTTCGCGGACGAAGGCGCGGCGAACCACACCCGCCTCTTCGTGGAAGGACGGCCGGCGGCGCACCTCTTCGCCTGGGGCCGCCGGGCCTTCGGAGGGCCGTCCGCCGCGGGCGAGCCGGTGCGCTATCCGGCGCGGCAGACGCGAGAGGCGTCGCACGCCCTGGCCCGCCTGGGCCAGGTGGATTCGGCGCGCGCTCTCTTTCCCCAGCAGCACCCCAAGGGGATCGACGCCGGCGCCTTCCACACGGACGTGCTGGCGGTCGGCAACGGCAACGTGCTGCTGCTGCACGAGTACGCCTTCGTGGATCGGGAATCGCTGTTCGACGATCTGCGCCTGCTGCTCGGCGAAGGGATCGCGACCTGGCTGGCCACGGACGCGGAGCTGCCGGTCGCGTCCGCGGTCGCCGCCTACCCGTTCAATTCCCAGCTCCTCACGCTCCCCGACGGCAGCATGACCATCGTCGCTCCCGAGGAGGCGCGAGAGGATCGCCACGCGCGATCCTTCCTGCAGCGCGTCGTGCAGGGCGGTGGGCCCGTGAAGAGCGTCCATCACCTCGACCTGCGGCAGTCGATGGAGAACGGCGGCGGCCCGGCCTGCTTGCGCCAGCGCATCGTCCTGGAGGACGCCGAGCGCCGCGCGGTGAAGGCGCGCGTCTTGTGGGACGACGCCCTCGGCGCCGAGCTCGAGGCGTGGGTGCGCAAACACTACCGGGATCGCTTGACGGGCCCCGATCTCTCCGATCCGCTTCTGGCCCGCGAGACCATGGCAGCGTTGGACGAGCTGACGAAAATCCTCCGCCTCGGAAGCGTCTACGATTTCCAGCGCTGATTGAAGCGGCCGCCTATCTCTGCGGGCTCTCCTTGCGCACCAGCTTGCCGCTCGGATCGACCAGGTAGTCGGCGTCGTCGTACGACAGGTCGAAGAGGCCGTCCTCGCGCAGCGTGATCGAGCGCGGCGCGCGCTTCGCCAGCAGCGCGGCGGCGTCGTTCGCGATCCGCAGCGTCGGCGATGGAGCTTCCGCCTCGGTGCCTTCGGCGGGCGGCGGCGGCTCCTCGCCGCTGGCCACCGGCGGAGGCAGGACGGCCGGCGGTGGCTCGGCCCGCTTCTGCTCCTCGCGCCCCCGGTCCAGGTCGGCGAGCCGCGCGCGGACCTGCGCGGCGTCATCCGGCGGCAGCCGGTCGAGCTCGCGGGTCAGCTCGGGGTTGGCCGCCACCAGCCGCGCGGCCGGAACCACGAAGGGGCGGGGAACCGGCAGCGGCGCCGGCATCAGCCGGAGCCCGCCCGCCCGCGGCGGAAGCCGCGCCAGCCGGTCCTCGCTCCCCTGCGCCTTGCGGACCGCCTCGAAACCGGGCCGCAAATCCCCGATGCTCAGACCTCCCTTGGCCTGGCCCAGGGCCGAGGCCAGCTCGTCCGCTCCCTGCACCGCCTCGCGTCGCAGCCGGCCGGCGCGGTCGAAGGCCGCCGGCAACCGCGGGTCCATGTCGTCCACCATCAGCTCGGCGGTGGTGTTGCGGATCCAGGTCGATCGGTCGATGGCCTGGATCAGCCGCTTCAGCTCGGACCGACCCCGACCGACGGCCTGGTAGTCGCTGGATCGGATCGCCTCGAGCTGGTTGCGCCCCTGACGCGCGCTGACCGCGTCCTGCGCCCAGCGCTCCTGCTGGGCGATGGTGAGCGCGAGGCCGTCGTCCGTGCGGGGAGACCCGTTGTGGATGCACCCCGCGGCGAGCAGCAGTGCGAGGGAGAGACGGTGCATGCGCACTCCTTTTTGCGGGCGGGCGCCCGCCGCGTCAAGCGCGCACCACCAGCGACGCGCGGCGGTCGCGTTCGGCCACGCTACAGAGTAGAACGCCCGGGGGAGGCTCCAAATTCAATGCTCGCCCTCGCGCTCCTCCTCGCCGCCCCGGCCGAAAGTCTGGAAGCGCGGCTGCGGCACCTCGAGTCGATGGCGTCCGCCTGGGCGCCCGCACCCTCGCCGGACGGGGCCCGGGTGGCATTCCTGACTACGCTGTTCGGAACGCCACAGGTCGCCTCGGTGTCCGCCGACGGCGGCTATCCGTCGCAGCTCACCGACGAGCCCGGCGGAGCGCTGGAGGTCCGCTACCTCCCCTCCGAGACCAGGCAGCTGCTCGTCCAGGTCGTCCGCGAGGGCCGCAAGCGGCTCCTCCTGCTCGACGATGAGGGCGCGACGCCGCTCCTCCTCGATCCCACGCCGGGAGATCAGCTTTCCGGCGGCCTCTCCCGGGACGGGAAGACGCTCTTCTATGCAGTCCGCGACGGGAACAAGATCTCCCTGCGCTCGATCGCGCTGGACACGAAGAAGATCTCGGAGGTCGCGCCGCCGCCGCCGGCGGCGGGTTCCCACCGTGGCGTCGGCGGGCCGCTCCTGCCACTGGCCCTGGCCGACGCGCTCACCGGCCTCGTTTCGCTCGGGCCGGTCTCGCCAGACGGCCGCAGCCTCGTGGCGCTCGTGCGCCGGTCGGGAAAAGACGCGGTGACGCTGGTCGATCTGGAGTCGGCGCGCGGGGATCTACTGACGCCCGCGGAGACCCGCGGGAGCTTCCGCAATCCCCGGTTCTCCCCGGACGGCCGGACGCTCTACGTGCTGACCGATGCCGGACGGGACGCGTTCGGCGTCGACGCCATCACCGTGCAGAACCATGTGCGCAAGACGCTGGTGTATTCCGCCAGCGCCTCCGTCGATGCCTTCGCGATCACCGAAGACGGCCACCGCCTCGCCGTGGCGATGGAATCCAATGGGCTCGATGTCTTCTCCCTCCTGGACATAGCCTCGCTGCGCTCCCAGCCGCTGGCCGCGCCGCCCTCCGGCGCGCTCGCGGACGGCATGGTCTGGGACCGCCCGGGAGACCGCCTCTGGTTCGGCTGGCGCCTCGCGGACGACACCACCGATGTCTGGCAGCTCCGTCTGGGCCGGGGGACGGCGGCGCGCCTGACGCGAAGCCCGCGGCCCGGCTTGTCCCGCGACGCCATCCCCCGGCCCATGCCGGTGAAGACAGGCGAGCTGCAGGGGTGGCTCTGGCGGCCAAAGGAAGAAGGGAAGCCCCGGGTCGCCGTCCTGATCTCCGGTGCGCCGGCCCGCTCCGTCTTCGACAAGCGCATCGCAGCGCTGAACTTCGCGGGGCTCGCGGTTTTGGCCGTCAACGGGCCCGCCTCGCAAAAGGCGGCGCTGGCCTTCCTCCGGCAGGTGGAGGACCTGGACCCACGCGATCCGCTGCTGCTGGACTTCGACGGGCTGCCCGTGGAGGAGCCGTCCCGCTGGGGCGGGATCGTGACCGGGCCGGGACAGAAGGGCGGGCTGGAGTTGGATCCCGATCGCCCCGACCTGCGCGCGCTGGTCCGGTATGCACTGCGCTCCACGGCCGCGGCATCCAAGTCGCAGTCCTCGCCCTAGGCCAAGGCTAGTCTACAGCTCCGCCGCGATCTCCCTCGCGGTCGCCCGAAGCGCGAACGCGGCCGACGCGGCCGGGGAGCCGTGCCCGACCAGAAGGACCACGTAATACCCCTCGGGCAGCGAGCGGCAGAGCAGGGTGCCCTGGGCGCAGCCCACGCGCAGCTCGACCAGCGCGCCCGCTCCGTGGTCCTTGGCGGTGGTCGTCAGGCCGATCCACACCGCCGCGAGCTGGGCCCCGAACACTTTCATATCGAACTCGGAGAGCTGCGCGTCGCGGAGCACCAGCTCCACCGACTCGCCCTCGGAATCGCAGAAGATCGCCCCCCGCGCTCCCGGTGACCGCTCGACCAGGGTCGTCAAGATGCGCCGGAAGGGCACAGCAGGCGCTTGTACCCATACGGTCCGAGTGGTAGCAAGCGGCCTCTGTTGAGAAGGAGCGTCCACGTTGGACAAGCGCGCGGCAATCGTGCTCGGCGTCATCTTCGGCGGCCTCTTCCTGGTGCTGTTCGGGTTCATGCTGCTCGCGTACTCGGCGGTGAAGGGCACGGCGGCCAGCCTCAGCCTGGAGACCGAGACCAGCGCGGGCCCCCGGGTCGGCATCGTCGAGGTGAAGGGGGCCATCGGCGAGGCGCAGACCGGCGTCGACTCCGACAAGGTGGTCAAGCTGCTCAAGAAGTACGAGCGCGACGAGGACGTGAAGGCGATCGTGCTCCGGGTCGACTCGCCCGGCGGGTCGGTCGCGCCCTCGCAGGAGATCCACGACGCGGTCAAGAGGATCAAGGCGCGCAAGAGGGTGGTGGTCTCGATGGGCTCGCTGGCCGCCTCCGGCGGCTACTACATCTCCGCTCCCGCCGACCGGATCTTCGCCGAGCCCGGCACGCTCACCGGGTCCATCGGCGTGATCTTCATGCACTTCAACGTCCGCGGGCTGCTCGATTGGGCGCGGATCGAGGAGACCACGCTGAAGTCCGGCAAGTACAAGGACACCCTGTCGCCCTTCCGGCCCATCCGCGACACCGACCGGGAAGAGATCCAGGGCATCTCGGACGACGTGTACGGCCAGTTCATCGACGCGGTCGCCCAGGGCCGCGGCCTCCCCGAAGCGCGGGTGCGGGAGATCGCGGAGGGCCGCATCTACACCGGCAAGCGCGCCAAGGAGCTGAAGCTGGTGGACGAGCTCGGCGGGTTCGACGACGCCGTCGGCGCCGCCTGGGCGCTGTCAGGCCAGACCGGCGAGCCCCGGATCCAATATCCGCCGCGCGAGCACGAGATCTCCCTGCGGGATCTGATGCGCGGCGCGTTCCAGGGTGCCTTCCAAGGCGCCACCGAAGGCGTGCGCTCCGCCGCCGCCGGCGGCGGGGGCGGCGTGATGTTCTTGGCCCCCAGCCTGGTGAGGTGATGGAGCAGCTCTGGGCGCCGTGGCGGATGGATCTGATCGAGAAGGGCAACCCGACCAAGGGATGCATCTTTTGCGAGCTGCCGCGCCAGCGGAACGACCGCGAGAACCTGGTCCTCGGGCGCACGCCCCACACCTTCGCGATCCTCAACCGGTTCCCCTACAACAACGGCCACCTGATGGTGGTGCCGCGCACGCACCTCGCCGACCTGGGCTTGCTCGGGCGCGAGGAGCACCAGGAGCTCTCCGAGATGCTGCGCGTCGCCATGCGGCTTGTGGGCCAGGCGTACCGGGCGCAAGGGCAGAACGTGGGCATGAACCTGGGCGGCGCGGCCGGGGCCGGGATCGCCGATCACCTCCATTGGCACGTGGTGCCGCGCTGGGTCGGCGACACCAACTTCATGCCCGTGATCGGCGACACCAAAGTGATGATCGAGCACCTGCACGCGAGCTGGGATCGGCTGCGGCCGCTCTTCGACCGCGAGTACTCGCAGGGCCCGCCATGGTGAAGGAGCGGGTCGCGGCGCTGATCGAGGGCGCGCTCGAGCGATGCGTGAAGGACGGGCTTCTGCCGCCGGGCGACTACCCGGTCCAGCTCGACGCGCCCCGGCAAGCCTCGCACGGTGACTTCGCCTCGAACGCGGCGATGACGTTCGCGAAGCAGCACGCCGCCGCCAGCGGGGCGCAGAAGCCGAATCCGCGCGCGCTGGCGCAGGCCATCGTCGATCGGATCGACGATCGGGAGGGCCTGCTGGCCGGAAAGCCGGAGATCGCCGGGCCCGGGTTCCTCAACCTGCGCCTGGCGCAGGACGTCTGGCACAAGGCGCTCCGCGCCGTCTGGGAGCAGCGCGACCGGTTCGGCCGCAGCGACTCGGGGCAGCGCAAGCGCACCATGGTGGAGTTCGTCAGCGCCAACCCGACCGGACCCATGCACGTGGGCCACGGCCGCGGCGCGGTGATCGGCGACGTGGTGGCCAACCTGCTCGAGTGGGCCGGATACGACGTCTCCCGCGAGTTCTACATCAACGACGCGGGCGGGCAGGTCTGGCGCCTGGCGCACGCCGTGCTGGCCCGCGCCACCGAGCTGCGGCCCTCCGTTCCCCAGGTGCCGCTCGATCCGGAGGACTACCAGGGCGAATACGTCAAGGAGGTGGCCCGCGCCTGGCTGGAGTCGGGCGGCGACCCCTCGCGTCCGTTCGAAGAGATCCGCGAGCCGCTGCGCCGGTTCGCCACCGCTTATATCCTCGATCTCATGATCAAGCCGGACCTCGCGCTCTTCGGGGTACGTTTCGACAGCTTCTTCAGCGAGAAGAGACTGCACGACCAGGACCGCCTGCACGGCGCCGTCCGCGTCCTGGACGAGAAGGGCCTGACGGCGATGGAGACGCTCCCGCCGCCGAAGGGCGTGGACACCCACGACGACGAGTACGTCCCCACGCCCCTCAAGGTCGTGCAGACAACGCGCTTCGGCGATGATCGGAACCGCCCGCTCTTCAAGACCAACGGCGAGCCCACCTACTTCGCCGCGGACGTGGCCTACCACTTCGACAAGCTGTCCCGCGGCTACTTACGGCTGATCAACGTCTGGGGAGCGGACCACGGCGGCTACGTGCAGCGGATGAAGGCGGTGGTCGCCGCCATGGGGGGCGAGCTGGAGATCATCCTCTTCCAGCTGGTGAACCTCATGAAGGACGGCCAGCCCTACCGGATGAGCAAGCGGGCGGCGAACTTCGTCACCCTGCGCGAGCTGCTGGAGACGGCCGGTTCCGACGCGACGCGCGTCTTCTTCCTGTTGCGCCGCGGCGACATGGCCCTCGACTTCGACCTGGGGCTGGCGCAGAAGCGCGACAACACCAACCCGGTCTTCTACGTGCAATACGGCCACGCGCGCTGCGCCGCGATCCTGCGCAAGGCGCGCGAAGAGCGGGGGCTTGCCCCCCGCTGGGACCCGGAAGCGATCGGCGCCCTCCAGCTTCCGGAGGAGATCGAGCTGATCAAGCGGCTCTTGCAGTTCCCCGAGCTGATCGCCCATGCGGCGGCGGCGCTCGAGCCGCACAAGGTCGTCTTCTATCTTCAGGAAACCATCGCGCAGTTCCACGGGTACTACACGAAGTTCAAGAAGACGGAGCGGGTGATCTCCGACGACCCGCGCAAGACCACCGCGCGGCTGTTCCTGGTGTGGGCGGTGAAGCAGACCCTGGCCAACGCGCTGGCGGTGCTGGGGGTGTCCGCTCCCGACCGCATGGATGCGCCGGCCGCGGAAGAAGAGTAGCGGGCACCGGGAGTGTCTGGTACACCCGCGCGCGTGCGCGACGCAGGGCGGCTCCGCGAGAGAATCGAGCTTTCCCTCGATGACCGGCAGGTGATCGCGCTCGGGACCTGCGCGCTGCTGCTGCTCGGCGGCGTCTTCTCCGTGGGAATCCTGCTCGGCAAGAGGCTCTCGGCCGCGGCGCCGCCGGCCAGCCAGGGAGATCTCGCGGCGCTCGACGCGCAGGCCCGCAAGGAGCAGCGTCCGCAGCCGCCCGCCGCCAGGCCGCTCGAGGTCCCGCAGCGGGACGAGCAGGTGCGCGTCGCGTCGCTGGTCCCCGCGCCGCCGCGCGAGCCCACCGTGGTGCCCGCGCCTCCGCGGCCCACGCAGATCCCTCCGCCTGCGGCCGTGCTCACGCCCCCGCCGCGCGACCTGGGCGCATTCACGGTCCAGGTGGGGGCTTCGCGGGACCGGACCGAGGCCGCGCGCATCGAGGCCCGCGCGCGCGGAGCCGGCCTCAAGCCCTACGTGGTGGAGGCGAACCTCGGCGCCAAGGGCACCTGGTACCGCGTCCGGGTCGGCTCCTTTTCGGGCCGCGATTCCGCCAACCGGTTCCGCACGGACGTCGAGCGCGAGCTTCGTGCCGCTGCCGTGGTGATGCCCACCCGCTGACATGCCTGCCATCAAGCCAGTCCGCGTCGAGAAGCCCTGGGGATACGAGCTGATCTGGGCCCACACCGGCCGATACGTGGGCAAGATCCTCCACATCAACAAGGGTCACGCCTTGAGCCTGCAGTACCACCTGCGCAAGGACGAGACGGTCCACGTGCTCTCGGGAGAGATGCTCTTCCAGACCGGCGGGGAGGGCGAGCCGCTGGTGGAGACGCTGCTGAAGCCCGGCGACTCCTTCCACATCACGCCTCTCTTGCGACACCGCATGACCGCGCAGTCGGACTGCGACATCCTCGAGGCCTCCACCCCGGAGCTGGACGACGTGGTCCGGCTCGAGGACCGCTACGGCAGGGTCAAGTAGATGCGCTCGATCGTCCTGGGTGGGGCGGGGTTCATCGGGAGCCACCTGGTCGATCGGCTGCTGGCGCGCGGCGACGAGGTGGTGGCGGTGGACAACCTGCTCACCGGGCGCCGCGAGACCGCCGAGCGCTACCGCGACAACCCGAGATACAGATTTCTGGAGCACGACATCTGCCGGCCGCTGCCTGCGCTGGGCCGCGCCGAGGCGGTGTTCAACCTCGCCTCGCCCGCCTCCCCGGCGGACTACGCCAGGCTGCCGCTGGAGACGCTGGAGGTGGGCTCGTCGGGGACGCGGAACGCGCTCCAACTCGCCGAGGACTGCGGCGCGAAGCTGATCCACGCCAGCACCTCCGAGGTCTACGGCGATCCGCTGCAGCACCCGCAGAGCGAGGACTACTTCGGCAACGTCAACCCGGTCGGACCGCGCGCCTGCTACGACGAGGCCAAACGGTTCGCAGAGGCGCTGATCAGCACGCACGCCCGCGTCCGCGGTCTCCCCGTCCGGATCGCGCGCATCTTCAACACCTACGGCCCGCGGATGCGCGCCGACGACGGCCGGGTGGTGCCCGCCTTCGTCACGCAGGCGTTGCGCGGGCAGGACTTCACCCTGTTCGGGGACGGAACCCAGACGCGCAGCTTTTGCTACGTGGACGACCTGGTGGCCGGCCTGATCGCGCTCTCCGAACGGGGCGATCCGCGTCCCGTGAACCTGGGCAACCCGGACGAGATGACGCTGATCGAGTTCGCCGAGACCATCCGCAAGGTGGTGGGCAAGGGCGGGCGCGTGCGCTCGATCCGCCCGCTGCCCGAGAATGACCCGAAGCAGCGCCGGCCGGACATCAGCCGCGCCCGCGCTCTCCTGAACTGGGAGCCCCGAGTCTCGCTCGAGGAGGGGCTGGTGCCGACCGTGCGCTGGTTCAAGCAAGAGCTGGGGCTGTAAACCCCGCTCACGAGTACGACTCACAGCGCGACATCCGCACCAAAAGCAGCACGAGCAACCAGCACGCCCAGCCCATGCTCGCCATTGTGCGAGCGAGCCTCGCGTGTTATCCCCCCCGGCTTCCGGACCACCCCTGATGCCCGAGCAGAACCAGCATCTCCGCAATTTTTCCATCATCGCCCACATCGATCATGGCAAGTCCACGCTGTCCGATCGGCTGCTGGAGAAGACCGGCACGGTGAGCGAGCGGGAAGCGCAGGACCAGTTCCTCGACAACATGGAGCTGGAGCGGGAGCGCGGGATCACCATCAAGGCGCAGTCGGTCCGGATGAACTTCCGCAGCAAGCGGGACGGCAAGGACTACGTCCTCGACCTGATCGACACGCCAGGGCACGTGGATTTCGCGTACGAGGTCTCGCGCAGCCTCTCTGCCTGCGAGGGCGCCGTGCTGGTGGTCGACGCCTCGCAGGGCGTGGAGGCGCAGACCCTCGCCAACGTCTATCTGGCCCTGGAGCACGACCTCGCGGTGGTTCCGGTGATCAACAAGATCGACCTCCCCAGCGCCGACGTGGAGGGGACGCGCAAGGAGATCGAGGAAGTGATCGGCCTCGACGCCAGCCGCGCGGTGGCGGTGAGCGCCAAGGAGGGCGTCGGCATCGACGAGCTGCTGGAGGAGATCGTCGAGATCGTGCCGCCGCCCAAAGGCGACCCCACGGCATCCCTCAAGGCGCTGATCTTCGACAGCTGGTACGACTCCTACCGCGGCGTGATCATGCTGGTCCGGATCGTCGAGGGGACGGTCAAGCCGCGCCAGAAGATCCAGTTCATGTCGAACAAGCGCACCTACGAGGTGAGCGAGGTGGGTGTCTTCGCCCCCAAGGCGCGCGGCAAGGCCGAGCTGATCGCCGGCGAGGTGGGCTTCGTCGTCGCCAACGTGAAGGTCATCCAGGACGCGAAGGTCGGCGACACCCTGACCGACGCGGACAACCCGACGGACAAGCCCGTCCCCGGCTTCAAGGAGATCAAGCCGATGGTGTTCTCGGGGATTTTCCCCGTGGATTCGGCCGATTATGAGAACACCCGCGACGCGCTCGAGAAGCTGCGCCTGAACGACTCCGCCTTCACCTACGAGCCGGAGACCTCGCAGGCCCTGGGATTCGGATTCCGCTGTGGATACCTGGGCCTTCTGCACATGGAGATCGTGCAGGAGCGCCTGGAGCGCGAGTACAACCTCGCTTTGATCACCACCGCGCCGTCCGTCGTCTACAAGGTGGTGAAGCGGGACGGCAGCGAGATCCGGGTGGACAATCCGGCGAAGCTCCCGGCGGAGGGCGACATCGAAAAGCTGATGGAACCCATGCTGCTCGCGCACATCTACGTGCCCAACGAGTACGTGGGGGCGGTGTTACAACTCTGCCAGGACCGGCGCGGCGTGCAGAAGGACATCAAGTACCTCGGAACCAAGCGCGTGCAGATCACCTACGAGATCCCGCTCGCCGAGGTGGTGTTCGACTTCTTCGACAAGCTCAAGAGCATCTCCCGCGGCTACGCCTCCCTGGACTACGAGCCGCTGGGCTACCAGGAAGCGGATTTGGTGAAGCTCGACATCCTGATCAACGGGGAGCCCGTGGACGCCCTCTCGACCATCGTTCACCGCGACCGCGCCTACCAGCGCGGGCGGGTGATCTGCGAGAAGTTGAAGGAGGAGATCCCCAAGCAGATGTACGAGGTGGCCATCCAGGCGGCGATCGGGTCGCGGGTGATCGCCCGCGAGACGCAGAAGGCGCTGCGCAAGAACGTGCTGGCGAAGTGCTACGGTGGAGACATCTCGCGCAAGCGGAAGCTGCTCGAGAAGCAGAAGGAAGGCAAGAAGCGCATGAAGTCAGTCGGACAGATCGAGATCCCGCAGGAAGCATTCCTCGCGGTGCTGCGAGCCGAGGAATGACCGCCGCCGCGGAAACCCGCAACGCCGCCCAGGCGAAGCGCGAGGCCGAGTTGGTCTCCGCCGCCGACAAGGGCGCCCGGCCGTTCTACGCCGCGGCCGGGTACGGCAAGCTGGCCGGCATCATCGCGGGCACCATCGCGCTGGGCCTGATCGCGCAGCACCTGCTGCGGCGGCAGGACTTCCTCTTCGGCTCGCTCTGCGTGTTCCTGGCCGTGTTCATGCTCTCCACCATCGGCTCCGCTACGCCCTGGGGCGTGCGCAGCCGGGCGCACACCGAGGCGAAGTCGCTGCGCCGCAACGCCGCGCGCCTGCTCCGCCGGCACCGCGCGAAGATCCCGGAAGCCGCGGCCTCGGAGGTGGAGTCGGCGATGGCCGCGGTGGACGAGGCGCTGCAGAAGCCGCAGGGCATGCCCGCGGTCAACGCCCGCCACGCGCTCGACGCGACGCTCGACAAGCACCTGGCGTTCGCGCGCAAGGGCGCGGTCCGCGAATACACCGAGTCGATCGGCGGGGCCATCCTGGTGGCCCTGCTCCTGCGCGCCTTCTTCTTCGAACCGTTCCACATCCCGTCCGGGTCGATGATCCCCACGCTGCTGGTGGGTGACTTCATCTTCGTCAACAAGATGAGCTACGGCCTGCGCATCCCGTTCACCGACCCGGCCAAGGTGCACAAGCTCTGGGAGAGCCCGCCCAAGCGCGGCGACGTGGTGGTCTTCATCAACCCGCAGCATCCCGACATCGATTACGTCAAGCGCGTGGTGGGGCTGCCGGGCGACCACATCGAGATCCGCGACAACGTGCTCTACGTGAACGGGGCCGAGCAGAAGCGGCAGGAGGTCGGCGACTACACCTACAAGGACCACTCCGAGTACACCGACACCGACATCGAGGTGGTCGCCAAGATGTACCTCGAGGATCTCGCCGGCCATAAGCATCCGATCCTCCTTCGGAAGGACCGGGAGTCCTTCCGGAGCTCCGGCTCGTTCGTGGTGGAGGAGGGCCGGGTGTTCATGATGGGGGACAACCGCGACAACTCGGCGGACAGCCGGGTCGAGGGCGGCATCGGGCAGATTCCGTTCAGCTACATCAAGGGGCGCGCCAGCGTGATCTGGATCTCGTTCGGTGGCCCGATGGGAATTCGGCTGGACCGATTCGGTCGTGTAAACTGACCCTCGATGCACAGTCGCGGTGACCGCGGGATCACCTTCGTCACGGTGCTGCTCGCCATTGCCGCCGTCGCGGCGGTGCTCTGGCTCGCCACCTACGGCCCCTCCTACTGGGAGAACTTCGAGGTCAAGCGCGTCCTCAGGGAAGCGGCGAACATGTCGTATCGCCAGCCCGACGACCGGGAGCTGCGCAACTACGTCTTCCGCGAGCTCCACCATCTCTTCGAACAGAAGGTCGAGGACCACGGCCGCGTGATCACCGAGATGCGCATCGACGTGGACGACAGCGACCTGCGCATCGAGCGCACCCAGATCCCCGCCTACATCCACATCTGGCTGACCTACTCCCGCGACGTGCAGGTGCCGCTCCTGGGCCAGCAACGCCGGGTGACCTTCAACGAGTACGCCGAGCAGGACCTGTCACCCGTGAAGTGGTAGCACCAGCGCGAGCACGTCACCTCCCTAGATCAAGCTGAGATGCGTGGTCAGCCGGTGCAAGCTGACCGATTCGTCATCGATGAGCGCGCACGACAGGTCCGCTCCCAGCGCCGCCGCCCGCGCCGCCGGAAGCTGCGCCAGGAGCAGGCCTTCCGCCGCGTCGTAGAGCTCGACCTGCGCCCGCAGCAGCAGCAGCACCCCGCGCCGCATCACGGCCGACGTCGCGGCCCCCCCGCCGCTCGCCGGAATCATCCACCGCTTCCGCCCGTCGATCCGCATCGCCGCGCCACCCGGCCCGGCCGCTACCAGGGGCCCCTCCTCCTCGGCCACCAGCGTGTCCGCCCAGGGCACCTCGATGGGCGCCCGCTCCGCCCCGTTCGCCGCCGCGTACGAACGAACGCTGCCTCCGCCGATCAGCACTGCCGCGCCCTCGTGCAGCGTCAGCCCGCGCGCATCGTCGGGGACCTCCCGTTCCCAGACCGCCTTGCCGGTCTCCGGCTCGACGCAGGCGAGCCCGCGCGCGGAGAGGACCAGCGCCCGCCCGCCGCACGCCAGGAGCTCCGAGACCCGCAGCCGGCGCTTCCAGATCACCTTCCCGTCGGCGTCCAATCCCGTGAGCAGTCCGGCCGGCAGCGCCGCGAGCAGTACGCCGGACGCGAACGCAAGCTGCTCGGGATGGCCGGGCAGCTTCGCGCGGAACGCCAGCGTCCCCGCGTCGGTGACGAGTGCCAGTCCCTCCTCGGGAATCGCCCGCACCACCGCGGAGGAGAGGGCCCAGAGCCGCCCCTCGCGCGCTGCGCCGCGCAGCCGCCGCTTCCACCGCACCTCGCCGCCCGCGGCATCCAGCCGCACCAGGGCGTCGCCGGGTTCCGCGTAGAAGAGCTCCGATCCGCGCACCACTGCTCCGGGCGATGAGCGCACGCGCCAGACCTCCGCGCCGCTGGCCGCGTCGAGGCCGCACAGGTCCTCACCGGTCTCCAGCACGACCCGGCCCTGGGCAAGCGGCAGCACGCGCAGGACGTCCCTGGCCGGTTTCCGCCAGGCTTCGCGGTAGACCAACCGGCGCATGCGGCCGCGCGCGAGCGGCGCGCGCTTCTCCCGCGCCTGGGGCGCCGGCGGGGCCGCCACGGCCGCCGGAGCGCGGCGCAGGTCGCCCGTCTCCAGATCCGTGCAATGGCGCAGGAGCGCGCGGGCCCGGTCCCGGAGGTCTGCTCCCAGCTCGTCGCCGCCCTCGCGCGGCGCCTCGTCGGCGTACAGCTCCGCCGCGCCCGCCGCGATCTTCGCGAAGCGGAGCGGCGGCAGCTTCAGCGGCCGCTTCCAGCCTTGCGCGCGCACCTCGTCGCAGGTGAGGTCCCAGCGCAGCTCGTGCGTGCCGAACTGGAGCGCCATCGCCGGCTCGCCGCTCTCCCAGGATTCCACCAGCCGCTCGGCATCGGCCAGCAAGTTGCGCAGGAACAGAAACACCGGGCCTTCCCAGGTCAGCCCGGGCGCGCCGGTGCGCAGCAGCGTCGCCGAGCCGCGACCCAGGTGCGCCGCCAGCGGGGCGAAGGGAACCTCCGCGGCTCCGCGCAGCCGGGCCATCGTCTCCGGCGGCAGATGGATGGAGAGCTTCTCCGGCTTGCGGTGAACGTGGCTGAGCAGCGACTGCGGCTCGGATTCGAGCGCGGGCCAGGTCCGCGGCCTCGCCTGCGCACGCCGCGCAAGCTGGGCGGAAGCCGCGCCGAGCCGCAGCGCGAGTCGCGCGCTGGAGAGCGCGGGGCTGATCGCGAGCAGATCGAGCAGCAAGCCCCGGGCGGCGTGCACGGTGGCGCCCCGCATCTTCTGCGCGTCCACGAGCAGGCCCGAGGCCAGCACCCGCGACGGTGGCGCCAGCGTCACCAGCGTGAGCAACAGATCGTGCCCGCGCGCCTCCAGCACCAGCTCGGTGGGACCCGGACCGATGGTGGCCTGCGCGGCCGGCTGTCCCTCCCCGAGCCGGATCAACGCCTGCGCGAGCTCGTCCACCGCCTGCAGCACGCGCGCCTCGCCGACGCCGGCCGCGATGTCGACGCCGTCCACTTCGATGCCGAGCACGTCCAGGATCTCGGCGCCGTTGAATCCCTTCGCGCGCGCGCCGCTGAGCGAGCGCAGCTCGCCGAGGTAGGTGGGATTCAGGCGCCATGAGCGCCCGGGCCGGATCCGGATCACCCGCGCAGGCTAAGTTCGTTGACACCACCCATGCAACTCAATAGGCTGACTGTACTTTTCTGGAGCGGCGGAAGGGTAGCCTCCATCCGGTCCCGACCGCACTCCGCGGAGTGTCACATGACGTTCACCGAGGCGGCCGTGGAGGTCTTGCGGCGCACTGGAAAGCCCCTCCACTTCAAGGACATCGCCGAGGCCGCGCTGCGGGACAACCTGCTCTCGCACGTGGGCCAGGATCCCGAGATCACCATGGGCCAGCGCCTCGCCGCGATGGCGAAGCGCGAGGACGACCGCATGGTGGTGGCGATCCTGCCGGAGGGGACCTTCGCCCTGCTCGAGTGGGCGGTCCCGCAGGAGGTCCAGATCGACGCGGTCGCGCCGCCGATGCAGCCCGCCGACTCCGGCGAGGCGCTCTACCGGCCGCGGGAGCGCGAGCCGCGCCCGATCCACGCGCAGGCCCGCCGCAGGCTCGCCGAGCTGCAGGCGGAGCACGAGGAGGGGTACGAGGAGGCCGAGGCCGAGCGGCGCCGCCAGGACCAGGGGCGCAAGGGGCAGCGCCGTTTTCCGCCCCCCGCGGAGGTGGTGTTCGAAGCGCTCGCGCAGCGCCAGAGCGGCGCGCCGCTGGGCGATTTGGCGGCCGACCTGCTGCGGCGGCAGCTTCTCTCGGAGGCTCTGGTCCGCGACCTGCCCTCGCTGGTGGCCGCGCTGCTCGAGGACAACCGCCGGCGCACGGAGGCCGGGCGCAAGCCGGCCTTCATCGTGGACGGCGAGCGCGTTACGCTGGTCGAGTTCCCGCCGCCCTCCGCTCCGCTGGAGGAGGCCAAGGCGCCGCAACTCGGGGCGCGGCCGATGGGTGCCGCGCAGCTCGGCGCAGAGGTGCGCCGCGCGGTGATCCGCGCGCTGCGGCGCCGGCTCACCGAGCTGGACACCGGCGCGTTCGAGAACCTCTGCTCCGCGCTTCTCGAGCAGATGGGGATGCGCGACGTGCGGGTGGCGAAGCGCAGCAAGGAAGGGCCGCTCTACCTGGCGCGCCAGCGCCGGGGCGTCGCGGACCTGCGGGTGGCGGTGAAGCTGGTGCGCGGCGGCCGCGAGATCGCGCGCGCGGACATCCAGGAACTGCGCAAGGACCTCGCGCACTACTCGGCGCAGATGGGGCTGGTACTGGCGCCCGGCGAGGCCGGCCGCGAGGCGCGCGGAGAGGCCAGCGCGGCGGGCCAGGCGCCGGTGGCGCTCTACGCGGGCGAGGCGCTGCCGGAGGAGATGATCGCTTGCCGGGTGGGCGTGACCGTCCAGTCCGTGGAGGTGCCCGATCTCGACGAGGCGTTCTTCGCGGGTCTGGCGCGGCACCGCGACGAGCGCGGCGAGGGCCGCGGCCGCCCGGAGCAGGAAGGGCGCGAGCGGCATCGCGACCGGGGCGAGCGGCCGGCCCAGGAAGAGCCGCCGCAGCCTTTGCCCGCTCCTGCCGAGCTCGCGCCGGCCGCCGCAGAAGCGGCCCCGGTCGCCGAGGCGAGTCCCGGGACCGAGCCGGAGCCGGCGGCCGAGACGCCTTCTGCCCCCGTCGAGAGTCCGGCAGCGCCGCCCGCCGCCGGAGAGGCGGCGCCGGCCGAAGCCGCGGAGCCGCGCGAGGGACGGCGGCGCAAGGGACGCGATGAGAAGCCGCGCGCGACCAGCGCGGCGGAGCAGGCATGGGGCCAGCCGGCCGGGACGCTGCGGTTCACGCCACCTCCAGGCCCGACGGTAGTCGCGGAGCCCACACCGCGCGACGAGCTGCGCGACGCGCCCGCGGCGCCGCCCGAAGCCGCCGCGGAGCACGGCCAGGAGCCGCCGCCGCCCGCGCCCGACGGTCAGAAGCCGGACGAGTTTTGACCGCCGGACCGCGCGCCCTTAGCATCCGGTCGAGGATCGCGCCGATGCCCCCCGCGAAAAGCCTGGCCGCACTCGCGCTGGCGGCCGCAGCTTGCCGTCCGGCATCCTCGGGCCGCGGCCTTTCGGTCGGCCACATCGCGGTGAGCGAGGCCGCGCTGCTGGGCAAGCCGGAGATCGCCGCCTCCTCCGAGAGCCTGCGCGGGCAGGTGCGCGCGGCGCTGGAGGCGAGCGGCCGCTTCACGGTCCGCGAAGGTGGACCGGTCCGGATCCAGCTCGAGATCGAGCGCGCGCAACGAACGCTGGCGCCGCCGGCGAACTTCGATCCGGCGAAGCCAATCCCGGAGCGCGAGGTCGCCGACGTCGCCGTCACCCTGGAGATGATCTCGACCGGCGCGCAGGGCGAGGTCGAGCGCCTGCTCGCCGAGGGCGCCGGGCGCAAGCCGACCAACGCCGACGACAGCCTGGATCCCGCCGCCCGGCACGCCGCGTTCGATGCCGCGATGGACGCCGCGCTCCGGGACGCGGTGGCGGCCCTGGCCGCGCAGCTCGACGCCCGCGGCAAGACCGACGACGAGCTGATCCGCGACCTCACCGCTTCCGATCCACGCGTGAGGGACTACGCGATCCGCGTTCTGGCGGACCGCCGCAGCCTCGCGGCCGTACCGCAGCTCATCGCCCGCCTCCAGGATCCCGCTCCCGACCTGGCCCGCCGCGCGGCCGGCGCGCTGATCGCCATCGGCGATCGCCGCGCGGTCACGCCGCTGATCGAGATGACGCGGCACCGCCGCGCCGAGGACGTCGGGCCCATCCTCTACGCGATCGCCAGCCTGGGCGGTCCCGAGGCCGAGGCCTTCCTCTTCACGCTGGAGAGCGGGGCTCCCGACGAGGAGACCCGCCGGGCGGCGAAGGGCGCCTACCAGGACCTGCTGCGCCGGAAGAAGGAGGAGGCGGCCCGCCTCTCCACGCGGAGGCGCGCCCGCCCGTGAGAAGAGCCGTCTTTCTGGCCCTGCTGCTGTGCGCGTGCAAGAGCGGACCGCAGACCGGCGGCGCGTCGGGCGAGGACGCCACCGGCTACTACCCGCTCGCGGTCGGCAACTCCTGGACGTACTCGTTCCGCGGCTCCGACCGGCAGGAGACGATCAAGATCATCGGGCAGGATGGACCCTGGTTCATCGACGACCACCGCGGCCGGCTGCGCTACGAGAAGGACGGCGTGCGCGACGCGGACCGCTACCTGCTGCGCACCCCGCTGAGCGTGGGAGCGAAGTGGACCGCGGTGGAGAACCTGGTGGTGCAGCGCTTCGAGGTGGTGAGCATGGACGGCAGCGCGGTGACGCACGCCGGGACGTTCACCAACTGCGCCGTGGTCCGCAACGAGCAGCCGCTCAAGAAGGGCGGCAAGTTCGTCACCGAGTGGACGTACGCGCGCAAGGTGGGGCTGGTCCTGCTCGTGACCAGCACCCTGGACGCCCAGGGTCGTCAGCAGGAACAGACGCGCATGCAGCTGGTCGCCTATCGCGCCGGGCAGTGATACACGACCGGCGTGGAGCCCTACAGCGTCCGCGTCATCTACGGCGACACCGACCAGATGGGCGTCGTCTACTACGCGAACTACCTGCGTTTCTTCGAGGGAGCGCGAGCGCATTTCATCCGCAACCTGGGGCTGTCGTACGCCGAGATCGAGCGGCGCGGCATCCTGCTGCCCGTCCTGGAGGCGTCGGTCCGGTACCTCAAGTCCGCGCTCTACGACGACGTGCTCCTGGTCCACCTCTCGCACAAGCACACGCGGGTGAAGATTCGATTCGACTACAGGGTTCACAGGCAGTCCGATGACGCGGTCCTCGCGCTCGGGCATACCGTCCACGTCTGCGTGGGTCCGGAGCTGAAGCCGACCCGCGCGCCGGATTGGCTGTTGGAAAAGCTCGGCCCGGCCCGCCGGGCCTCGGAGGGCATCGGCAATGGATAGGAACATCGGTCTGGAAGCAGTCCGGCTCACGGAGGCCGCGGCGATGGCGTCCGCGCGCGTGATGGGTCGCGGCGACGAGAAGCTCGCCGACCAGGCCGCCGTGGACGCCATGCGCAAGGCGTTCAACGAGCTGCACATCCGCGGCACGGTGGTGATCGGGGAGGGCGAGCGCGACGAGGCGCCCATGCTCTACATCGGGGAGAAGGTCGGAAAGGGCGACGCCACTGACCCCGAGGTGGACATCGCCCTCGATCCGCTGGAGGGCACGACCATCACTGCCACCGGCGGGCCCAACGCGCTGAGCGTGATCGCCATGGCGGACAAGGGCAACCTGCTCAACGCTCCCGACACGTACATGGACAAGATCGCGGTCGGCCCTTCCGCCAAGGGCGCGATCGACCTCTCGAAGAGCCCCTCGCAAAACCTGCGGGCGATCGCCGACCGCCAGGGCGTGTACGTAGACGACCTGACCGTGATCATCCTCAACCGGCCCCGCCACGAGAAGCTGATCGCGGAGGTGCGCGCCACCGGCGCCCGGATCAAGCTGATCGGCGACGGCGACGTGAGCGCCGCCATCGCCACCTGCTTCCCCGAGACCGGCGTGGACGTGCTGATGGGCATCGGGGGCGCGCCCGAAGGGGTGATCGCCGCGGCCGCGATCCGCTGCATGGGCGGCGACATGCAGGGCCGGCTGGCGCCCCGCAACGACAAGGAGATCGAGCGCGCCCAGAAGATGGGCATCAAGGACGTGAAGAAGCTCTTCGACCTGGAGGAAATGGCGGCGGGCCACGTGGTCTTCGCCGCCACCGGCGTCACCTCTGGCGACTTCCTGCGGGGAGTGCGGTTCTTCAAGGGTGGGGCGGAGACCCACTCGGTGGTGATGCGGTCGAAGAGCCGGACCATCCGGTACATCCAGTCCCGGCACACCTTCGAGCACAAGCCCAGCCTTTCGTGACCGCCATCGCGAATCGATGGCAGGACCGGGCTCGCCGCGTCAGACTGAAGTTGGACGGTGCCGGAAATCGTGCGAACACAGAGGCAGATGGCGCGGGTGAGCCGATCGATCGTGGTCGACGTGGCGCCCGAGGTGTTCCTCGCCGTCGTGCAGGACTACGCGCGCTACCCGGAGTTCGTCCCCGAGGTGAAGGCGGTGCGGGTGGGGGCACGTCAGGGCCCGGCGGTGGAGGTCACGTACTGGCTGGACGTCAAGCTCCGCCTGTTCGAGTTCACGCTGCGGCACGTGACGCGGTCCAGGAACCGTATCGAGTGGACGCTGGTGCGCGGCGGGGAATTCATGCGTGCCAACGAGGGCGCCTGGACCCTCGAATCGACGCAGGGCGGCGGTACGCGCGCCACCTACGAGATCGAGATCGACCTCGGGCCCCTGGTTCCCGGGGCGCTGGAGAAGGCCCTCGCCGACCGGGGCCTGCCGAACATGCTGGCCAATTTCAAGACTCGCGCCGAGAGCGTCCGTGAAACAACGCGTTGAGGCGCGCGCCCCCTACAGTGGGTATGTTGACCGAGCTAGAGTGGATTGTTACAAGTTAAAGGGGGTGACCGGACGGTCCCTCGGGAGGTCGGGAGTCAGGGCGGGAAGAAACGCGCGGAGGCGTGAATCAATGGTGTCCGGATTGCATCGATCTAGTGGTTGACCCCGGAGGTTCTCAATGCTCGACGCGTTCATCATCGAAGAGATCAAGAAGCGCGAGCGCGATCACGAGAACCAGCGGCCTCGGATTGAGCTGCCCCTTCCGGAACCGACCCCGCAGCGCCAGAACGAGCGCAACGACGAGGATGAGCAGCCCGAGCGCGGAGTGATCATCATCGACTATTCCGTGCCGGCGTAGGTCTCCCCGCCTGATGGCGGGGCCGCCCGGCGGATGGGTGGCCGGGCAATGAGCGAGGGTTCCCTCAAGGGAACCCTCGCTGCGCTTCGGGAGGCTGCGCTTGCTGCGGCTGTCCAACCCAAAAAATCAGCGCGAGATCTCCGCCCACCTCTCCTTGATCTCCGCCGCCGACCAGGGCCCTCCCTCCCGCGTCACTCCCGCCGTCTCCACCATCCTGTAGAGGAAGATCTTCGGCCCGTGCACCCCGACGATCTCCCCCGTGATCCCCGCCGCCAGATCGCTCGCCAGGAACGCCGCGACCGGCGCGATGTACTGCGGCCCGATCTGCTCCGCCGTCATCCCCTTGAACATCTGCAGATCCTGCGTCATCCGCGTCAGCGCCACCGGCGCGAGCGCGTTCACGGTCACTCCCATCCGCTGGAACTCCATCGCCGCCGTGCGTGTGAGCGAATAGATGCCGCCCTTCGCCGCCGCGTAGTTCCCCTGCCCGAAGTTCCCCAGCAGTCCCGAGAGCGAAGTCGTGTTGATGATGCGCCCGCCCTTCGCCTGCACCTTGAAGACTCGCCCCGCCGCCTGCGTGACCAGGAACGTTCCGCGGAGGTGCACGTCGATCACCAGGTCGAAGTCTTGCTCGCTCATGTTGAACAGCGTCTTGTCCCGCAGGATGCCCGCGTTGTTCACCACCACGTCGACCTTGCCGAACTTGTTCAGCGCGCTCCAGAGCAGTCCGTCGGCACCCTCGCGGGTGGCCACGCTGTCGTAGTTCGACACCGCGTCGCCGCCCCCGGCCTTGATCTCGGCCACGACCTTGTCGGCCATCTCGCCGCCCTTGCCGCCGCCATGCCGGTCGCTGCCCAGGTCGTTGATCACCACCTTGGCTCCCTCGCGCGCGAAGAGCAGCGCGTGCTCGCGGCCGATGCCGCCGCCCGCACCGGTGACGATTGCGACCTTGCCTTCCAGCAGACCCATGGCTTCCTCCCTGTGGGAGGCGCGCTTCTAGCACATCAGCCGGGTCGGCGGGGGTGCATAACGCACTGCGGCAAGAGCGCCATTGCTCCACCGGGCCCGCCGTGTTACGGGCCGCGCCATGAGCGAAATCGTCGACGTCCACGCCAGGGAGATCCTCGACAGCCGCGGCAACCCGACGCTGGAGTGCGAGGTGGTGGTGGCCTCCGGCGCGCTCGGCCGCGCCGCGGTGCCCTCCGGGGCCAGCACCGGCGAGCACGAGGCCCACGAGCTGCGCGACGGAGAGAAGGGCCGCTACGGGGGCAAGGGCGTCCGGACCGCGGTCGAGAACGTCCGCAGCAAGATCGCTCCGCGGCTGGTGGGCATGGATGCCGCCGACCAGGAGGGCCTGGACCGCCTGATGATCGAGCTGGACGGCACGCCCACCAAGAAGTCGCTGGGCGCCAACGCCATCCTCGGCGTCTCGCTCGCCGCCGCGCGCGCCGCGGCGCTGGCCGCCGGCTCGGCCCTCTACCGGTATCTGGGCGGTGTGAACGCGCGGACGCTCCCGGTGCCGATGATGAACATCCTCAACGGCGGCGCGCACGCGGACTCCAACGTGGACATCCAGGAGTTCATGGTGGTGCCCTGGGGCGCTCCCACCTTCGCGGAAGCGCTGCGGATGGGCGCGGAGATCTTCCACGCGCTCAAGGGCGTCCTCAAGGCGCGCGGCTATTCCACGGGCGTGGGCGACGAGGGAGGCTTCGCCCCCAACCTCGAGTCGAACCGCGAGGCGCTGGCGCTGATCGCCGAGGCGATCGGGAAAGCCGCCTACAAGCTAGGCCCGGACGTGGTGCTGGCGCTCGACTGCGCCGCCAGCGAGCTCTACAAGGCCGGGAAATACACCCTGGAAGGCGAGGGCAAGACGCTGGATCGCGCGCAGCTGGTCGAGCTGTACGCAGGTTGGGCAAAGGACTTTCCCATCGTGTCCATCGAGGACGGATTCGCGGAAGACGACTGGGACGGCTGGAAGCTCCTCACGCAGCGGCTGGGCGACACCGTCCAGCTGGTGGGCGACGATCTCTTCGTCACCAACGTCGAGCGCCTCCAGCGCGGGATCGATCAGGGCGTGGCGAACGCGGTGTTGATCAAGGTGAACCAGATCGGCTCGCTCACCGAGACGATGGACTGCGTGCGCCTGGCGCACGGAAGCGGCTATCGCACGATCATGAGCCACCGCTCGGGCGAGACCGAAGACACCTTCATCGCGGATCTGGCGGTGGCCTGCGACTGCGGGATAATCAAGACCGGCTCGGCCAGCCGGAGCGACCGGACCGCGAAATACAACCAGCTCCTCCGCATCGAGGAGGAGCTGGGTCTTTCGGCGCGATACGCGGGGAAGGGCGCTTTCCCGCGCGCGAAGAAGTAGGGAACCAGGCGCAGTGTCGCCTTCGGCGACAGCGCTTACGCCGTCTCAGCGGCCGGGACCCGCTCGTCGTCCGGGAAGAGCTCTTCCATCAGCTCGCCCAGCTCGGCCTCCAGCTTGGCCTTGGCGCGGATCTCCAGCTGCCGGGCGCGCTCGCGGGAGAAGCCGAAGTGCTCGCCCAGCTCCTTCAGCGTCATCGGCTTGTCGTTCATGATCCGCTGCTCGATGATGTAGCGCTCGCGCGGGTCCAGGCGGCTCAGCGCCTCGAGGACGCGCTCCTGCACGATGTGGCGCTCCTCCTGCTCGGCGATCTCCGCGTCCGGCAGCTCGGCGCCGTCCATCACGAAGTCCACGTGGGAGGACCCGCCGTCCTCGCCCATGGGCGCGTCCAGCGAGAGGTCGCGGCCCTCCATCCGCTGCTGCATCTCGAGGACCTCGCCGGGCTTCACGCGCAGCTTCTTGGCGATGGCGCCTTCGGTGGCCTTCTGCATGTCGCCGGTGGCGCCGTCGAACCGCTCCAACTCGCGCCGGGTGCGCGCCAGCGAGAAGAACAGCTTCCGCTGCGCCTGGGTGGTCCCGAGCTTCACCAGGCTCCAGCTCTTCAGGATGTAGTTCTGGATGAAGGCGCGGATCCACCACACCGCGTACGAGATCAGCCGGATGCCCTTGTCGGCATCGAACTTCTGCACGGCCTTCATCAGGCCGATGTTCCCCTCCTGGATCAGGTCGGCCATCTTGATGCCGTAGCTGCGGTACTCGTACGCGACCTTCACCACGAAGCGGAGGTTCGAGGTCACCAGCTTGTGGGCGGCGTCCAGATCGCCGCTCTTCGCGTACAGCCTCGCCAGCCGCTGCTCTTCGTCGACGGTGAGAAGTGGGTACTTGTTGATCTCCGCCAGGTACATGGCGAGCGAGCCAGTGCTCGACGGAAGGGCAGACGGTTGCATGGTTCCTCCGGGCTTTGAATTTGCTGCTTGCCATGAGCAAGTGGGATGCCAGCGCCTGTCGGAACGGGCTTCACAGGGACTTGACTGCAACGGAGGCGATGTACGGGTCGGAGGACGGTAAGAAGTTCATGCCCGGTCGCCTGCCAGACCTGTAACTCTTGAGCAGCCGTCCGCTTGCGCACTCTTGTGGCTGCGCATACGTTCGCGCGATGCCTCCCCCGGGCAAGCGCGGCAAGTATCTCGGGTTCGTCGCGCACGAAATCAAGAATCCGCTCGCCACCGCGCTCTGGTCCTGCGATCTGCTCAAGCGGATGGGGCCCGCCGATCGGGCGGGAGAACGCGCGGACAAGATGGTCGACGTCTCGCTTCGGGCGCTCCGCCGGATGCGGCGGCTGATCGACGACTACTTCACCATCGAGCGGCTGATGGAGCAGGGGTACGACCTGAAGCGCGAAAGGATCACACTCCTTCAGCTCGTGGAACCCGTCCTGCGCATCCTGGAAGAGAAGGACGGGATCGCGACCCAGGCCTGGCAGCTCGAGCTCGGGGACGCCGCCACCGTCGGCGACACCGAGATGCTGCGGCGCGCGGTCCGCGCTTCGCTCGAGCACATGGCGCGCTCGTCCCAGATGCCGCGCCTCTCGATCGCCGCTCGCGCCGAAGGCGCGAGTCCCGCGATCTACATCCGCGCGGAGTCGCCGCCCCAGCCGGTCATTCCGCCCGATCCGGAGGAACGCCCCAGCGGGGATCCCGCCGGGGCCGTCCTCGGGTTCGCCCTGGCGGCCCGAATCCTCGCCTGCCACGACGGCAGGCTGGAGGAACGCGAGGGCGGCCTTCTGCTCGTGCTGCCGCCCGCGGCCTGAAGCCTCAGGGCTTGTCTTCGCGGGGCCGATCCAGGTCGTCGAGCTTGTCCTTGATGCCTTCGCGAATGTTGCCCGCGATGTCCTTGATCTTGCCTTTCGCCTGGTCCAGCTTGCCTTCGCCTTCCAGCTCACGGTCACCGGTCACGACGCCCACCGTCTCCTTCACCTTGCCCTTGGCGCGGTCCAGCCCGCCTTCGAGGTTCTTCTTGTCCATAGGGTGGCCTCCTGTAGGCAGGTACGTTGGCCACCGGACAGACGCGCAACGAGCCTCGGGCTAGCGGGCGGCGACTTGCTGCGGCGGCGTGAGGACCGACTTGTAAGCGGCCAGCACGTTCCTGGGATAGGCCGACAGACGGCGCCAGGACTTGCTGCCGTGCTGCAGCGAGCGGGCGATGGACGGCCCGGCGTTGTAGGCGATCAGCGCGCGGTACAGGTCGCCGTCGAAGCGCGCCATGAGGTGCGCGAGGTAGCTCGTGCCGAGCTCGATGTTCAGCACCGGGTTGAACAGGTGGCTGGGGCGGATGCGGGCGGGGCTGGAATCCTTCTCCAGCAGCCACTGCGCCGTCGGCGGCATCAGCTGCATCAGGCCGCGCGCCCCGACGCTGGAGACCGCGAACGGATCGAAGTGCGACTCGACCTGGATCACCGCCGCCACCAGGGCAGGGTCCAGCCCGTTGCGCCGGGACTCGCGCACGATGGTTGCCATCACTCGCGGCCGCTCCTCACCCCAGATGGCGGTGGAGTCCTTCATCAGGCGGCCGAGGCCGATGCGCTCGGCTTCCTGCAGATCCGCGAGCTCCTGCGCGGCGGAAGCCACAGGGACCGCCCGCAGGCGGGAACGCGCAGCCTGGAGCTGCGCCTGCGCCGTCGCGGCACGCTCCTGCGCCTCGCGCGCGACCTGCACGGCGGCGGCTGTGGTGAACGCGAACTGGTCGAGCTGATCGCCCGGATCCGGCTGCTTGAGCAGGCCCAGTACCGCGCCCGCGGAGCTCGCGCCGCACAGCAGCGCGAGCAGGACTCCCAGCGAGCGGCGCCGGCTGGCCGCCCCCCGACGGCCAGCCGGCCCCCTCCTCCGGACTCCTGGAGCCGAGACCCTCGCCCCCGACGCCACCGCCCCCGTCATCCCGTCCCCCCGGAGGCCCCGACAGCACGCCCCCCAAACTCCGGGGGGCGTCCCCAGCAGCCGGCGTGCCAGCGAGCGGTCTCAAGGGCAGGCCGGTCGATCGGTTGCCCGGGGAGGGAACGCCGTTGCCCAACTTGCTCCGTAGAATTCCGCGTGTTAGAAGCCGCAGCCCCTGAAATCCCGGGGCACCGCAACCCCTCCGCGCGGCGGGGCGTTCAGCCCGGCCGCCCGCAGCCTCTGCCCCGTGCACGCTGCGCCGCAATCCCGCGGGAGGAAGCGCGAGGAGCAGGCGATGTCGAAGGGTTTGATCGGCAAGAAGATCGGCATGACCACGATCTTCGCTCCGGACGGCTTGGCCATCCCCGTGACCGTGGTGGAGGCCACCCCGAACCTGGTCTTCGGGCACCGCACGCAGGAGCGCGACGGCTACACCGCGCTGCAGCTCGGCTATGAGGAGCTGGACGAGAAGAAGGCCGAGCGGCGCCAGACGAAGCCGTACCTGGGGCAGTTCAAGAAGAAGGGGCAGAAACCACACGGGCGCATCCGAGAGTTCCGGGTCGACGGGAAGGAGCTGGACGGCTTCGCGGTGGGCTCGCAGGTCACGGTCGAGCTGTTCAAGAAGGGCGACCGCGTGGACGTCACCGGAATCACCCGCGGCTTCGGCTTCGCCGGCGTGATCAAGCGGCACCACATGAAGGGCGCCGCGCGCGACTCAGCCTCCAGCCACGAGCACCACCGGCACATGGGCGCAGTCGGGCAGCGCAAGACCCCGGGCCGCGTCTTCAAGGGCAAGCGCATGCCGGGGCACATGGGCGTGGACCGGCGGACTGTGCAGAACCTCACCATCGTGGACGTGGTCCCGGAGAACCACCTGCTCTTGATCAGCGGCAGCGTGCCGGGGCACGACAAGTCGGTCGTGATCGTGCGGTCGACAGTCAAGTAGCGGCTGGGCTTGGGGCTCGGGGATGAGGCGCGAGAGCGCCGAGCAACCCGAACCCCAACCCAAAAAATCAGGCGCGAGATGCTCTAGTCTGCCACCGACAGCAAGACCTCGCTCGCGCTGATGATCTGCTTCTGCAGCAGCGCCCGCGCGTAATCCAGGAACGACACCAGCGCGCGCGACTCCTTCGCGAGCTGCTGCACGTCGGTCAGCGGCCGGCCCGCGGCGATCGCCTCGCGCACCGAGTCGGTGACCTGCAGCGCTTCCACCACGGCGGCCCGGCCGACGTAGCCGGTGCCGGCGCAGGCGTCGCACCCGACCGCCCGGGGAAGGACCTGCGTCCCCTTGTCCACGGCCTTGCGCGCGATCAGGGAGTCCAGCAGCGCCGGCGCGGGCGGGTCGAGCTTGCGGCAGGCCGAGCAGAGCTTGCGCACCAGCCGCTGCACCAACACCAGGTGCAGCGACTGGGAGATCAGCGCGCGGCTCGCGCCCAGGTTCTCCAGCCGCTGGATGGTCGCGACCGCGTTGTTGGCGTGGACGGAGGTGAGGAGCAGGTGGCCGGTCATCGAGGCCTCGAGCGCGATCTGCGCGGTGGCCTCGTCGCGGGTCTCGCCCACCACGATCACGTCCGGGTCTTGCCGCAGCATCGAGCGCAGCGCCTCCGCGAATCCGAGGCCCGCCGCCGGGTTCACCTGCACCTGCGTCACGCCGGGGAGCCGGTACTCGATCGGGTCCTCGACCATGATGATGTTGGTGTCGGGCCGCGTCAGTTTGCGCTCGTTCAGCAGCGCATACATCGACGACGTCTTTCCCGAGCCCGTGGGGCCGGCGATGACGATGCCTCCGTACGGGCGGTTCAGCGCCTTGCGCATCGCGCCGACCACCGACGGATCGAAGAAGATCTGCTCGAGGGAGCGGGTGCTGCCCGCCGCCTCCAGGATGCGCATCACGATCTTCTCGCCGCGGTTCGCCGGCAGGCTGGAGACGCGCAGGTCGATCTCGCGCTTCCCCGAGGACAGGCCGATGCGGCCGTCCTGGGGCATCCGCCGCTCGGTGATGTCCAGGCCCGCCAGCACCTTGATGCGGGCGGTGACGCCCTTGAGCGGGGTGCCCTGCGGGATGGGCTCGGTCCAGTCCTGGAGGACGCCGTTGACCCGGAAGCGGACCCGGAATCCCTGGACGGTGGGCTCGATGTGGATGTCGCTCGCCTGGAGCTCCAGGCCGACGGCGATGATCTTGTTCACCAAGCGGATGGCCTCGTCGCCCACCGCGCGGGCGTCGGTCCGCTCGCGGTCCTGCTCGGCGACGGTCTCGAACAGGAAGGAGTCGGGATTGATGCGCGGCGCGCTTCCGGCTTTCCTCGGCCCAGCGTCGTCGAGCAGCTTGAGCCGCACCAGGGCGGAGTTGAAGTCCTCGAGGCCGATGGCCACCGGAACGACCTGTACCGTCTGGAGCGTCCGGCGCACCTCGCTGAGAGCGACATTGTCGCGCGGGTTCACCATCGCGACGGTGAGCACGTTGCCGTTCAAGCGGACCGGCAGCAGGCGGAAGCTGCGGATCAGCTTGGTGGGCATCATGCTCAGGACCGACGGCGAGAGGTCGTAGTCTCGCAGCTCGGCGAACGGGATCACGCCGGAGAGGTCCTGCTCCGCCGGGGCGGGCATGCGGATCTGCGCCGGCAGCTCGTGCGAGGCGTCCACCGCTTCCAGAAGCTGCGCCTCGATGTCGGTCATCACCTCGGTCGAGCCCGGCTTCCCGACCCCGGCGAAGCTCATCACGCGCTCGCTCAGGCGCTTCGCCAGCGCCTCGCCCACCGCGGGCACGCTGCCGATCATTCCCTGCAGCGTCGGCGCGGGGAGCCAGAGCACGCGGGAGGTGTCGCTGGCGATCACGAAGTAGGGGCTGGGCTTTCCCAGAAGGGCGCCCACCTCACCGAACACGTCTCCGGGCAGGATCTCCTCGGTGGGGAGCAGCTCTCCTCCGGGAGAGGGCAGGAGGAGCTGCGCCTTGCCCGAGAACAGGATTCCCAGGCCGTCGTTCACCTTCCCGGCGCTGATGATCTCGCTGCCGTCCGCACACTCGAGGCCCTGCAAAAGCGACGAGACCTTGGCCACCACGTCCTTCGGCGCGCCCTTGAACAGCGCCGATTTGGCGAGGAACGGCTGGATCTTGTCGGGTGGGACCTTGACGCGGATGATCCCGTCCAGGAGGGGCGGCGGAGCGGTGCTCGCGTCGGGCAACGCGGACGCTCCGCCCGACGCCCGCCTGGCTTGCGAATCCCCCATGCGGATCGATCGATAGCATGCGGCTTCGAAGCGGCCATTTTCCGACTTGTGCGGTTGTGTGCGCGCCGGTGGGCGGGCGTTGCCGCGTGAACGCTGCGCTCATGCCTACCGACCGGCCGACCTTGCCCCCGGCGCTGCCGAGCAGCAGCTTCTTGCGCCCCTTCGGGCTGGAGAACGACGCCGATGCGCCCCCGGACCGCCGGATTGCCGCTTGTGGCCGCCTGCTTCGCCCTCGCCGGCGCGGCGTCCGCGCAGGAAGCCATCTACGGGCCCGACGGCGCGCCCACCGTGGTGCAGCACAAGCTCTACAGCATGACGGGCCGGTGGGAGGCGGGGGCGGCCTTCGGCATCGCCCTGAACACCGCGCTGGTGGACCAGATCGGCGGCATCCTTTCCGTCACCTATCACCCAAATGAGTGGCTCGACGTCGGCGCCGAGGGCCTGCTGAGCCACGCCTCGCTCTCCGGCCTGGCGCAGAACGCCCGGGCGGACCTGCGGCCGCGCGCGCCCGGGCAGGTCGGCGACGAGATGGCCAACGACAACCAGCTGCGCGCCGGCGCGTTCGCGGTGGCGCGGGTGGCGCCCATCTACGGCAAGTTCAACCTGGCCTCCGAGCTCCGGGTCCACTTCCAGGCCTTCCTGCTCGGTGGGGCCGGCGCGGCGCAGGTGCACCGGGAATCGGTGAACCTCTGCGCGGACCCCGGCACCGGGGGCTGCCAGAACTACCAGCAGAGCGACTCCATCGCCGGCGTCGGGCTCCTGGGCGCCGGCTTCCGCTTCTACTTCAACCAGCGCTGGAGCCTGCGGACCGAGGTCCGGGGCTACTTCTTCCGTTCCTCGTACAAGCGCAACAACGATCTCACCGAGCCCTCCACGGGCTCGCCCGCCCACTACCTCGCCACCGTTGCGACGCTCGGGGCCGGACTCTCCTTCCTCTTCTGAACCATGCGGACCTTCGTACTGGCGATCCTTCTGGGCGGGGCGGCGGCGGCGCAGCAGGCGGATCCGGACGCCGTGCGCGTGCACGTCCTCGAGCAGCGGCCGTTCACCGAGGCCGGCCGCTGGGAGCTCTCCTTCTTCGGCACCGCCCAGGTGAACCCCAAGTTCACGCAGCACGCCGGAATCTCCGCCGAGCTGGCGTACCACCTCCGCGAGAACCTCGCCGCGCAGCTCGGGCTCTGGTACTTCCCCGTCTCGGTCCAGAGCACGCTGTCCGAGGAGCTGCTCACCAAGGCGCGGGTGGCGCCGGAGACCGCCGAGGCGCTGCTGCTGCGCGAGGCGGCGGTGGCCGGCCTCGAGCTGATGCCGATCTATGGCAAGCTCGACGTCTTCGACGGCAAGATCCTGCGGCTCGGGATGTACCTGAACGGCGGGCTCGGCGTGGCGAAGACGCGGCTGCAGCTGCGGCCGTCCACCGACCCCGCGACTGGCCGGACCTTCGGCGACAGCGGGTACCGGCCGATCGCCTCGCTGGGCATCGGGTTGCGCGCATTTCTCAGCCAGAAGCTCACCCTCCGCCTCGAGCTCCGCGATTTCCTCTACTCCGGCTACGTCTCGCGGGTGAACGGCTGCAACCGTGACGACGTCTCGAAGATCGAGACCGCGGAAGCGGCCGGTCAGACCGCGACGGGGCTTTCGGGCGGCTGCGACGAGCGCGCCTTCGGACCCCCGGGAACGCAGGCGCAGCTCAATGCGGGCGCCGCGAAGGATCTGCTCGCGCGCCCGTCCGCCGACGTGATCAACAACCTCGCCTTCCAGGGCGGCCTGAGCTGGCTCTTCTGAGGATCCCATCATGCCCCGGCTGACCATCTGCCTGCTGCTCGTCTCCGCTGCCGCGGCCGCGCAGGACCCCGCGCTCGCGAACGCCATGCAGGACTTCAACGCGGGCCGCAACGCGCGAGCCGCCGCCGGCTTCCGCGAGGCGGCCGGCTCGGCCTCGGGCGGCGACCGGGCCACGGCGGAGCTCTACGAGGCGCAGTCGTTGGAACGGCTGGGACTCCCGTTCAGCGCCTTCCTCCAGTACGCCCGGATCGTCCAACAGGGACCGGCGCACCCGTACTGGCTGAAGGCGATGGAGGGGGCCGCGCGCGAAGCAGGCGAGCTGCACGACGACGTGCTCGCGCCCAACCTGTTCGAGAAGGCGTGGAACGAGCAGGTCTCGGCGCTGCCCAAGGAGCCGCAGGCCCGGGTGAACGCCTCGCTGGCGCTGCTCGCCTACCGGGCCGGAAGGTACGACGCTGCCGCGGGTTTCGCCGCGCGCGTGCCCGCGGATACCCAGTCCTGGCCGGAGGCCCGCTACGTCGCCGGACTCCTCGCGCAGCGCGCCGAGCCTGCGCGGGCGGTGCCGATCTTCACCGAGCTCGCGGCGATGCAGAACGCGTCGCGCGAGCTGCGCGAGCTCGCCATGCTCGCGCTGGGGCGGACCCTGTACGGGCTGCGCCGCTACGCGGAGGCGGGCGCGGCCTACGCCCGGCTGCCGCGTTTCTCGCGCCATTGGGACGAGGCGCTGTTCGAGGGAGCCTACGCCGACCTGCGGAACGGCGATCCGGGCGGGGCGCTGGGGCGGCTGCACAGCCTGCGCTCGCCGCACCTGAGCGACGAATTCGCCCCCGAGTCGCTGAGCCTCACCGCGATCATCTTCCACCAGCGCTGCCTGTACCCGGAGGTCCGCGCCGCGCTGGCGCAGTTCGACCGCGAGTATCTGCCCATGCGCGACCAGGTGAAGAAGTTGCTCGCGCTGGACCTGCCGGCCGAGGAGCACTGGCGGATGCTGGCGGCCGGCGATCCGCGGCTGCCTCCGGCGGTGCAGCATCACCTGCAAAAGAACGAGCGCGTGGCCTCGTTTCGCGCCCACCTCGCCGCGCTGGACCGCGAAGCGGCGCGCATCCGCTCCGACGGCTCGCTCGCGGGGACCGCGTTGGGCGACGACCTGCTCGACGGCATCGCGCAGCAGAAGCAGCTGATCGCGCAGCTGGCCGGCCGGTTCGCGCGGGGGCGCCTGTTGGACATGGCGCGGCTGGTCGACGTGCTGGAGGGCGACAAGGAGCTGATCGCGTTCGAGACGCTCAAGGGGGAGAAGGAGATGCTGGAGGAGCGCTACGACGCGAGCGCGCGGCTCGCCTCCCAGACGCTCCGCCGCCCGGACCTGCCGCCCGCCGGCCACGAGTACTGGCCGTTCGACGGCGAGTACTGGCCGGACGAGATCGGCTACTACCGCTACACGCTGAAGGACGCGTGCCCGCGGAGGCAGGAGTGACCGCGCGCTGCATCCTGGCGCTGGCCCTCGCGGTCGCGCCCGCGGCCTGGCCGGCAGCGGCGGCCAGGCAGAAGCCCGCGCCGGCGCCGGTGAAGGCCACGCTGGAGCTGGAGGACGTGGAGCGCGATGCCGCCGCCGACCGCAAGCGCGACGAGCTGATCGCCGACCTTCGGGAATTGATCCCGCGCATGCCGGAGACCGACCGCAAGGCGGATCCCTACTTCCAGCTCGCCGAGCTCTGGTGGGAGAAGGCCCGCTTCGTCTCGCTCCAGGAGGTCCAGGAGCACGACGAGGCGTACGCGCGGTGGGCGCAGGAGCGGAAGGGGCCCGAGCCCAGGACCGACACCCACCGCAGCGACGGGTACCGCAAGCAGGCCCTCGTGCTGTACCAGCTCGTGCTCGACCGCTATCCCCGCTACGAGCGGCGCGACGAGGTCCTCTTCGTCGCCGCGCACAACCTCTACGAGACCGGGAACGCGGACGAGGCCATCGCCCGATACTCGGCGCTGATCCGGGAGCATCCGAAGAGCCGGCTGGTGCCGGACGCGCACGTGCAGATGGGCGAACACTGGTTCGCGCGGAACGATCTCGCCCGCGCGCGCGAGTCCTTCGAAAAGGCGGCCGCCTTCCGGCTGCCGAAGCTGTACCCGTTCGCGCTCTACAAGCTCGCCTGGTGCGACTTCAACGCCGGCGACTACCGCGGCGCGATCGCGAAGTTCCAGGAGGTGATCGCGTACGCGGAGGGCGGGACCCGGCGCGACCGCATCCAGCTCAAGGCCGAGGCGCTCAAGGACATCGTGCTCGCCTACGCGCGGATCGACGTGGTCGACGGCGCCGTCGCGTACCTGACCGAGAAGGGCGGGGAGCATGCGATCGAGGCCATCGACCGGCTCGCGGCCACCGACTTCGACGACGGAAAGTTCGAGCAGTCCATCCGCGTCTACCGGCTGCTCCAGCAGCGGGCGCCGGGCCACCTGCGCGCGCCCGCCTGGGAGCAGAAGATACTGCTGGCGTACGACAAGCTGCGCCGCCGTGACCAGGTCCTGTCGGAGATGAAGCGGCTGGTCGCCGACTACGGTCCGAGGAGCGCGTGGGCGGCGGCCAACGCGGAGCACCACCAGGGCGCGGTGGGCGAAGCCAGCGAGATGGCGGAGAGCGCGCTGCGCGAGCTGGTGCAGGACTATCACCAGGAGGCGATCAAGACGAAGAGCGCGGCCACGTACCGGCTGGCGCGCGACATCTACCGGCAATACCTCGACACGTTCCCGCACAGCGAGGCCGCCGTGGCCATGCGGTTCTACGAGGCCGAGATCCTCTACGCGCTGGAGGAGTGGGACGCCGCGGCCGGCCAATACGGGATGGTGGTGGAGGCCGATCCGGCGGGGACCTGGGCGCAGCGGGCCGGCTACAACGCCATCCTCGCGCTCGAGAAGTCGGTCGACATCGCCAAGGGCAAGCGGAAGAAGCGCGAGCTGGAGGACGCGGCGCGGGTCGACGAGCGCAAGGCGAAGGGACAGGTCGACCGCAGCCGGAATCTCAAGATCCAGGCGGTCACGAAGGAAGTGCGGGAAGAGCCGATCCCGGAGAACGAGCAGAAGCTGATCGCGGCCTGCGACCGGTATCTGGAGATCGCCCGCGGCGCGAAGGACGAGATCGTCATCCGCTACAAGGCGGCGTTCGTGCTCTACGAGCGGCGCCACTTCGTGGACGCGGCCCGGCGCTTCGGCGAGATCATCCTGCGCTGGCCCACCGACCCTTGGTCCCAGAAGGCGGCGGACCTGTCGTTGGACATCCTGAACGTTCGCGAAGAGTGGCTGGCATTGAGCGATCTCGCCGGGCGCTTCTTGAAGAACGAGCAGCTCACGCCCGAAGGCTCGCCGTTTCGCGCGGAGGTCGCCCGGATCGGCGAGGGCGCGAGGTTCAAGTACGTGATGCAGCTCTACGAGCAGAAGAAGGACTTCGCGCTGGCCGCGCGGGAGTTCCGCGCCTTCGTCGAGACGTACCCGAAGAGCGAGCACGCGCCGAAGGCGCTCTACAACGCCATCTTGATCGCGGACAAGGCGGACCAGCTCGACCTGGTGGTGGCCGCGGGCGAGCAGCTCTTGCGCGACTATCCGGGGGCGGACGCGGGGATCCTCCAGCTCACGGTACCCGCGCTGGCCAGCGCCTGCGAGCGGGCCGGGCGCCCGGCGGACGCGATCCGCTGGTACGAGCAGGCGCAGGCGAGCTTGCCTTCCGATCCGAAGGCCGCGGACTGGCTCTACAACGCGGCGGTCTGGCGGGAGGGGCTGGGCGACGACGCGGGAGCGCTGCAGGCCTGGCAGACCTGGCTGCGCCGGTACAAGGCGCGGCCCGAGGGGGCGCGGATCGCGTTCAACGTCGGGTTGATCCTCGAGCGCAAGAAGGACTTCCGCAGGGCCGCCGAGCATTGGGCCGGCTTCCACCGCGAATGGCCGGGCGCGTCCGAAGACCAGCTCCTGCTCGCGCGCTACAAGCAGGGCCTGGCGCTCCGCGAGCTGAAGACGGCGGAGTCGGCGGCGGTGCTCGCGGACGTGGCCGAGAGGTTCTCGCGGTTGTCCGCGGCCGCGAAGGGATCCGCGCCGGTGATCGACGCGGCCGCCCATGCCCGCTTCATCCTGGTCGAGCAAGCGTTCGAGGAGTTCGTCTCCATCCGCTTCCGGTCCAGCCGGCAGGCCGAGCTGGTGAGCGCGCTCCGCGCGAAGAACGCGCGGCTCGGAAAGCTCCTGGCCGCTTACGCCGAGGTGGTCGCGATCGGCAGCCCCAAGTGGAGCGAGGCCTCGTTCGCGCGCATCGGCGAGGCGTATCGCGACTTCAACAAGGGGTTGCTCGATGCGCCGATGCCGCGCGGCCTCGATCCCGAGCAGCAGGACCTCTACCGGACGACCCTGGAGAACCAGGCGCTGCCGTTCGAGGACAAGGCCACCGAGGCGTTCTCCAAGGCGGTCGAGGTGTCGCAGAAGTCGGGCGTGTATTCCGAGTGGGTGGTGCGGGCGCAGGACCTGCTGCGCGAGTACCAGCCGGACGCGTTCGGGGACGTG
The DNA here is from genome assembly GCA_035635635.1 of Myxococcales bacterium. Taxonomy (GTDB): domain Bacteria; phylum Myxococcota; class Myxococcia; order Myxococcales; family 40CM-4-68-19; genus 40CM-4-68-19. Next base: position 3,483 of record DASQAS010000044.1, on the reverse strand, counting down.
CGGCGGCCGCGGCTCGTGGACACCGAGCTGGCGCGCGCGGTGGCGCCGGGCTCCGGCGCGGGGGGACGCTGATGCGCAGGCTCGCGATGGCGCTGCTCGGCCTGGTGGTGGCGTGCGCACACGCGCCGTCCAAGGTGCCGCCGCCCGATCCCACGGCGGAGCGCCGCCGGCTCCTGGAGCTGCCCGCCACCATCCTGCACAAGGAAGCGCGCGAGCTGATGGCGCGCGGACAGTGGGACGCCGCCCGTGCACGGCTCGATGCGTTCCTGACCAAGGCGCCCGAGAGCGCGGAAGGCTGGTTCGACGCGGGCTGGCTGGCCGAACGGATGGGCGACCCCCAGGCCGCGGCCGATCTCTACGACAAGGCGCTGGGGCAGGACCCGGCGAACGTGCCCGCCGCGCTGAACCTCGCCCGCCTGGGCTCGGACGATCCGCGGAAGGCCGAGAGCATCGTCCGGGCAGCCCTGCAGAAGAATCCGTCGGACCCGCGGCTCCTCAACGCGCTGGGCGCGGTCCTGCGCGCCCAGAGGAAGCTGGACGAGGCGGAGGCGCTCGCCCGCCGCGTGCTGGAGCGCCACCCGCGCGACGCGAGCGCCTGGCGCAATCTCGCGGCGGTCGAGTCGGATCGCGGCCACGTCCGCCTGGCCGAGACGGCCTTGAACAACGCGCGCAAGCTCGACCCCAAGGATGCCGGGATCGCCAACAGCCTCGGCGTGCTCGCCCTGCGCCGCGAGGAGGTGGCCGCCGCGCGCGGCTGGTTCGAGGAGGCGACGCAGCTCGATGCGGACTTCGCGCCGGCCTGGGCCAACCTCGGGGCGCTGGCCCTGCGGTATCGGGATTACGCGCTGGCGGAGAAGGTCTGCGCCCGGGCCGTCGAGCTCGATCCGGCGCGCTGGGAGGCGCATCTCGCGCTGGCCTGGGCCCTGGAAGGCCTTCGCCGCCCGCGGGAAGCGCGGGCGCAGTACGAGAAGGTGCTCGCGTTGCGGCCGCAGCAGGACGATGCGCTCTACGGCAAGGCGCTGGCGCTGAAGGCGGAGGGCGATCTCCAGGCGGCCCTGCAGGCATTCCGCGAGTACTCCACGCTGCCCAACGCGGCGCGGCAGCGGGAGGCGCAGACGCAGCTCGCCGCGATCGATCTGCGGCTGAAGAGCGCGCCGCAGGGGTCCCAGGCGGTCCACAAGCCCGCCGCAGGTCTCGACCTGTCCAAATTGCCACAGGGTGAGGAGCCGGAGCGGTCCATGGACGGGCCCCCATCCGACCCGGCGCCCGCGGCTGTCCGCTGAGCGACGGGACGGACGAGCTGCCGGTTGGCCGATCGCGATCCAATGCAAATCCTCCCCGCAGCCGGAGGAACCGTGCCCCGCAGAGCGATCCTGATCGTCCTCGTGTCCCTCGCCGCCGCCGCGGAGGAAAAGCCCGGCGTCAAGGTCGTCCAGGAAGCGGACAAGGTGGTGGTCCGCAAACGCACGGTGATCGACTTCAACGACGTGACCGTCGAGGGCGAGCTCACCAAGCCCGAGGGCAGCTATGTGCTGGACCGCACCCGGACGCGCTTTCCGTCGTTGATCCGCCTGCGCGACGACTTCAACCCTGAGCTGCAGAAGTCGGCCGACAACCTGTAGGAATGTCCGTGGAACTGGCCCAGAAGAAGCGCGAGGTGGAAGGGGAGGGGGCTCGGGCGCACGCCGGCGGGCTCACGCTGGCTTCGAAGATCGCCGACGCGGCCGCCGCCCAGCTGCTGATCTACGACGAGCTGCCCGAGGAGGAGCGGCCCCGCGAGGAGGACCGCGTCCTCCTGGTGGGGATCGTGTGGGGCGGGACCACCCTGGTGGAGCTCGAGCAGGTCGAGAAGGGCGACGATCTCTCGGTGAGCCGCCTCTTCGATCTGCCCACCTCCACACTGCCGAAGAATTTCCAGCTGGTGCGGCCGGCCGACGGCGGCCACGTGGTCACGCTGCCCGAGGATCTCCACGCCGAGGTGCACGGCAATCGCCGCGTGCTGCCGCTCGCCGCCAAGGGCGCGCGGGTGGACGCGCCGTTTCGGGGGCATGCGTACGCGATCGGCGACGGCGACCGGGTGGTCGCGCAGATCACGCCCTCGCTGACTTTGATCACGCGGTACGTCCGCGCGGAGCGCCAGAAGGAGACGGCCCCGTGGAAGCGCCTCGACGTCCCGTTCGCCAGCGTGCTGCTCCTGGCCCTGTTCGCGCTGATCGCGTTCATCGTGGCGGTCGCGCGCGTGCCGCACAACCGGCCGGACCGCGACGCGCTGACGCAGGAGCACATCGCCCGCTATCAGGTGAAAGCTCCCGTCCGTGCGCCGGAGCCGCCCAAGGCGAAGGAGCTCTCCGGCGCGAAGGAAGGCGACAAGAGCAGCGAAGACGAAGGCAAGCTCGGCAAGCCGGAGGCGAAGAAGAAGGAGGCGGCGCCGTCGCGGCCAGCCGCGCCCAAGGTCGATCCGGACAAGAAGGCCAAGGACCTGGCCAAGGTGAAGAAGCTCGGGCTGATCGCCGCGCTCTCGAAGATGGGTGTCGCGGGCGGCTCCGCGGGCAACGTTCTCGGCCCCGGCGGGCTCGGCGCCGGGATCAATCCCTCGCTCGGTGGAACCCGCGCCCGCGCCGGCGTGGGAGACGCCTACGGCGTGGGCGGGCTCGGCACCCGCGGCAGCGGCGCGGGTGGGGGCGGAGGCGCCCTCGGGATCGGCGGGCTCGGAACGAAGGGCAGCGGCCACGGCCGGGGCGGTTACGGCGAGGTCGACCTGGGCGGGCGCGGCAAGGAAGAGACCGTCTTCGTCCCCGGCCGTACCACCGTGGTGGGCGGCCTGTCGCGCGACGTGATCAACCGCGTGATCCAGAAGCACTACAACGAGATCAAGTACTGCTACGAGAAGGAGCTCACCAAGGATCCTTCGCTCTACGGGAAGGTGACGGTGATGTTCCTGATCGACGGCACCGGGCGGGTAGGCGAGGCGCTGGTGCAGCAGACGACCATGTCCAGCGAGCCGGTGGAGAGCTGCATGATCAACCGCGTGCGCCGCTGGGTGTTCCCCGCGCCGCAGGGAGGCGGGACCGTGCAGGTCACGTACCCCTACGTGTTCAAGAGCAGCGCGCAATGAAGGCGGCCCTGGCCATCCTGGTGGCCGCCGCCTCCGCCGCGGCAGCCGCGCAGCCCGCGCCGGCGGAGCGCGCGCCGGACTCCGTGGTGGTGAGCGGGGTGGACGATGCGCCCCGGCGCGGAACGTACGTGGAGGCCTCGTTGGGCGTGTTCACCGCCATGGGCGGCAGCCGGCCGTTCTCGAGCGGGCAGCCCTACCTGGCGATGACGCTCGGGCGCGACCTGGGGGACCGGGCCGCGATCTTCGCTTCGCTGGGGCTGGGCGCGGCCCGCGCCTCCTGTTACCAGCCCAGCCCGGCCGGCGACGGTTGCCTGGCGGCGGATTCGTTCGGCGCCACGTTCCTCGAGCTGGGCTTCTCGTACGGGCTG
>DASQAS010000043.1:0-28075 GCA_035635635.1 Myxococcales bacterium | reverse complement strand
CGCTGCGGCGATCCGGAGCGTCCACGGATCCGGCGCCGCGACGAATCCCGGCTCGCCCTCGAGGATCGTCACCACCGGCCAGTCCCCGTCGACCGAGCCGACCACGACGAACGGCAGCGACTCGAAGAAGAGCCGATGCTGATCGCTCATGAAATCCCGGATGCCGCCGCCCGGCGATCCCCCGCCCGCGCGGGCCTGCGCCTCCAGCTCCCCGGGATGGTACGGCCAATTGCTCATCTGCGCTGCTCCGGCGGGATCTCCGAGGCAGGCATGGGCGTGAATCCCGGCAGCGCCTCGACCCGCCGGATCCAGGCGCGCACCGCGGGATAGGGCTCCAGCGAGATGCGCCCTTCCGGCGCGTGCGACACGTACGAGTAGCAGGCCAGGTCCGCGAGGGTCGCGTGCCCGGCAGCGAGGTAGCCGTCTCCGCCCGCCGACAGGTGTCCCTCCATGAAGCGCAGCAGATCCCGGGCGATCTCCGTGGCCTGGGCGATGTCGCCGGGCCTTTGCCAGAGCGTGATGAGACGCGCGTTTCCCGGGCCGTACTTCACCTCCCCCGCGGCGATGGACAGCCAGCGCTGCACGCGGGACGCACCGACGGGATCCTCGGGAAGCCATTGCGTGTCCTGGCCGTACTTCCTGGCGAGATAGACGAGGATCGCGTTGCTGTCCGCCAGGACCAGGTCGCCGTCCTTGAGGACCGGGATCTGGCCGAGCGGGTTGAGGGCGCGGAACTCCGCCGATTGGCGGACGGCTGCCGGCGTCTCGACGAACTTGAAGGGCAGGCCGAGCATGCGCAGCAGGAGCTCGACGCGGTGCGTGTGGCCGGACAAGAGCGTTCCATACAATGAAATGTCGGTTTGAACCATGGGGATCTCCCTCCTCGACGACGGAAGCTAACGCCGCCGGTCCCGAGAGCGTGAGCGGGAACGCCGCAAGCCAGCATTTCATGATACGGAACGATCCATGGACCGCCTCGACGAGCTGACGGCGCTGGTCGCCATCCTCGAGTCGGGCAGCCTGGCCGCGGCCGGCCGCAAGCTGCGGCGATCGCCGCCGGCCATGACCCGCCTGCTCGCCTCCCTGGAAGAGCGCGTGGGAGCGCGGCTGATCGAGCGCAACTCGCGCCGGCTCAGCCCGACCGAGGCGGGCAGACGGCTGGGAGAGCAGGCGCGCCAGCTGCTCACCGGCTACGGCGACGCCGTGCGCGAGAGCAGTGCCCCCGAGGTGCGTGGCGAGATCCGCGTGACCGCGCCGCTGGTGTTCGGCCGCCGCCACGTGACGCCGATCGTGACCAGCTTCCTCGAGCTCTACCCGCAGATCCGGGTGGAGCTGGTGCTGAGCGACCACGCGCTGAACCTGATCGAGGAGGGCCTCGATCTGGCGGTGCGCATCGGGCGCCTGGGCGACTCCAGCCTGATCGCGCGCCGGGTCGGCGAGGTCCGCCGCCTTTCGGTCGCCAGCCCTGCCTACCTGGCCCGGCGCGGAACGCCGCGCACCCCGGCGGACCTTGCGAAGCATGACCTCGTCTTCACCTCGGGGAATCCGGGACCGGAGTGGAGGTTTCGCCGCTCGGGCCGGGACATCGCGATCCGCCCCACCCCGCGCCTGGTGGTGAACGAGGTGGACGCGATGCTGATCGCCGTCCGGGCCGGCCACGGCATCGGGCGGCCGCTCTCGTACCAGGTGGCCGACGACCTCGCGTCCCATTCGCTGGTGCGCCTGCTGCCGGAGTTCGAGCCGGTGCCGCTTCCGGTGCAGCTCGTGACTCCCAGCGCGCAGCGGGTGGCCCCCAAGGTGCGCGCGTTCGCCGATCACGCGGCCCGCTCGCTCGCCACGCTCGAGGTCTTGCGCCGCTAGGCCCGGCCACCGCAGGCGGCTCAGGGCCTACGCTTTTACTGCACCACCGATTTCCAGCGCTGCGGCAGCGGGGCCACCATCTGCCCGCCACGGAAGCGGCCCGGGTCGATGCCGTACTTCCGTACCTTGTACCCGACGATCCGCTCGGTGCTCCCCAAGAGCCGCGCCGCCTTGGCGCGGTTGCCTCGCGCGCTCTTCAGCGCGTCGACGATCAAGTCCTTCTCGTATTGCTCCACCGAGTCGGAGAGCGAGGTCGAAATCACCGTGCCCGACGCCTCGGCTGTCTGGAGCGTGGGCGGCAGGTGGTGGCCGTGGATCACCTGCCCGTCGCAGGTGAGCACCGCCCGCTCCATCGAGTTCTCCAACTCGCGCACGTTCCCTGGCCAGTGGTAGCTCACCAGCATGTCGATGGCCGGCGTGGAGATGCGGCGGATCTGGCGCTTGTGCAGCCGGGCGTACTTGGCCAGGAAGTGGTCGGCGAGGAGCATGATGTCCGGCTTGCGGTCGCGCAGCGGCGGCACGAAGATGGAGAAGACGTTCAGGCGGTAGTAGAGGTCCTCGCGGAACTGCTTCTCCGCGATGCTCGCCTCCAGGTCGCGGTTGGTCGCCACGACGAGCCGCACGTCCACCTTGATCGTCTCGGTGCCGCCCAGCCGCTCGAACTCCCTTTCCTGGAGGACGCGCAAGAGCTTCACCTGGCTGGCCAGGTTCAGCTCGCCGATCTCGTCGAGGAAGAGCGTGCCGCCTTCGGCGAGATCGAAGCGCCCCTGTTTGCGCCCCTGCGCGCCGGTGAAGGCCCCGCGCTCGTAGCCGAAGAGCTCGGCCTCGATCAGCGTCTCGGGCAGCGCGGCGCAGGCCACCTTCACGAAAGGCTTGGCGGCGCGCGGCGAGTTGTAGTGGATGGCGTGCGCGATGAGCTCCTTGCCGGTCCCGGACTCGCCGCGGATCAGCACGGTGGTATTGGTCTGCGCGACCTGCGCGATCTGCTCGTAGACCTGGCGCATGGGGCCGCTGGTGCCCACGATGTTGGACAGGTCGTAGCGCTGCTCCAACTCCTGGCGCAGGTGGCTGTTCTCGGCCAGGAGCCGGCTACGCTCCGTCTCCACGGTGCGCTGCGCCCGCAAGAGCTGCGCGATCATCGACGCCACCACCGAGAGGAACTGCGCGTCGCTCTGGTAGTCGCGGTTGGCGCTGAAGGGGAAGTCGACGGCCACCGCGCCCGCCGGCTTGCGATCCAGCAGGATGGGCACGCAGACCAGGCTCCAATCGGACGTGCTGGAGCGCCGACGCTGAAAGGCGCGGTTCATCACCAGGGGCTCGCGCGCGGTGGCCGGGATCACCACCGGCCTGCCGCTCTGCACCACCCGGCCGACGACGCCCTCGCCGATCTTGTAGCGCGCCCGCAGGCCCTCGGCGGGGATGCCCACTGCCGCCTCCACCCCGATGTCCGCGGCCGCCTCGTCGACGAAGAAGACCGCGCCGCGGACGATGCCGCGGTGCTGCTCCAGCTTCTCCAAGGCGCGCTCCAGGGATGCGCGCAATTCCGCCCCGCTCGCGAGGGCTCTCCCGACGTCGGAGAGCGCGGACAGCGAGCGTAGATCGGTCCTCGGCTCAGTCGCTGCCATGGCCACGGATGGAAGGCTTAGCAGCGCCGCAAGCCTCTGACAACCATGCGGACGAAAATGTATGGCATGTCGCCCGATCTGACGTTTTCGTACGATCCGGCCCGGCGGTCGGGTTTTCCTCTGCCAAGCGCCCGACGGGACCCTTCAAACGGGTCGGTTCCGTCCGCTTCGCGACCGTCTTGGCTGTAACGACATTTTCGTCTGGAAATTGCGTCGTTCGGACAAGGATGTCGGACGAACTTGCTCTCTTTCAGGAGCGCGCCCTCCGACCGGCGAAGCACGACGATGGTCCTCGCTTTGCACTCCGCCCGGCAGACCGCGGCCAGGTGCCGCGAGATCCGCGGTGCGCTCCGCGCCGCCGGGGAGGATGAATGCCCATCGACAAGGGCGACACCGCGTGGGTTCTCATCTGCACCGCCTTGGTCCTCCTGATGACGGCGCCCGGCCTCGCGCTCTTCTACGGCGGGATGGTGCGCCAGAAGAACGTGCTCGCCACGCTGCTGCAGTCGTTCGCGGCGCTGGCGATCATCTCCATCCAGTGGGTGCTGTACGGGTATTCCATCGCCTTCGGCCCTGACCACGGCGGGCTGATCGGCGGCCTCGACTGGGCGGGCCTGCGCGGGGTCGGCCCCGGGCCTTCCAGCTATGCGCCGACCATCCCGCACCAGGCGTTCATGCTCTTCCAGATGATGTTCGCGGTGATCACGCCGGCCCTGATCACCGGCGCCTTCGCCGAGCGGAAGAAGTTCGCCGCGTATCTCCTCTTCCTGGTGCTCTGGGCCACCCTCGTCTACGACCCGCTGGCCCACTGGGTCTGGGCGGAGGGCGGCTTCCTCCGCAAGCTCGGCGCCCTGGACTTCGCGGGCGGCACGGTGGTCCACCTCTCTTCCGGCACCTCGGCGCTGGTCTGCGCGCTGGTCCTGGGCAAGCGCAGGGGCTACCCGAGGCAGGCCATGCCGCCGCACAACCTGCCGCTCACGCTGATCGGCGCGGGCCTCCTCTGGTTCGGCTGGTTCGGGTTCAACGCCGGCAGCGCGCTGGAAGCGTCGGGCCTGGCCGCCAGCGCCTTCCTCTCCACCAACACCGGCGCGGCCGCCGGGGCGCTGGGTTGGATGTTCGCGGAGTGGATCGTCCGCGGAAAGCCCACGGCGCTCGGCACGGCTTCCGGCGCGGTGGCCGGCCTGGTCGTGATCACGCCGGCCTGCGGCTTCGTCGGCCCGATCGCGGCCATCATCATGGGAGGAATCGGCGGAGCGCTTTGCTTCAGCGCCTGCGCCTTCAAGAGCAGGCTTGGATACGACGACTCGCTGGACGTAGTGGGCGTGCACGGCGTGGGCGGCATGTGGGGCGCCCTCGGCACCGGCCTGTTCGCCTGGAAGGCCATCAACGGCGGCGGCGCGGACGGCCTCTTCCACGGCAACCCCGGCCAGCTCTGGACGCAGCTCCTCGCCGTCCTTGCGACCATTGCGCTGGCGGCGCCCATGACCTGGCTGATCCTCAAGTTCGTCGACGCGGTGGTCGGCATCCGGGTTTCCGAGCAGGACGAGGTCAGTGGCCTGGATCTGTCGCAGCACTCCGAGAACGCGTACGTGCTCGGAGGATTGGTGACCGGCGAGAACGTCGGCGCCTCGCGCGAGGAGCGCGGGAGCCACAAAGAGGGCGCGCGAGTGGGCGCTCTGGGGAAGGGCAGCTGAGATGAAGAAGATCGAGGCGATCATCCGGCCCTCGCGGGTCGACGAGGTGAAGGACGCGCTCAACGGCATCGGCGTGACCGGCATGACCATCGCCGAGGTGAAGGGCTTCGGCCGGCAGAAGGGCCACAAGGAGCTCTACCGGGGGGCGGAGTACATCGTGGACTTCGTCCCCAAGGTGAAGATCGAGCTGGTGGTGCAGGACGACTTCGTGGCCCAGGCCATCGAGGCCATCCAGAGCAGCGCGCGCACGGGCAACCTCGGGGACGGGAAGATCTTCGTCCTGGACGTGGTCGAGGCGGTCCGGGTGCGGACGGGAGAGCGCGGCAACACGGCGATCTAGCGGTTGCCGGGCGGACGTGGCTGCGCCCAGGCAGCCGCGTCCGCGCGCCAGTCTGATACCGTCGTCGCGTGCGCATCCTCCTGCGCCACCGCAGCCTCTACCGCTACCCGCGCCCGGCCAGCCTGGGCGCGCACGTGATCCGCCTGCGGCCCGCGCCCCACGCGCGGGCCCGCATCGAGACGTACAGCCTCTCCGTCACCGCCCCCGGGCGGATCCGCTGGCAGCAGGACCCGGCCGCCAACCACGTCGCCCAGGTGACCTGGGAGGACGGTCGCCTCTCCGAGCTGGAGGTGGCCGTCGAGCTGGCGGTGGACATCCGCCCGGTGAACCCGTTCGACTTCACGCTTGACCACGAGGCGGACCGGGTGCCGTTCTCGTACAGCGCCCTCCTCCCCGATCTGACCGCGTATCTCGACACCCGGGCGGCTCCGTTCGCGCTGGGACGCCTCGCGACCGAGTTCCTCGAGTCGCTCCCTCGCGAGGGCAAGACCGTCGATCTGATCGTCGAGCTGAACCGCAGGGTGGCGCGCCACGTGCGCTACGTGATTCGCGAAGAGGCGGGCATCTGGACGCCGGAGGAGACGCTGCGGGCCGGGCGGGGCAGCTGCCGCGACTCGTCGGTGCTGCTGATCGCGGCGCTGCGGTCGCGAGGCCTGGCCGCCCGGTTCGCCAGCGGGTACCTGGTGCAACTCACCGACGAGGGCATGCTGCCGGATCAGCCCAAAGGCGTCTCGCGCGACGTCGCCGACCTGCACGCCTGGGCTGAGGTGTTCCTGCCTGGCGCCGGCTGGGTGGGTCTCGATCCGACCAGCGGCCTTCTCTGCGGCGAAGGCCACATCCCCCTCGCTTGCACCGCCACGCCGGCGCTCGCAGCCCCCATCGACGGCAGCACCGACGTGGGCGCGAGCGACGTGCTCTTCGAAATGCGCATCGGCCGCCTCGGACACGAGGTGCGGCCGACGGCGCCCTTCACCGACGAGGCCTGGCAGGCTCTGCGGGCGGCGGGCCTCGCCACCGACGAGAGGCTGCTCGCGTCGGGCGTCGAGTTGACCTGCGGCGGCGAGCCGACCTTCAACTCGCGCCTGCACGCCGAGAGGCCGGAGTGGAGCTCCGAGGCGCTCGGTCCCAGCAAGTGGGAGCAGGGGCTCGCGCTCGCGCGCGAGCTGCGCGATCGCCTCTGCGCCGGCGGCGTCCTGCTGCTCAGACAAGGCAAGCAATACCCGGGAGAGAGCCTGCCGCGCTGGACCCTGGAGCTGGTGGGCCGGCGCGACGGGCAGCCGATCTGGCCCGATCGGGGCGGAAAGGAGCCCTGGGCGCAGCAGCCCGGAGGAATGCGCACGCCCGCGGATGCGGCGCTGCTGCCCAAGGCGCAGGAGCTGTGCGATGCCATCGCGCAGCGCCTCGGAGTTCCGGGCTTCGTCCACCCCGCCTACGAGGATCCCTGGCGCTTCGTCCAGCAAGAGGCGGCGTTGCCCGCCGACGTGGACCCGCTCGCTTCGAACCTTGGCGATCCGGAGGAGCGCCGCAGGCTGGCCCAGGTGCTGGAGCGCGGGCTGGCCACGCCGGCGGGATTCGTGCTCCCCCTCGAGCGATCAAAAGACGGGTTCCGCAGCGAGCGCTGGAAGTTCCGGCGCGGCCGGCTCTTCCTCCTGGTGGGAGACGCGCCGATCGGGCTGCGCCTTCCGCTCGCGTCGCTCCCGCCCGGTCCGCCTTCGCCGGAACCGGAGGAGGATCCGTTCAACCCGCCGGACCCGCGCGGGCCGGAGGCTGCACGGCGCACCGCAGAGCGGGAGAAACAACGCATCGCCCGGCTGGTCGCGGAAGGAAAGCTAGCCGCGGATCGCGTGCCACAGCGACGTCCGCCGGCGCCCGAGAAGCCGCCTCCCCCTCCGGAAGCGGTGCGCACCGCCCTGTGCGTCGAGCCGCGCGGCTCCGCCGTCTACGTCTTCCTCCCGCCGGTCGCCTCGGCACAGGACTTCCTGCGCATGGTCGCAGCGGTCGATGAAGCACGGGCGGCGCTGGACATTCCGGTATTGCTCGAAGGGTACCCCCCGCCGCGCAGCCCGGATCTGTCCGGTTTCTCGCTGGCTCCCGATCCCGGCGTGCTGGAGGTCAACCTGCCGCCCACGTCCGGATTCGACGCGCACGCGAAGCTGCTGGAGGACGTGTTCGCAGCGGCCCTGCACTCGGGGCTGCATGCCGAGAAGTATCTGCTCGACGGACGCCAGGCCGGAAGCGGAGGCGGCAACCATCTCACGCTCGGGGGTCCGACGGCGCTGCGCAGCCCCTTCGTGAAGGACCCGTCGCTGCTGGCCAGCCTGCTCACCTTCGTCCAGCACCATCCCTCGCTCTCGTACCTGTTCAGCGGCCTCTTCGTCGGTCCCACCTCGCAGGCGCCGCGCATCGACGAGGCCCGCCACGACGCGCTCTACGAGCTGGAGATCGCGCTCGCACGCGCCTTCTCGCAGCCAGCCGGCGAGAGCGCGCCGCCCTGGCTGAGCGATGGCCTCTTCCGTCACCTGCTGGTGGACGTCACCGGCAACACGCACCGGGCCGAGATCTGCATCGACAAGCTCTTCGACTGGCGCACGGCCCACGGACGCCAGGGCCTGATCGAGCTGCGCGCGTTCGAGATGCCTCCTCATCCGCGGATGGTGGTCGCGCAGGCGCAGCTCGTTCGCGCGTTGATCGCCGCCCTGTCCCAGGAACCGTACCGGGCGCCGCTGGTGCGCTGGGGTCTTTCCTTGCACGACCGGTTCCTGTTGCCGACGTGGATCTGGCGCGACTTCGAGGACGTGCTGGAGTTCCTCGCCGCCCGGGGCCTGACACATCCCGCCGAGGTCTATCGCGCGTTCCTCGAGCTGCGTTGCCCGGTGGCCGGACGGATCGAGGCCGGTGGCGTGGGCCTGGAAGTCCGCAACGCGCTCGAGCCGTGGAACGTCCTGGGCGAGGAGCCGGCGGCGGGAGGTACCTCCCGCTTCGTCGATTCGTCGATGGAGCGGGTCGAGGTCCGCTGCGAAGGCCTGGTCCCGGACCGGCATCAGGTCCTGGTCAATGGCTACGTGCTGCCGCTTCGCCCGACCGGGCGCGCCGGCGAAGCCGCGGCGGGAGTGCGGTTCCGCGCCTGGGCGCCGCCGCACAGCCTGCATCCACACCTCGGCATCCATCACCCACTCCGCTTTGACGTCGTCGATCTCTGGATGCGCCGGTCGCTCGGAGCCTGCGCCTACCACGTCTGGCATCCGGAGGGGCGGGGCTACGACACCCCGCCGCTGACGCGTTTCGAGGCTGCCGCGCGCCGCGCGCAGCGGTTCACGGTAGAGGGGCCGCTTGCGTGGCCGGTGACGGGCAAGCCCGCCTCGCCCCATCCCGACACGCCTTGGACGCTCGATTTGCGCCGGCTTCCCGGCGACCATCCGCCGCCGGAGGGTGCATGAGCCTGCTCGCGGACTACCGGCCGCTCCCGGGGACCCACGACGAAGTGTTCGGGAACGACGGCGAAGTGCGGCCGCCGGTGGCCAAGGCATTCGCCACCTTCGGCAGGAAATCCTCCGAGGAGTTCGGCCGCTCCCAGGCGCTGGCCGAGATGGCCCTGCTCAACCAGGGCGTGACGTTCTCCGTCTTCGACGACCAGCGCGGCACGGAGAAGATCTTCCCCTTCTGCCTGCTCCCGAGGCCCATCTCAGCTCTGGACTGGGCGCAGCTCGAGCAGGGGCTCGTCCAGCGCATCCGCGCGCTGTCGCTGTTCCTCGACGACGTCTACGGCGAGCAGGTGATCCTCGCCGAGGGCAAGATTCCCAAGGAGCTGGTGCTGGCCTCGCGCCATTACCTCCCCCAGCTGCGCGGGATCCGTCCCCCGGGCGGCGTGCGCGTGCACATCAGCGGCATCGACCTGATTCGCGATCCTGCGGGCACCTTCCGCGTGCTCGAGGACAACCTCCGCACGCCGAGCGGCGTGAGCTACGTGCTGGAGAACCGCCTGGTCTCCAAGCGCGTGATGCCCCGGGCGATGGACGCCGCGCGCGTGCAGCGCGTCGATCACTATCCCGCGCGGCTGGCGGAGACGCTGCGCAGCGTCTCGCCCGGCGACACGGACGGCGACCCGGCGGTGGTGCTGCTCACGCCGGGGCCGTTCAATTCGGCCTACTTCGAGCACAGCTTCCTGGCCCGCCAGATGGGCATCGAGCTGGTGCAGGGGCCCGACCTCTACGTCGACGACGGGAAGGTCTGGCTGCGCACCACCCAGGGGCCGCGGCGCGTGCACGTCATCTACCGCCGCACCGACGAGGCGTATCTGGACCCGGAGGTGTTCCGCAAGGACAGCGTGCTGGGCGTCCCCGGCCTGATGCGCGCCTACGCGGCGGGCAACGTCGCGCTCGCCAACGCTCCCGGCAACGGCGTGGCGGATGACAAGGCCGTCTACGCCTTCGTGCCCGAGATGATCCGCTTCTATCTCTCCGAGGAGCCGCTGCTCGAGCAGGTCCCCACCTCGCTCTGCTTCCGCGATTCCGATCGCGCCTGGGTGCTCGAGCACCTCGAAGAGCTGGTGGTCAAGGCGGTGGACGAGGCGGGCGGGTACGGCATGCTGATGGGACCGCAGTCCACGCAGGCGGAGCGCGAGGATTTCGCACGGAAGATCCGCGACCAGCCCCGCCGCTACGTGGCGCAGCGGCGGGTGGAGCTGTCCACCTGCCCGACCTGGGACGCGCAGCGCGCGGCGGCGGTTCCACGGCGCGTGGACCTGCGGCCGTATCTGCTCTTCGGGACCTCCGGGCCCTGGGTGCTGCCCGGAGGGTTGACTCGCGTGGCGCTGCGGGAAGGATCCTACGTGGTCAACTCCAGCCAGGGTGGCGGCTCCAAGGACACCTGGGTGCTCAAGCCATGATCTCGCGGGTGGCGGATCACTGCTTCTGGTTCGGGCGCTACCTCGAACGCGCCGAGAGCACCGCGCGCGTCCTCCAGGTCACGGCCGCCCTGGCCATCGATTCGGACCTGACGCCGCAGCAGTGCTGGCTGCCGGTGGTGGTGATCGCCGGCGAGCGCGAGCGCTTCGCGGCCGAGCTCGGCGAGGAGGCGCTCGGGGACGGCGAGGCGGTGCAGGACTACCTGGTGTTCGGCAAGGCGCCCGTCTCGCTGGCCCGATCGATCGCGGCGGCGCGCGAGAATGCCCGCTCCATCCGCGAGACCATATCGCTGGAGGTGTTCGAGAGCATCAACGAGCTGCACCTCTGGATGCAGTCGCCGGCGGCGCGGGCGGGCTACGAGGAGCACCGCTACGGCTTCTACCGGCACGTGCGGCGCGAGACGCAGCTCGGGCTCGGGCTGCTGCGCGGGACCATGCTGCACGACGCGCCGCTGGACTTCATCTGGCTGGGCGTGATGCTGGAGCGCACCGGGCAGACCGCGCGCATCCTCGACGTGCACCACCACGCCTTCAGCACCGCGGCGAACGGCGACGCCGAGGCGCACCCGGTGGTGGAGGTCTCCCTCTGGCTCTCGCTGCTGCGCGCCTGCTATGGGTTCGAGTCGTTCATGAAGAGCCAGCGGGGCGCGGTCACCGGGCCGGCCGTCTCCTCCTTCCTGATCTGGGAGCCGCGCTTTCCACGATCGGTGCGGCATTGCCTGCAGCGGGCGCGCGAGCGGCTCGCGCAGATCCGTCCCGAGGAGGGGCGGCTGCCGGCGCTGCGGGCCCAGGAGCGGCTGCGGGCGCTGGAGGCCTGGCTGGAGGGCCGCGCGGCAAAGGCGCTGGAGGACGAGGAGATGCACCAGACGCTGACCAAGGTGGTGGAGGAGGTGGACGCGGCCTGCGACGAGATCGCTGTCGAGCTGCTCGCTGCCGCGCCGCCTTCGCAGACGCAGTCGGAATCGCAGAACGGCCAGTCGCAATCCCAGGCGATTTCCGGGGCCGCCCCCGGCAGGAATGAGTAGGGTCGCGGCGATGCCGAATCTCTTGGCGCTCTCGTTCGAAGGAACCTTGACTCCGGCCTTCGATCTCCGTTGCCTGGAAATCTCGCACACGCCGCCCGACGGGTGGGGCATCGCGTGCTATCCGGGCGGCGAGCCGGCGGCGCTGGTGATGAAGGAAGCGAACCCCTCGCATGGCAGCATCCGCAGCGCGCTGGTCTCGGCCTGGGAGCGGCTGGAGTCGAGCATCTTCGTGGTGCACATCCGCAGCGCGACCTGGGGCGCGCTCACCGAGGCCAACACGCAGCCGTTCCAGCGCGCCTGGGGGCGGCGCGACTGGCTGCTCGCGCACAGTGGAAGCCTCGAGCACCGGCTGCCTCAGCCCACGCGCTTCGAGCCGGTGGGATCCACGGACAGCGAGCAGATCCTCTGCGAGCTTCTGGGGCGCGCGGCGGAGCGCGATTCCAAGACGCTCGCCGACGTGCCGCCGGAGATGCTGCTCGGCTGGTTCCACGACCTGAACCGGCACGGCAGCCTCACCACCGCCATCTCCGACGGGCTCGATCTGGCCATCTACGCCGACCGCCGGGGAAACGGCGAGGCCTGGGTCTGGGAGCTTTTGCCGCCCCACGGGCAGCTGGCCTTCGGCGACGAGGACCTCACGGTGGATCTGACCCGACGCGGGATCCACGCGCGCAAGGGCGTGATCGTCAGCTCCAACCCGCTGAAGGCGCGCAAAGGCGAGTCGGGAACGTGGCGGCGCCTGATCCCGGGGCATCTGCTGATCGTGCGGCAGGGCGCGGTGCGGGCCGAGCTCGGGCCGGAAGCGCTGGCCGATCCGGGCGCGGCCAATGCGCCCATCCCGGTTGCTCCGCCGCTGCCCGGAACCCGGCCGCCGGCGCAGACCGGCTCTCCGCAGGCGATGTCGGGTCGGATGGCGGGCGCCCCATTGTCGGAGCCGCCGCCCCCCTTCGTGCCGCGGGCGCGTCCCCTGCACGTCACCACCCGGGCGGAGAAGCGGCGGTACGAGGTGCTCCACCGCACCGTCTACCGGTACGCCAACCCGGTGGAGCGCAGCGCGCACCTGTTCAGGCTCTTTCCGGCGCACGACCGGCTGCAGCGGATGCATCACTGCCGGGTGAAGGTCTCGGTGCCGGGGCACGAGCGGGACTTCGACGACGTCTTCGGCAACCACGTTCGCCGCGTGCTGCTGGAGACGCCGTTCACCGAGCTGGCCATCGACGCGCGCTCGGAGGTGGAGCTGCTGGACACCGAGCCGCTCGACTTCAGGCCCGCTCGCGTCCGCTCGTCGCTGCCGCTGGTCTGGATGCCCTGGCAGCGGCAGATCCTGCAGCCGTTCTTGCTGCCGCCGGAGCTCCCCGAGAGCGAGCTGGCCGAGCTGACCGAGTACGGGATGAGCTTCGCGGCGCGGAACGACTACGAGCTGCTCGACACGCTGCTCGATCTGAACGCGACCATCTTCACCGACTACCAGTACCAGCAGGGCACCACCACCTTGGCCACCACGGCCTTCGAGGTCTACGCGAGCCGCCGCGGCGTCTGCCAGGACTTCGCCAACCTCTTCATCTGCCTCGCCCGGTTGATCGGCGTGCCCGCCCGCTACGTCTGCGGCTACCTCTACACAGGAGCCAAGCACCCCAACGCCCGGATGGCGGACGCCTCGCACGCCTGGGTGCAGGTCTACCTTCCGGAGGTGGGTTGGAAGGGGTTCGATCCGACCAACGGCGTAATCACGCAGACCGACCACGTCCGGGTGGCGGTGGGACGAAATTACGTGGACGCCACGCCCACTTCCGGGACCATCTACGTCGGCGGAGGCGGCGAGACGCTGTCGGTGGAGGTCGCGCTCACGCGGCGGTAGAAATATCCGCCCGGGCCGTGAGTTGACAGCGAGGGCGCGAGCGTCAAAGCTGCGCGCCTGCTCTTCCTGCGGAGGACTCTCATGAAGAAGGCATTGTTCGCATGCGCCATCGGCCTCGGTTTGACTACTGCGGCCCTCGCCGAAGTGAAAACGGAGACGATCAAGGTCGACGGCTGGAAATGCGAGAAGTGCCCGGCCAAGACCGCGGCGAAGCTGAAGGAAGTGAAGGGCGTCGAGTCGGCCACGGCAGACAAGGAGAAGGCCCAGGTGGTCGTGAAGTACGACGACTCCAAGGCGAAGCGGGCCGACTTGGACCAGGCCATCGCCGCCTCTGGATTCGCGGTCGCGAAGTAGCTCGTGGGGCAACACGCGGGGTCGGATGGGCCGCCGGGTAACGGCGACTCGATGGACGTGTGTTGCCGGCTTCAGTGCACGATGAGCACCGGCTTCTTGGAGATGTGCGCGAGCCGGTGCGAGGTCCCGCCGAGCAGCATGCTGCCCACCAGCGTGCGGCCCCGGCTGCCCACCACCAGCATCTCCACGTCCTCGGCCTGCGCGGCCTCCGCGATCATCTCCGCGGCCGATCCGGAGAGGAGCTGCGTGTCCACCTGGATGCCCGACCCGCGCCCTTCCGCGGCCAGCTTGTCCAGCACGGCCTTGCCCGTCTCGTAGACGTGCCGCTCCAGCTCGACGACGTTGATCAGCACGGACGGCTCGGAGAGTACCGGCGGCGGAGGCAGGACGTGGACGAGAGTGACCGACTCGCCAAGCCGTGAGGCGAGAGCGAAGGCGCGGCGCGCCGCCCGCAGCGCCGGATCCGATCCGTCGACTCCAACCATGATCCGCACGCGGCACAGGGTAGCGCAACCGGTCGCTCCGTCAACGCTGCGTCTTGCAATCGGCGCGCCCCTTCCCTCCGCCCCCCGGATTTTGTACTCACACCCCATGACCGCCGCCCTCGCTGCCCTCGTCATGGCCGCCGCCGCGCCCGCGACCGATGCGTACCTGGATCAGACCCGCTCCCGCTGGGAGAACGTCGCCACGCAGATCTGGGAGTTCTCCGAACCGGCTCTCCAGGAGACGAAGTCCGCCAACCTCACCGCCGAGCTTCTGGAGAAGGAAGGATTCAAGGTCACGCGCAACCTGGGCGGCATGAGCACGGCGTTCGTGGCCACCATTGGGTCCGGCTCGCCGGTGGTGGGCATCCTCGCCGAGTACGACGCGCTGCCCGGGCTTTCGCAGCAGGCCGGCGAGGCGAAGAAGGACCCCCGGGTCGCCGACGCTCCGGGGCACGGCTGCGGCCACAACCTCCTGGGCACGGCGGCCATCGCAGCGGCGGTGGCGGCGAATCGCGCCCGCATCGATCAGAAGCTGCCGGGCACCATCAAGGTCTTCGGCACGCCTGCCGAGGAGATCCTGATCGGCAAGACCTTCATGATCATGGCCGGTGCCTTCAAGGACAGCGACGTCGTGCTCGCCTGGCACCCGAGCGACAAGAACCAGATCTCCGTGGGCACGCGCCTGGCCCTCACCGCCACGGAGGTCGAATTCTTCGGCAAGACCGCGCACGCTGCGGCCTCTCCCTGGCTGGGCCGCAGCGCGCTCGACGCGCTGGAGCTGTTCGAGCACGCGATGTCCTTGATGCGCGAGCACATCCAGCCCACCGCGCGGATCCACCGGGTGATCAAGGACGGAGGCAAGGTGGCCAACGTGATCCCCGATTACGCCAAGGTGCAGGTCTGGCTGCGCGACAGGAACATCGCCAGCGTGGACGAGATGATCGCGCGCATGCGCAAGGCCGCGGACGGCGCCGCGCTGGGCACCGAGACGCGCGCCAAGGTCACCGTCCTTGCCTCGGTGCGCGAGCCGGTCAGCAACTCCGTCGTGGGCAAGGTGATGCAGAAGGAGCTCGAGCGCGTGGGTGCGCCGCGCTTCGACGACAAGGACCAGACCTTCGCGAAGGCCGTGCAGAAGGAGGTCGGCGTCGCGCAGTCCGGGCTGGCCACCGAGGTGATTCCCTTCGGCCCCGGGCACGGCGCGACCGCCTCCTCGGACATCGGAGAGGTGAGCGCGGTGGTGCCGCTGGCCGAGCTGGACGTCGCTGCGCGGCCGCTGGGAACGGCCGCGCACCACTGGGCGCAGACCTCCTGCGCCGCGCACCCGCTCGGCTTCAAGGGGATGCACGTCGCGGCCAAGGTCCTGGGCGCGTCGATGCTCGACCTGCTCACCGACCGCAATGCGGTCGCGCAGGCGAAGAAGGAGTTCGCGGAGGCCACGCAGGGGAAGCCCTACGTCAGTCCGCTGGCTGCCGACGCCAAGCCGCAGGTCTTCTGAGCCATGCCTGCGTTCCGCTGGAGCATCCCGGAACGGCTCAACATCGGCTCGGACGTCGCCGATCGGCATCCAGGCGCGCTGGCGCTGATCGAGATCGATCCTTCGGGGAGCGTCCGCAAGCTGACCTTCGACGAGATCTCCGCGCTCTCCAACCGCTTCGCCAACGTGCTGGTTGCCCGCGGCCTGAAGCGCGGCGACCGGATCGCCATCCTCCTCCCCCAGCGCCACGAGACCGGAGTGGCACACGCCGCGGCCTGGAAGGCCGGGATGATCTCGGTCCCGCTCTTCACGCTCTTCGGCGAAGAAGCGCTCGAGTTCCGCCTCCAGAACAGCGGCGCCCGCGCGATCGTCACCGACCGCGATCAGCTCCCCAAGCTCGCCGCGATCCGCGATCGCCTGCCCGAGCTGCGGACGATCTTCTGCGCGGACGGCCCGGCGGACGGTGCGCTCGATCTGCACGTCCTGCTCGGCCAGGCCTCGGATCGATTCGACCGGGTCGACACCAAAGCGGAAGACCCGGCGTTCATCATCTACACCAGCGGCACCACCGGCCAGCCGAAGGGCGCGCTGCACGCGCACCGTGCGCTGCTCGGGCATCTGCCCGGCGTCGAGTTCCCGAACGACGGCTTCCCGCAACCCGGCGACCGGTTCTGGACGCCCGCGGACTGGGCCTGGATTGGCGGCCTCTTCGACGTCCTGATGCCCGCCTGGCACCACGGCGTCTGCGTGGTCGCGCACCGGCCGCGAAAGTTCGAACCGGCGGAAGCGATGCGCCTGATGGCGCGCCACGCGGTGCGGAACGTCTTCATGCCGCCCACCGCGCTCAAGCTCCTGCGGGCTTCCGGAGCGCGCGACCCGGGGGTCCGGCTGCGCACCGTCGCTTCCGGCGGCGAGAGCCTGGGCGAGGACCTGATCGATTGGGGCCGCAGCGCGCTCGGTCTGACCATCCGCGAGTTCTACGGACAGACCGAGTGCAACCTGGTGGTGGGAAACGGAGCGGAGCTTCCGCCGGTGCGTCCGGGCTGGATGGGGACCACGATCCCCGGCCACACCGTCTCCATCGTCGACGAGGAAGGCCGCGAGCTGCCGCCCGGCGAGATGGGGAGCATCGCGTACAAGCGGCCCGACCCGGTGATGTTCCTCCAGTACTGGCAGAACGAGGCCGCGACCCGCGCGAAGTTCCGCGGCGACTGGCTGATCAGCGGCGACCTGGGCCTGCGCGACGCCGAGGGCTACTTCAAGTTCATCGGCCGCGACGACGACCTGATCACCAGCGGCGGCTACCGGATCGGTCCGGCGGAGATCGAGACCTGCCTTTGCCGCCATCCGGCCGTGGCGCTGGCCGCCGTGGTGGGCGAGCCCGATCCCATCCGCACGGAGGTGGTGAAAGCCGTGATCGTGCTGAAGCCGGGCCAGGAGCCATCCGACTCGCTCAGGTCCGAACTTCAAGAACACGTCCGCTCGCGGCTGGCCGCCTACGAGTACCCGCGGATCGTCGAGTTCGTGAAGGAGCTGCCGCTGACCGCCACCGGCAAGATCATCCGGCGCGCGCTCCGATCGAAGAAGCCGTAAGGGCGGCTTGCGTCAGCCGCGCCCGGTTCGCGGGAGCCAGGCCAGCGCTTCGTCCATGGTGCCGCGCGGCCGGTATTCCAGTCCGACGTTGCCGGCGTACGCCATGTCATCCAGGTCCTCGAGGAACTCGCGGATCGGCTGGCTTCCCGTCCCGGGCTGGTTCCGCCCGGGCACGTCGGCGATCTGCACGTGCCCCACCAGCGTCGCGTAGCGGCGCAGCGCCGCCCGCGCGTCCGCGCCCGCCATTCCCACGTGGTACTGGTCGAGCTGCAGCCGCACCGCAGTTGATCCCGCCGCCTCCACCAGCGCCGCGGCCTTCTCCACCGTGTCGGCGAAGTACCCCGGCATGTCGATGGAGTTGATCGCCTCCACCAGCAAGGTCAGCCCCGCCGCCTGCACCAGCGGCGTGGCGGTTTGTAGGTTTGCGACCGCCGTGCGCTCGGCCACCTCCCGCGGGACGCCCGGAGGCGCAATCCCCGCCAGCGCGTTGAGCCGCCGGGTCCCGAAGCGCTGCGCCGCCGCGATCGCGTCGCGCAGGGTGGCGAGGAACTCCTGCTCGCGCCCCGGCAGGCTGAGCAGGCCGCGCTCTCCCTTCGCCCAGTCCCCCGGAGCGGGATCGAACAGCACCAGCTCCAGCCGGTGCTCGCGCAGCTCCCGCTCGACGCGCGCCGGATCCAGTGCGTGGACGAAGAGGATCTCCACCCGGCGGAAGCCCGCAATCGCGGCAGCGCGGAACCGGTCGTACACGTCCAGGTCCGGCCAGAGCATCGTGAGATTGGCGGCGTAGCGCGGCATCGATCACCCCCGGCGCGGCTTGTCCACGGTGGTGCCCGCGGGTTCCTCCCAGAGCTTCACCAGCGCGGCCATGTCCTCGTCGGCCAGCCCCCGGCCGCAGGCCTCGAGGAAACGCTGCTCGGCGAGCCCGCCCAGGAGCAGCGGCACGCCAGAGCTCTTGGCCTCGTCGTGGATGATGCCCAGGTCCTTGAGCAGGAGCCGCACCGAGGTCGCCGCGCTGAAGTCGCGCGAGATGAAGCGCGGCAGGTTCCGGGTCATCATGGTCGAGCCGCCGAAGGAGGTGCCGATCACCTCCAGCACCGTCTTCGGGTCCGCCCCGAGCCTCGCTCCGAGCACAGCCGCCTCCGCGATGGCGGCGGTATGCACGCCGACCAGGAGCTGGTTGACCAGCTTCACCGCCTGCCCCGCGCCGTTGCCCCCGCAGAGGCGGATGTTCTTCCCGAATGCCTGGAAGACCGGCAGCGCGGCCTCGAACGCCGCCTTCTCCCCGCCGACCATCACCGTCAGCGTCCCGGCCTGCGCGCCCGCCGGCCCTCCCGAGACGGGGGCGTCGAGGAACTGGGCCCCTCTCGCCGCCAGCAGCTCCGCGCAGCGCTTGTTGAGGCCCAGGCTCACCGTGGAGTGATCCGCGTAGATCTGTCCGCGCCGCGCGCCCGCCGCGAGCTGGCGATAGACCTCCTCCACCGACTGCAGCGTGGGCAGCGCAGTGAGCACGACCTCGCCGTTGGCGGCCGCCTCCGCGGCGGAAGCGGCCGACTGAGCGCCCTGCCGCACCAGCGCGTCGATCGGCGGTCGGGAGCGATTGAATGCATAGACCTTGTGGCCGGCCTGCAGCAGCCGCGCGGCCATCGGAGAACCCATCTTTCCCAGGCCGATGAAGGCGACGTTTGCCATGCGGGCGGCATATCATGAGTGGACGTCTTCGTGCCCTGGGAGCGCGTCTTCCTCGCCGGCGAGTGGGAGCACTCCGGCGTCTTCACCTACAACCATGCGACGCACCACCGGCACACCTGCATCGGGGCGCGCGCCGGCTTCGGCGATCGGCCCCGGCACATCGCGGCGGCTTCGCGCAAGAGACTTCGGGTGTAATCGGGCGAATATCGATTCTGTGTTTTCTTGAATTACGCCTTTGGTCTCGGATCGGCGCGCCTCCGCCACTCTGTCGTCGGTCAAGTGGAGGATGCTTGATTCGCCATAAAGTATTGAACTTACTAGAATCGCATTGATTCCGATCCAGGCAAGCCCGACCTGCGTGCTATAGGCGCCTCTGATCGCTGGCTGGGGGGCTGTGCGACTCGGCGCCCAACCTCGTCCGGCCCGAAAAGGGATCCATCACATCCCCGGAGTGTCGATGTCCCAGACAGGATTATCGGGAGGCTGCTCCATTCGTCTCGTCCTTTCTCGCTCGCTCGCGGCGGCGGCCATCGCCCTCGCCGCGTGTGGTCAGGCCGAGCCGCAGTCGGCGGAGCTGGACCTCAAGTCCGCCGACCAGGAGCTGACAAGCGTTCCGCAGCAGCAAGGGCAGCACCGCCATGCACGGGTCTGCGGCCAGGCAGCTCCCGGCCACGCCCGCTGCCACGCCTGGGTCCGCGTCAACGACGCCGGGCAGATCCAGCCGTTCGCCACCGCCCCGGCGCCGGGAAGCTTCACGCCCGCCGATCTGATCAGCGCCTACAATCTGCCCACCACCGGCGGCACCGGGATGACCATCGCCATCGTCGACGCGATGGACGACCCCAACGCCGAGTCCGACCTCGCCGTCTACCGCGCGCAGTTCGGCCTTCCGCCCTGCACCACCGCCAACGGCTGCTTCCGCAAGGTGAACCAGAACGGCCAGACCTCGCCCCTGCCCGCGTCCGACGTGGGCTGGGCGGAGGAGATCTCGCTCGACCTCGACATGGCCAGCGCCATCTGCCCGAGCTGCAACATCCTGCTGGTGGAGGCGAGCACGGCCTCGATCGCCAACCTGGGCGCCGCCGTGAACCGGGCCGTGGTCATGGGCGCCAGCGTGATCAGCAACAGCTACGGCGGCGGGGAGAGCGCCGGCGATCCCACCACCACGAACCAGTTCTTCAACCATCCCGGCGTCCTGATCACCGCCAGCAGCGGCGACAGCGGCTTCGGCGTCGAGTACCCGGCGGCGGCCACCACCGTGCTCGCGGTGGGCGGCACGCACCTGGTCCGCGACACCAGCGCGCGCGGCTGGACCGAGACCGTCTGGGGCAGCGCCACCAACGCGAACGGCGGCGCCGGCAGCGGCTGCAGCCGATTCGAGACCAAGCCCAGCTGGCAGACCGACACGGGCTGCGCCCGGCGCACCGTGGCCGACGCCTCGGCCGTGGCCGACCCGCAGACCGGCGTCGCCGTCTACGACACCTTCGGGGGCGTGGGCGGGTGGCTGGTCTTCGGCGGTACCAGCGTCGCCTCGCCGGTGGTGGCCTCGATCTTCGCGCTCACCGGCCACTCCTCGGCCACGCCGCAGTATCCCTACGCAAACGTCAGCCAGTTCTTCGACGTGGTCGGGGGCGTCAACGGCACCTGCAGCCCCAGCTATCTGTGCACCGGCGTGACCGGCTACGACGGCCCGAGCGGCATCGGCACGCCCAACGGCGCGGCGATGCTGGGCAGCCCGCCTCCTCCAGCCAACGACTTCTCCATCGCGGCGAGCCCGACCAGCATCACGGTTCCGGCCGCCAGCTCGGGGACCGTCACCATCAGTACGGCCACCACTTCGGGCAGCGCGCAGACGGTCTCGCTGACCGCGTCGGCCACGCCGAGCGGCGTCACCGCCACCATCACGCCGGGCTCGGTCAGCTCCGGCCAGAGCGCGACCCTGACCATCACCAACAATTCCGCGACCACGCAGACCTTCACGCTGACCGTCACCGGCAGCGCCGCTTCCGGCTCGCACAGCACCAGCGTCTCGGTGACCGTCAACGGCGCGGGCGGCGCTTGCACGACGACCACCCAACTCTTCGTCAACCCCGGATTCGAGTCGGGCTCCACGGGCTGGACGGCCACCGCAGGCGTGATCGACGCCAGCACCGCGGGATCGGCGCCGCACAGCGGCTCGGTCAAGGCGTGGCTGGACGGCTACGGCAGGTCACACACCGACGACCTCAACCAGACCGTCACCATCCCCGCGGGCGCGTGCTCCGCGGCGCTCTCGTTCTGGTTGAAGATCACCACGGCCGAGACGACCACGGTGACCGCGTTCGACACCCTGACCGTCACCGTGCGAAACACCTCGGGCACCGTGCTCTCCACGCTGGCCACCTACAGCAACCTGAACAAGAGCACGACCTATCTGCAGAAGAGCTTCGACCTGTCCTCGTTCCGCGGCCAGACCGTGCGCGTGCAGTTCCACGGCGTCGAAGACGTCTCGCTGCAGACCAGCTTCTTCATCGACGACACCGCGCTCAACGTCGTGCAGTGAGCTGAGCGCCGGACGGACCGGCTCGACCGGAGGTCAAGGCCTCCGGTCGACCGGAAACGCTTCAGGCAACCCGGACCTGGTTCCGGCCGTTGTTCTTCGCATCGTAGAGCGCCCGGTCGGCGCGCTCGAGCAGCGTCTGCAGGTTGTCGCTGGGGCTGAATCGCGACACGCCGATGGAGACCGTCACCGGGACCTGCACCATCTCGCCGCCGACGGACAGCGAGGGCAGCGCGAACCGGTTGTGGGCGATGCGCTCGCGGATCCGGTTGGTGATGATGGTCGCCTCGGCGTCTCCGGCCTGGATCAGCAGGATCCCGAACTCCTCGCCGCCGTAGCGCGCCACCACGTCGGTGCTGCGGACGGAGAGTCCGATCAGGTTCGCCATGTGAACGAGCGCGGCGTCGCCGGCCGGGTGGCCGTGCGTGTCGTTCACGTTCTTGAAGTGATCGATGTCGAGGATTCCCAGCGCCAACTCCAGCTTGTACCGGCGCGCGCGGGCGATCTCCTGCTCCATCCGCATCTTGAAATACTTGTGGTTGTAGCAGCGGGTGAGCCCGTCGCGGACGGCCATGTCCCGCAGCGCGGCGAGGCGCTGCAGGTGGCTGCGGACCCGCGCCACCAATTCTTGTGGTTCGAACGGCTTGGCGATGTAGTCGTTGCCGCCGACCTCCAGCCCGCGCACCCGCTGCTCCAGGTCGCCCTTGCGGGTGACGAAGATGATGGGCGTGAACTGCAGCGCGGGATGCGTCCGCACCCGGCGGCAGAGATCGAAGCCGTCCAGGCCAGGCATCACCACGTCGAGGATGATCAGGTCCGGCAGCTCGGCGGCGATGGTGCCCAGCGCCTGCTCCGGATTGCAGCAGTAGCTGGACATGAAGCCCGCGGCCCGGAGGCAGCCGTCGATCAGGTTGGCCGAGAACGGGTCGTCGTCGATCACCAGGATCTTGGAGAGGACGCGATCCACACCGCTGTCCGAAGGCTGCAGGAGCCCAAGGGTCGCCACCTGGGGAGGCCGCGGCAGCGGGCGGTCGACCTTTCCCGCCCCGTGGGCGTCGAGCACGTGGGCGACTGCGGCGAGCGCGTCCGCGAACCCCGCCACGACCTTCTCCAGCGGAAGCACGGCGGCCGCCGTCAGCTCCGCCATGCGCTCGGCGATCGCGCACAGATAGCCCAGCTCGGTAAACTCCGCCGCGTGGGCGGTGCCGGCGATGCGATGGAAGAAGTTCTTGAGCTGGTGCAGCGCCTTCTGATCGCCGCCCGACGAGAGGAGCCGGTCCTGCGCATCGCGGGCCTGGCTGTACGCGCTCTCGAGCTCCCGCAGGAAGACGAGCTTCAGCTCGAAGGTCGCGTCCGAAGGAAGTTTTGCGTCCGGTGGTGCCTCAGGCATGGTCCCCGTATCCTTCCGAACAATCCAACCACAGATCGCCCTGAAGATCGGATGGGCGCGGTTCGGCGGGTATCCCACCTTCCCGCACGGGAGCGCAGGATTCCCTGCTCACCACATGTGCCAGGCGCCGTCCTGCTCGGCCACGTGCACGTCCACGCCGAAGAGCTCACTGAGGGGCCCTGGGCGCAGCACCTGCCGGACCGGCCCGTCGTGCAGAACGCGGCCGTCGCGCAGCGTGACCACCCGGTCGACCTCGGGGATCAGATCGTCCAGCGTGTGCGTCACCAGCACCAGGCTCTTTCCGGCGCGGGCCAGGCGGCGCATGGCGGTGATCAGCTCGCGGCGGCCGCGGATGTCCAGGCTGACGGTGGGCTCGTCCAGGACCAGCGCGCGTGGATCGTGGACGAGAGCGCGCCCGATCACCGCCCGGCGGACCTCGCCCGACGACATCTCCTTGAGCGGCACCTCGGCGAGGTGGCCGATGTCCAGCGCCTGGAGCGCCCGCCGGGCGCGCTCGCGCATCTTCTCCGTCACCTCGTGGTGCGGCCAGACGCCGATGCTGCCGAAATATCCGGAGACCACCGTCTCCAGCGCGCTGTAGGGCCCGGTGCAGTCGCGCACCAGCGTATGCGTGACGATGCCCAGGAGGTTGCGCAGATCGAAGATGTCCCAGCGGTCGTGGCCGTAGATCCGCAGCGCAAAGGGGCCCACGCCGGTGGCCGGGTACACCGCACGAGTCAGGGCGTCCACCAGCGTGGACTTGCCCGCGCCGTTCGGTCCGAGGATGGCGACGCGCTCTCCGTCGTCGATGCGCAGGCTGAGCCGGTCCAGCGCGGTGACGCCGTCGCGCAGCACGGTGACGCGGTCGAACTCGATCAGCGGATCGGGCATGCGCGGCGACCATAGCGCGAGCCGTCTCGACCGCGTTTGCAATTTTGCACGGACGAACGCTCGCGCGCGGCAGCACAAGGCCGCCCGCCGCTTGACGGGGACCTACGTGTGCGCACATCGCTTATCTGGATCTGCGGATGGTACCGTTGGAATCTAGGTAGCAACCCTTTTCGTCGAGGTTCTCGATGCGATTCTTTTGCAAGCTGATGTTGAGCGTCCTGCTCGCCGCGACCGTCGCGCGCGCGCAGACTCCTTCCAACGAAGCGGCCAAGGCCGAGCCGTCGGCGGCCGCTCCCGCGGCTGCTCCTGCCGCCGAGCCCGCGCAGGTTCCCGCCCAGGCGCCCAGCGCCGAGTCCCGCCCGTACGTGGACTCCGCTCTGACCTTCCTCAAGGCGTTCTCCCACACCAACCGGACTGGCCCCGAGGGCGAGAAGGCCTGGGCGGATCTGCGGTCGGTCTCGATCGACAAGGTGCCCCTGAAGGTCGGGGGCAAGGAGATCGTGATCGACGCGGCCGCGGGCCAGAGCAACGCGATCCTGGTCCGGTTCGCGAAGGTCTCGACCTGGCGCGAGGCGTCCGACGTGCAGGGTGTGACTTTCGAGAAGGCGCAGCTCAAGCTGGGCGACGAGGAGCACACGGGCAAGGGGCGCCTCAAGCTCGCGGAGAAGGACGGGAAGTGGATCGTGCAGGCGATGGAAGTCGAGTAGGCTTTCGCCTGACGGCTAGGGGACACCCAATAGGGTGTCCCCTCCTCGTCCCTGCTCTGCCCTTCGTCGCGGCTATGCGCCGCGGCGCGTGTTGACCGATCCCCCGCCGGGTGCTACGGCCGATCTCCCCGGGCCGTAGTGTGCGCGGCGCCCGGAAGGGGGTTCGCCGTGAGCTCCATCACCATCAACGTGAACGGTGTCGCCGAGACCCGCGAGGTCGAGCCTCGGGTCCTCCTGGTCCACTTCCTCCGCGACGTGCTGAGCCTCACCGGGACGCACGTCGGCTGCGACACCAGCCAGTGCGGCGCTTGCACCGTCCTCCTGGACGGGGCGGCAGTGAAGTCCTGCTCGCTGTTCGCGGTGCAGGTCGAGGGCCGCTCGGTCACCACCATCGAGGGTCTCGCAAGCAACGGCAAGCTGCACCCGGTGCAGCAGGCGTTCTGGGACCAGCACGGGCTGCAGTGCGGCTTCTGCACGCCAGGGATGATTCTCTCCGCCTGCGAGCTTCTCGCCCGCAACCCCAGCCCGAACGAGACTCAGATCCGCGCCGGCCTGGAGGGCAACCTCTGCCGGTGCACCGGGTACAACAACATCGTCAAGGCGGTGCAGCAGGCCGCGAAGGCGAGGTGAGCCATGGCTTCCGAGAAACTCTTCGGAGCGAGCATCAAGCGCCGCGAAGACCCCCGGCTGATCACCGGCAAGGGAACGTTCGTCGATGACGTCCGCATCCCCGGCACCACCTTCGCGGCCTTCGTCCGCAGCCCTCACGCCCACGCGAAGATCGCGCGCATCGACGCGACCGCGGCGAAGAAGCTGAAGGGCGTGGTCGCGGTGTACACGGGCAAGGACCTGGTGGACGGCGGCGTGAAGCCCATCCCGGTCGGCTGGCTGATCCCCGGGATCAAGATCCCGGCGCGCAACCCGCTGGCGGTGGACCGCGCGAGGTACATGGGCGAGGCGGTCGCGGTGGTGATCGCCGATTCGCCCTACACGGCGCGCGACGCCGCGGAGCTGGTCGAGGTGGATTACCAGCCGCAGCCCGTGGTGGCCGACGCGGCGAAGGCCGTGCAGCCCGGCGCGCCGGCGGTGCACGACGAGGCGAAGGACAACGTCTCGTTCAAGTGGCAGATCGGCGACAAGGCCGCCACCGACAAGGCGTTCGCAGGGGCCGCGAAGGTCGTGAAGCAGAGCTTCCGCAACCACCGGCTGATCCCCAACGCCATCGAGCCGCGCTCGGCGCTGGCCAGCGCCAATCCGGGGACCGGGGACATCACGCTCTGGCTGACCACGCAGAACCCGCACGTGCACCGGCTAATCATGTCGGCGTTCGTGCTCGGCCTGCCCGAGCACAAGCTGCGGGTGATCTCGCCGGACGTGGGCGGCGGATTCGGATCGAAGATCTTCGTCTACCCCGAGGAGTGCGTAGTCACCTGGGCCTCGAAGGCGCTCTCGCGGCCGGTGAAGAGGACGGCCGAGCGGCGCGAGTCGTTCCTCACCGACGCGCACGGACGCGACCACTACAGCGACGCGGAGATGGCGCTCTCGGCGGACGGGAAGATCCTCGGGCTGCGGGTGAAGACCATCGCCAACATGGGCGCGTACCTGTCGCTGTTTGCGCCCTGCATCCCGACCTACCTGTACGGGACGCTGCTGGCGGGCGCGTACACGACGCCGGCGATCCACTGCGACGTGACCGCGGTGTTCACGAACACCACTCCGGTGGACGCGTATCGCGGCGCGGGGCGGCCCGAGGCCGTCTACCTGCTCGAGCGGATGGTGGACCTGGCCGCGCAGGAGCTGGGGATGGATCCCATCGCGCTGCGCCGGAAGAACTTCATCCCCAAGGAGAAGTTCCCGTACCAGACGCCGGTCGCGCTCGTGTACGACAGCGGCAACTACGAGGGCGCGCTGGACAAGGCGCTGGAGAGCTTCGACTACCGGGCCTTCCGCAAGGAGCAGGAGCAGGCGCGCAAGCAGGGCAAGTATCTCGGGGTGGGGTTCTCGACCTACGTCGAGGCTTGCGGGCTGGCGCCGTCGCAGGTCGCGGGCGCTCTCGGGGCGCAGGCCGGTTTGTATGAGAGCGCGACGGTCCGCGTGCATCCCACCGGGAAGGTGACCGTCTTCACCGGGTCGCACAGCCACGGGCAAGGGCACGAGACCACGTTCGCGCAGGTGGCTGCGGACGAGCTGCAAGTGCCGATCGAGGACGTGGAGATCGTCCACGGCGACACGGGCCAGGTGCCGTTCGGGATGGGCTCGTATGGAAGCCGCAGCGGGCCGGTGGGGACGGCGGCGCTCTACATGGGCGCGCAGAAGATCAAGGACAAGGCGAAGAAGATCGCCGCGCACTTGCTCGAGGCGGCCGACGCCGACGTGGTCTACGAGGGCGGGAAGTTCTCGGTGAAGGGGTCCCCGGGAAGGTCCAAGACCTGGGGCGACGTCACGCTGATGGCGTATCTGGCGCACAACATGCCCAAGGGGCTGGAGCCTGGGCTCGAAGCGATCAGCTTCTTCGACCCGGGCAACTTCGTCTTCCCCTTCGGCACGCACGTCTGCGTGGTGGAGGTGGCGCGCGACACCGGCCAGGTGAAGGTGCTGCGCTACCTGGCGGTGGATGATCTAGGCCGCGTGATCAACCCGATGATCGTGGACGGGATGGTGCACGGCGGAATCGCCCAGGGGCTCTCGCAGGCGCTCTGGGAGCACGCCGAGTACGACGAGAACGGACAGCTGATCACCGGCTCGTTCATGAACTACGCCATGCCGCACGCCGACGATCTGCCCAACTTTCAGGTGGGCCGCACCGAGACGCCCAGCCCGGTGAACCCCCTGGGCATCAAGGGCGCGGGCGAGACGGGAACGATCGCTTCGACGGCGGCGGTGGCCAACGCAGTGATGGACGCGATCGCGCCCTTCGGCATCCGGCACGTCGACATGCCGCTCACTCCGGACCGTCTCTGGGAGGCCCTGCGGGGCCGCTGAGGAGGAACCATGTATCCGGCATCCTTCGAGTACCACGCCCCCGCGACGCTGCAGGAAGCGATCGCGCTCCTGGGGAAGTACGGCGATGACGCCAAGGTCCTGTCCGGCAGCCAGAGCCTGATCCCGCTGATGAAGCTGCGGCTGGCGCAGCCGGCGCACGTGGTGGATCTGCGCAAGCTGGACGGGCTCACCGGCGTGAAGCAGGTCGGGAACGAGCTGCACATCGGAGCGCTGACCACGCACGCGGCGTTGGGGAAGAACGAGCTGTTCCGGTCGAAGCTGCCGATGGCAGCGGAAGCGGCGGGGCAGATCGGCGATGCGCAGGTGCGCAATCTTGGAACGATCGGGGGGAGCCTGGCGCACGCGGATCCCTCCGCGGACTGGCCCGCCGTGCTGGTGGCGCTGGACGCGTCGGTGGTCGTGGCAGGACCGCGCGGCGAGCGGACGATGAAAGTGGAGGAGCTGATCGTCGGGCCGCTGACCACGGCGCTGCAGCCCGGGGAGATCCTCACGCAGGTAAGGGTAGCGCTGCCTCCGGCGCGCACGGCGGGAGCGTACGAAAAGCTACCCAACCCGGCCTCGCGGTTCGCGGTGGTCGGCGTGGCGGCGGAGATCTCGCTCGACGGGCGGAACAACGTGCAGTGGTCGCGGATCGCGATCACCGGG
>DASQAS010000042.1:0-16223 GCA_035635635.1 Myxococcales bacterium | reverse complement strand
AATCGCAATCCCGCGAGCCTTCGCCCTGCGAGTCGCACGAGATCGAGCGGTCGCTGGCCCCGGGCGGGCGCGTTCGGGCCGACGTGTTCGAGGTGCGCTGCCCGGGCGCGACCACCACGCATGTCGCCCTGCTCTTCGCGCAGCGGCCTTCCGGGGCGCGCAGCGACGTGTTTATCGGGTTGGGCTCGGTGCCCGTGCGGGTGTCATGGACCGGGGAGCACGAGCTGCGGATCGAGTCGACGGCTGAGCGCCGTCTCGTGGAGGAGACCCGCTGGCGCGACATCAGTGTCCGGATCGTTCACCCCTAAGAGCGTGCTGTCTCGGTACTGTCCGCCGCGACGCCGGCGAGAGCATGGCCGGGCCGCCGCTTCGGACATGCAAAAACCGCGAACATGGGGCCATGACTTCACTTCCCTGAGGACCCGGCGGTTTTTGAACTTGCGGCGGCCCAGCCATGCTCCCGCCGGCTGACCGCGCGGTTATTACTGCGTGAGCTTCGTCACGTCGCGCGAGCACCTTTGACTCCGGGGCGGGCGAGCGTTGGGCGTATCATCCATGCGTATTGTGCCTCGAGGGTTCCGAGGTTGAGCCTGCGAAGCTCGACAACACCCTTCGCGCGACGCGAGGAGGCTGAAGCAGAAATGCACGCGCGATCAGCCGGCGGGACCTGCATGGCTGGGCCGCCACAAGTTCAAAAAGCCGCCGGGCCGCCCCTGAAGCGAAGTGATGGTGACGTGTGCGCGGCTTTTTGCATGTTCGAAGTGGCGGCCCGGCCATGCAGCTCCCGCCGGCGTCACGGCCCACTTTGCACAATGCCTACTTCTTCTTCTTGAAGACGTTCTGCTTGGCCGGCATTGGCACGTAGCGCTGCGGGGGCGGAACCGCCGTCTTGCGGTCGCCGGGCTGGGGCGGCGCGGGCCGCGATTCCACCGGAGGCGCGATGGGTGGTTCCGGTGCGCTGCCCGCCGCGGGCTGTGGTGAGGCCACCTTGACCGTGCGCTGTTCGATTCGCGCCTGCCCGCGGGCCATCTTGGAGAGCGCGGCCACCATGCGCTGCGGCTCGGGCGCGAAGACCACGGCCCGTCCCGATCCCTGCATCTCGTCCAGCAGGGTGCGCACTCCCGCCTCGGGAGAGAGGCGCGCGGGAAGCTGCAGCGCCGTGTCGCGCACACCGGCCTGCGAGAGCTTGCGCAGCGACTCGGAGACGCGAAGCTGCAGCTCGTGCTCGGATTGGTCGGCCGCGCCGATTCCGAAGAGGAACATCTTGCGGAAGCCGAGCCGCGCGCCGGGCGAGGTGAGCACCGCCTCGCCGGTGTCGCCGGTGATCTGCCCGGCGCGGAGCAGCCGCGACAGGCGCGCGAGGAGCCGCCAGTCGACCAGGCCCGCCAGACCGGTCAGGGGACGCTCGTCCTTGCCGACGAACAGGCAAAGGGACTCGGCCGCGGCCTGATCGATGGCTTCGAGCGTGAGGGGAAAGAAGGTCAGGTCCATCAGGCCTTTTTCTCCAGCTTCGGCGTCGCGTCCGGCAGCTGGAGGTGGGCGATCCGGTCCAGCACGCCGTTCACGAACGCGGAGGATTCCTCCGATCCGAACTTCTTCCCCAGCTCGACGGCCTCGTTCAGCGTCACGCGCACCGGAATGTCCGCCCGTCGCAGGATCTCGTACACGGCGAGCCGCAGGATGTTCCGATCAACACGCGCCATGCGCTCCAGCTTCCAATGGGTGCTGCTCTGCTGGATGATCGCGTCGATCTGGGCCCGCTCGGACTGGACGCCCCGCACCAGCTCGTCCGCGAACCGGCCGGTGGTCTCGTCGGCCTCCTCGAAGTGCGAAAGGACGCTCCGGACGGCGTCCCGCGGGTCGCCGCCGCCCAGGTCCAGCTGGTAGAGCGCCTGCAGGGCGCATTCGCGGGCTTTGGACCTCGACCCCACTCAGCCGTCCCCAACCGCCCGCAGGGCATGGATCTGCTCGATGCAGGACAGGGCCGTCTCCCCGCCCTTGTCCGCGCCGCGCGGATCCGCGCGCTCCTGCGCCTGCTGCAGGGTCTCGCAGGCGAGGACACCGAAGCCGACGGCGAGGGGTCTGGGATTGGTTCCCCCCTCCATCGCCAGCGCGCCCAGCGCGCGTGTGACCTCGTCGCACAAGAGCCGATAGTGGTCGGTGCCCCCGCGGATCAGGCACCCGAGCGCGATGATGCCGTCGATGCCACCCCGGCGGGCGACGCGCGCCGCCAGTGGGGCCAGCTCGAAGGCCCCGGCGCAGCGGTAGACGTGGACCGCCTGCGCCCCGCGGGAGGCGAGCGCCTTCTGGGCCCCCTCCAGGAGCTGCTCGACGATCTGCGCGTTCCAGCGGGTGGCGACCATGGCGAACCGCATTTCCTGCGCGGACAGTTCCCGGTCGGCCGGCGTTCCGATGCTCATGCGTGGCGCATCCTACTTCTTCGAGAGCGACAGGAGGTGTCCCATCTTGTCCCGCTTCACTTGAAGATAGCTTTCGTTCTCCCGCGAGAGGCCCGCTTCGATCGGCACGCGCTCGACCACCTCCAGATCGTACAGCTTCTTGAGCCCGTCGATCTTCTTCGGGTTGTTGGTCATGAGCCGCAGCTTGCGCACGCCCACGTCGCGCAGGATCTGGGCCCCGATCCCGTAGTCGCGCAGGTCGGCCTTGAAGCCCAGCTTCACGTTGGCCTCCACCGTGTCGTGGCCGTCGTCCTGCAGGTTGTACGCCTTGAGCTTGTTGACCAGGCCGATGCCGCGCCCCTCCTGGTCCAGGTAGACGAGGACGCCCTTGCCCGCCTCGTCGATCATCTGCAGCGCCCGGTGGAGCTGCGGGCCGCAGTCGCAGCGGCGGCTCCCGAACACGTCCCCCGTCAGGCACTTGGAATGTACGCGCACCAGCACAGGCTCGTCGGGCTCCCAGGTCCCCTTCACGAACGCGACGTGCTGGGTGCTGTCGACGTCGTTCTCGTAGGCGATGCAGCGCATCTCGCCGCCGAACTCGGTCGGCACGCGCGCCTCCGCGCCACGCCGGACCAGCGACTCGCGCTGCATGCGGTAGTGGATCACGTCGGCCACGCCGAGCAGGTGCAGCCCGTGCTGCTCCGCGAACTTCTCCAGATCCGGCATCCGGGCCATGGTGCCGTCGTCGTTCATCACCTCGCAGATCACGCCGGCCGGATTGAGCCCTGCGAGGCGGCAAAGGTCGACGCTGCCTTCGGTCTGGCCGGCGCGCACCAAGACCCCGCCCTTGCGCGCCCGCAGCGGAAAGACGTGGCCGGGGCGCACCACGTCTTCCGGCCTCGCGTCCGGCTGGATGGCGGCGCGGACGGTGGTGGCGCGGTCCTGCGCGCTGATCCCGGTGGTCACCCCCTGGGCGGCCTCGATGCTGACGGTGAACGCCGTGCTGTAGGTGCTCTGGTTCTCGTTCACCATCATGGTGAGGCCGAGCTGCTTGACTTGAAGCTCGGTCAGCGAGAGGCAGATCAGCCCGCGAGCGTACCGGGCCATGAAGTTGATCGCCTCGGGGGTGACGAACTGCGCCGCGAGCACCAGGTCGCCCTCGTTCTCGCGATCGGCATCGTCCACCAGGATGACCATGCGGCCCCGGCGCAGCTCCTCGAGCGCTTTCTCGACGCGGGCGATGTTCTCTTCCACTGCTCGGCTCCTCAGGTCCGGAATTGCAACAGGCGCGCGACGTGTTTTCCCAACATGTCGGCTTCCACGTTGACGTTCGCGCCCGCGGGTTTGATGCCCCAGGTGGTCGCGCGCAGCGTCTCGGGGATCAGGAAGAGCGCGATGCGGTCCGGGTCGAGCAGCTCGTTGACGGTCAGCGAGATCCCGTCCAGCGCGATGGAGCCCTTGGAGACCACCAGCGGGGCGAGCCCAGAGGGCAGACGCAGCTCCACGCGGACGCCCTCCCCGACCGCCGTCTTGTCGACGATCTGGCCTACCCCGTCCACGTGCCCGAGCACCAGGTGGCCCCCGAGGCGGTCGCCCAAGGCGAGCGGCCGTTCCAGGTTCACGCGATCGCCGGCCTTCCGCTCGCCCAACGTGGTCCTCGCCAGCGTCTCCGCGCTCACGTCGGCCGTGAACCGATCCTTCGAGGGCTCGACGGCGGTGAGGCACACGCCGTCCACCGCGATGCTGGCGCCCCGCGTCAGCCCGCCCAGCCTGGTGTGCACCGACAGCCGCACACCTTTCGGCACCTGCTCCACCGACGCGACGGTGCCGAGGTCCTCGATCAACCCGGTGAACATCGAGGGCGGTATACACCGTCCCCGGGAGGACCGCTTGCTTGAATTCCCGGCCTGCGTAAGCATCCAAAGATCATGAAGCTGCCGTCCCGAGTCCCACTGCTGATCCTGGTCGCAGCCTCCCTGGCGATCCCTCTCAAGGTCGCAAAGGCACAGCAGGAATCGCCGCTGCTCGAGCCGCCGCCCCCTCCGCCGGACGAGGAGTTGCAGGCGACCCTGCCGGCTTCGGCGGAGCCGCCGCCGAGGGCACCCGATGAGCAGGCGTTCGATCGCGAGCTTGCGCCCTACGGACGCTGGGTGGTGACGCCGGACTACGGGCGGGTCTGGGTGCCGGCGGACGTGCCGGCCGACTGGCAGCCCTATTCGGACGGACAGTGGGTCTATACGACCTGGGGTTGGTCGTTCGCGGCGCCGGTACCGTGGGGTTGGGCCGTGTATCACTATGGGCGCTGGGGCTGGCGGGTCGGGATCGGCTGGTACTGGGTCCCAGGGTACGCCTGGGCGCCGGCATGGGTCTCCTGGCGTTGGGTGAACGGATACGCTTGCTGGGCGCCGCTGGGCCCCCGCGGCTACGTCTACCCCCGCCACTGGCCGGGCTGGGTGGTGGTCCCCTACTCGCACTTCACGCATCCGATCCACCGCTATGCGGTCCCGCGGGGGCAGGTCGGCGTGATCGTGCGCTCCGCGCGGCCGATCCGATCGTTCCCAGCCGTGCACGGGCATGCCTTCAGGGCGCCCGCCCGCGGCGGCGGGCACTCCGCGCGCGGCCACGGTCGATAGCCCGGGCCCGCCGAAGGCGGCTCAGAGGCCAGGCTTTGAGAGTGGCCGGTGCCGTACGATCAGCAGCACGTCGACGCCTACGCGCTGCACGGACTCGATCGAGAGGCCTTCGCTGGGCGCGCTCTGACCGGCCCACGAGAGCCCGCCCTTGCCGAAGATCTTCGGCGCGACGAACAGCCTCAGCTCGTCCCAGAGTCCCGTCTTCAGGAATTCGCCGTGCACCGCGGTGCCGCCCTCGACCAGCACGCTGGTGATGCCCCGCCGGGCGAGCCGGCGCAGCACGGCCCTCAGCGGTCCGGACTCGGCCACGGTTTCGCCAGGCTGACGCAGCATCCGGGCGCGCCGCGGGACCGTTCCGAGGACGACGCGAAGCGGGTTGCGCCCTCCGGGGACGCCTCGCACCGTCAGCCGCGGATCGTCGGCCCGCACCGTTCCCGCTCCCACCAGGACGGCATCCATCCCGTCGCGCCAGCGGTGGACGAGCCGCTGGGACGCCTCCGAGCTGATGGCGGACGGCCGCCCGGGGCGGAGCGCGAGCTTTCCGTCCAGCGTGATCGCCGCCTTGAGCACCACCCAGGGCAGGCCCCGCGTGATGAACTTGAACCAGGCTTCGTTCGATCGGTCGCAGTCCTCTTCCAGGATCCCGCCGCGCACTTCGACGCCGGCGCGGTGCAGCCGATCGGCGCCGTGGCCCTCCACCAGCGGGTTCGGATCGCGGCTGCCGAAGAACACGCGCCGCACGCCCGCGGCGATCAGCGCCTGCGTGCAGGGAGGCGTGCGGCCCTGGTGGTTGCAGGGCTCCAGCGTCACATAGACGTCGGCGCCCCGGGCGCGCCCGCCCGCTGCGCGCAGCGCGTTCACCTCGGCGTGCGGCAGGCCAGCCTTCTCGTGGTGGCCGCGGGCGATCACCTTCCCCCGCCGCACCACCAGCGCGCCCACGGCCGGGTTGGGATGCGTCCGGCCGCGTCCCTTCTCCGCCTCCGCCAGCGCGAGGCGCATGAGCTCCGCCGGGGTCACTTCTTCGGCGCGCTCTTGCGCTCGGAGATCAGCTCCTTCAGCTCGCTCATGAACTCGCCCAGGTCCTTGAACGACCGGTACACGCTGGCGAAGCGCACGTACGCCACCTCGTCCAGCTTCGCCAGCTCGCGCATCACCGACTCGCCGATCACCGAGGAGGGCACCTCCTTCTCGCCCATCTCCTGGAGCCGCCGCTCGATGCCGTCGACGACGGCCTCCAGCTGCTCGGAGCTCACGGGCCGCTTCTGGCAGGCGAGCTTGAGGCCCTCGATAACTTTATGCCGGTCGAAGGCCTCGCGGCGCCCGTCCTTCTTCACCACCATGGGGAGGATCTCCTCGACCCGCTCGTAGGTGGTGAAGCGCCGCTGGCAACCGAGGCATTCCCTCCTGCGCCGGATCACCGTCCCCTGGTTCGAGAGCCGGGAGTCGATGACCTTGTTCTCCGGCTCGGCGCAGAACGGACACTTCACGGGTCAGGCCAGCCTCTTCGCGTAGAGGGGGAACTGGCGCGCGAGCTCGTGCACCTCGCCGCGGACCCGCTCGATCTCCGCCTCGTCCTCGGGTCGATCCAGCACCCGGACGATCAGCCGGGCCACCTGCGTCATCTCCTTCACCCGCATCCCGCGCGTGGTGAGCGCGGGCGTTCCGAGCCGCAGGCCGCTGGTGACGAACGGCTTCTCCGGGTCGCCCGGGATCATGTTCTTGTTGGTGGTGATGTGCGCCTTCTGCAGCGCGGCCTCGGCGATCTTGCCGGTCAGCTTCTTGGGCCTCAGATCGCACAACATCAGATGCGTATCGGTCCCGCCGGCCACCAGCCGCACCCCGCCCTCGATCAGCCCGGCGGCGAGCGCCTGTGCGTTGTCGAGGATCCGCTGCTGGTACTCCTTGAAATCCGGCTTGAGGGCCTCGGCGAACGCCACCGCCTTGGCGGCGATGATGTGCTCGAGCGGACCGCCCTGGATGCCGGGGAAGACGTTGGAGTCGACCGCCTTGGCGTGCTGCTGCTTGCAGAGGATCAGCCCGCTGCGCGGCCCGCGCAGCGTCTTGTGCGTGGTGGTGGTGACCGCGTCGGCCAGCGGCACCGGCGAGGGGTGCAGCCCGACCGCGACCATCCCCGCGATGTGCGCGATGTCGCAGATCATCACCGCGCCCACCTCCTCCGCGATCTCGCGCAGCTTCATGAAGTCGAGCGTGCGCGGATAGGCGGAGGCGCCGCAGAGGACTGCCCGGGGGCGCACCTCGCGCGCCATCTTCCGGGCGGCGGTGAAGTCGATCAGCTCGGTGCGCGGGTCGAGGCCGTAGTGGTGGATCTCGAAGAGCTTGCCGGAGAAGTTCACCGGCGAGCCGTGCGTGAGGTGGCCGCCCTGCGCCAGGGAGAGCGACATGATCCGGTCCCCCGGCCTGAGCAGCGCGAAGTAGGTGGCCATGTTCGCCTGCGACCCCGCGTGCGGCTGGACGTTGGCGTGCTCGGCGCCGAAGAGCGCCTTGGCGCGGTCGATGGCCAGTTGCTCGACCTTGTCGACCACCTCGCAGCCGCCGTAGTACCGCTTCCCCGGAAGGCCTTCGGCGTACTTGTTGGTGAGGGTAGAGCCCTGCGCCTCCAGCACGGCCTCGGAGACGAAGTTCTCGCTGGCGATCAGCTCCAGCCCCTCCGCCTGCCGTCGGGTCTCGTCGCGGATGAGACGCGCGACTTCGGGGTCCACTTCCGCGAGCGGTCTGTCCATCGATGCGGGGGCCATTGCCGCCCGCTTCTATCATTCGAACCGCTGCAGCGCTACGACGGCATTGGTGCCGCCGAACC
The DNA here is from genome assembly GCA_035635635.1 of Myxococcales bacterium. GTDB lineage: Bacteria > Myxococcota > Myxococcia > Myxococcales > 40CM-4-68-19 > 40CM-4-68-19. Next base: position 8,373 of record DASQAS010000042.1, on the reverse strand, counting down.
CGAACGAGTTGGAGAGCACCGCCTTGATCCGCACCTCGCGCGCGTGGTTCGGGACCACGTCCACGTCGCACTCCGGATCCTGATTGTCCACGTTGATGGTGGGCGGAATGATCCCGTGGTAGAGCGCCAGCGCGCTGAACCCCGCCTCCACGCCGCCGGCCGCGCCCAACAGGTGCCCGGTCATGCTCTTGGTGGAGCTGACCATCAGCCCCTTCTTTGTCCAGTCGCCGAAGACGGTCTTGATCGCCTTCACCTCGGCCACGTCGCCCACCGGCGTGGAGGTGCCGTGCGCATTGACATACTGCACGTCCTGCGGGCGCAGGCCCGCGTCCTCGAGACACAGCGCCATGGCGCGCTGGGCGCCGCCGCCGCTCGGCTGGGTGATGTGAAACGCATCCGCGGTGGCCGAGTAACCGGTCAGCTCGCAGTAGATCCGGGCGCCGCGCTTCTTCGCGTGCTCCAGCTCCTCCAGGATCAGGATGCCGGCGCCCTCGCCCGCGACGAACCCGTCGCGGTCCTTGTCGAACGGCCGCGAGGCCCGCGCAGGCGCGTCGTTGCGCTCGCTGAGGGCGCGCGCGGAGGTGAAGCCGGCGATCCCCAGGAGGGTGATGGTCGCCTCCGCGCCGCCGCTGATCATGAGGTCCACGTCGCCGTGCTGGATGTGCCGCAGCGATTCGCCCAGCGCGTGGTTTCCGGTGGCGCAGGCGGAGACCGGGGCAAAGTTCACGCCGGCCGCGCCGTAGCGGATCGAGATCTGCCCGCCCACCAGGTTGACGATGATGGAGGGGATGAAGAACGGGCTCACCCGCCGGTGCCCCTTCTCCACCGCGGTGAGGTGCGTCTCCTCCAGCGTGCCGAGGCCGCCCATGCCCGAGCCCACGATCACGCCGGCGCGCTCCCCCAGCGGCTTGTCCGTCGGCAGGCCAGCGTCCTTCAGCGCCAGGTCGGTGGCCGCCAGGCCGAACTGGATGAAGAGGTCGTTGCGGCGGGCCTCCTTCTTGTCCATGAACTGGCTGGGATCGAAGTTCTTCACCTCGCCGGCGATCCGGCTGGGCAGGTCCTTCGCGTCGAAGCGGGTGATCGGGCCCACGCCGGACTTGCCGGCGATGGCGGCCTGCCACGACTCCTTGGTCCCGATCCCCAGGGGCGTGACGAGGCCGATCCCGGTGACGACCACTCTGCGTTCGACGCGCTGCATGATCCCCCTACTTCTTGTGCTCGTTGATGAAGTTCACCGCGTCCTGGACCGTCTTGATGTGCTCGGCCTCCTCGTCGGGGATCTCGACCTCGAACTCCTCTTCCATCGCCATCACCAGCTCGACGATGTCGAGCGAGTCGGCGCCGAGATCCTCGATGAAGGCGGACTCCGCCTTGATCTCGTCCTCGCCGACCCCGAGCTGCTCCGCGATGATGCTCTTGACCTTCGCCTCGACGGACATGGGCCGATCCTTTCCTGGTCCCTGTTCTAAAACTGGCGCGGCCTTGTAGCACGCTTTTGCGCGCTCGCAAGCCGGGCCGCGTCACAAGTTACGTACAAATGCCATTGGTGCATCGGCCTCCCGCAGGACAATCCAGATCGCTGGTGCAGCGCGTGGGCGGCGGCGACGCGACGCACTGCCCGTAATAGCACCGCTCCGGGTAGATGCAGTCCCGGGTGTCGTAGCAGCTCGCCACCGCGCCTCCCCGCTGGCAGAGGCCGACCTTGCAGACCTCCCCTTGTTTGCAGTCCTTGTGTCCGGCGCACTGGACGGTGCAGTGGCCGTCCCGGCACTTGTAGGAGTGCAGGCACTGGGGCTGTCCGTCGGGTCCCGGCTGGCTGCCGTCTCCCTCGCAGTCGCCGAAGGAGTGGAACTGGCAGGTGCGCGCGGACGAGGTCCCGCCGTCGGCCAGCGCCGCGCCGGCCACGCACTCGAGCCCGTACGCGCAGTCGAGGTTCTTGGTGCAGGCGTCGTCCCGCATCTTCTTCTTCAGCTCGGCCTGGCTCTGGCAGGCGCCGAGAAGCAGCAGGAGGACCGGCACGACCACGCGCCGTGCTAGCACGCGTCTCACTTGAACACCTCGCGGAGCACGGCGGAGAGGCCGGCGGGATCCTCGATCGCGTAGGCGCGAAGGCCCTTGTCGATCCGCCGGGTCAGGCCGGTGAGCACCTTCCCCGGCCCGAGCTCGACCACGGTATCCACGCCGTCGAGCGCCATCCTCTGCACCGTCTCCACCCAGCGCACCGGCGCCGTCACCTGCGTGAGCAGCAGCCGCACGATCTGCGCCGGATCGGTGTTCGGCTCGGCGGTGGCGTTCGCGATCACCGGCGCGGAGGGCTGCTTGAGCTGGACGCCGCCCAGCACCTCTGCCAGGCGCGGCTGCACCGGCGCCATCAGCGCGCAATGGAAGGGGGCGCTGACGGGCAGCGGCACCGTGCGCTTGGCCCCTTTGGCCTTGGCGATGGCGATGGCGCGGTCCACCGCCGAGGCGTGCCCGGCGATCACCGTCTGCTCCGGGGAGTTGTAGTTGGCGGGCTCGACCACCTTGCCCTTCTCCTGCTCGCGCGCCTCCGCGCAGGCTTCTTTCACCTGGGCCGGCTCGAGGCCCAGGATGGCGGCCATGGCTCCTTCGCCCGCGGGTACCGCCTCCTGCATGAACGTCCCCCGGGCGCGTACCGCCCGGATCCCGTCGCGCAGCGACATCGCGCCGGCGGCGACGAGCGCGGAGTACTCGCCCAGCGAGTGCCCCGCGTAGTACGCGGCAGGCTGGAACGCTCCCCCCGCCTCCTTCACCAGCACCCGGTGCACCGCGATGGAGGCAGCTAGGATGGCCGGCTGGGTGATGGCGGTCTTGCGCAGCTCGTCCTCCGGGCCTTCGAACATCAGCCTGAGCAGGCCACCGGAGAGGGCCGCGTCCGCCTCGTCGAGCGCGGCGCGCGCCGCCGGAAAGGCCTGGGCGATCGCCTGGCCCATGCCGACGTACTGCGAACCCTGTCCGGGAAAGACGAATGCGAGCTTCATCCGGTCACCAGCGCAACAGCGCGCTGCCCCAGGCCATCCCGCCGCCGATGGCCATCATGAGGACCAGGTCGCCGTCCTTCAGCTTGCCGGCCCGATTGGCCTGGTCGAGGGTCACGGGCACCGAGGCCGACGAGGTGTTGCCGACCTGGTCGATGTTGACCTCGCACTTCTCCAGCGGGATCTCCAGCCGCTTCATCACCGCGTCGAGGATGCGGAGGTTGGCCTGGTGCGCGATCACGCAGTCCACGTCGCGCGTCTGGTAGCCGTTGTGCGCGAGCGCGTCGCGGGCGGCCGCATCCAGCACCCGGACCGCCACCTTGAAGACCTCGCGGCCGTTCATCTTGACGAGATGTTCGCGCTTCTCCCAGACCTCCGGGCTGAAGGGTTTCCGGCTGCCGCCGCCCGGGATCTTGAGGATGTCCGCGGTGGTCCCGTCCGTGTACAGGTGCGTGGAGAGGATGCCGCGGTCCTGCCGCGTCTCCGGGACCACCACCATCGCCCCGGCGGCGTCGCCGAATAGCACGCAGGTATTGCGGTCCTTCCAGTCGGAGATGCGGGTCAAGAGCTCGGCGCCGATCACCAGCACCCGCTTCATCTGGCCGCTGCGGATGAACGCGTCGGCGACGGAGAGCGCGTAGAGCGAGCCGGCGCAGGCGGCGCTCACGTCGAACGCGGCCGCCTTCCTGGCGCCCAGCCCGGCCTGGATGATCGATCCGGCGGACGGGAACGGCATGTCCGGGGTTACGGTCCCCACCACGATCATGTCCAGGTCGCCGGGGGAGATGCCGGCCATCTCCAACGCCTTGCGCGAGGCGGCGACCGCCATGTCGCTCGTCGCCTCGTCGGGGGCGGCCATCCGGCGCGCGCCGATGCCGGTGCGCTCGCGGATCCAGGCGTCGCTGGTATCGACGCCGAACTCCTTCACCAGGTCGTCATTCGTGACCTTCCGGGAAGGGAGGTATGTGCCAGTGCCCACGATCCGCGAACGTTGCATGCGCTGCTCCAAGCGAAAAGCCGCGGAGAGTATAGCGGAAACGCGGCGCGTCAAGACGCAGCGCGCTGCGCGACCAACTCCTCCCCCCGCCGCGCCGCCGCGGCGAGATCCTCTTCAAGATGCTGCTGCGCGAACGCTTCCGCTCCCGACAGCGCGTTCAGGATTGCTCGGTGGGTGGACCGGCCGTGGGCGATCATCGCCACTCCGCGCACACCGAGCAACGGGGCGCCCCCGACCTCCTCGTAGTCCACCCGCTTCTTCACCTGGTCGAGCTGCGATTTCATCAAGAGCGCGCCGGCGGTAGCCACCCTGCTCGACTGGATCTGGCGCTTGAGCAGCTGGCCGAAGGCCCAGACCGCGCCTTCAGCCGTCTTGAGCAGCACGTTGCCGGTGAACCCGTCGGTGGCGATCACGTCGAAGTCGCCGGAGAAGACGTCCTTGCCCTCGACGTAACCGGCGAAGTGGACCGCGCTCTCCGGCTTCCGCAGCGCCGTGGCGACCGCACGCGTGAGCTCGGTCCCCTTGCCCTCTTCCTCGCCGTTCGCCACCACCCCGACGCGCGGGCGCGCCACCCCGAGCACGCGCCGGGCGTAGACCTCGCCCATCAGCGCGAACTGGACGATCTGCAGCGGCGTGCAGTCCACGTTGGCGCCCATGTCCACCAGCACCGCGCGGCCGGCGCCGCCCAGGGTGGGCAGCGAGCCCCCGATACAGGGCCGGTCCACGTGGTCGAGGCGGCCGAGCACGAACAGCGCGCCGGCCAGCACGGCGCCGGAGTTGCCGGCGGAGACCATTCCTGCGGCCTTACCCTGCTTGCAGAGATCGAAGCAGACCCGGATCGAGCTGTCCTTCTTGCGGCGCAGGGCCTGGCCGGGATGGTCGGCCATCTCCACCACCTCGGAGGCGTGGTGGACGGGCAACTCGCGGTCGGCGGCTCCCAGGCGGCGGAGCTCGACCCTGAGCCGCGGCTCGTCGCCCACCAGCAGGATCTGGAGCCCGCGCTCGCGATGGGCGCGCAGGGCCCCCTCGACCGTGGCTGCGGGAGCGAGATCGCCCCCCATGGCATCGAGCGCGATCATCGTCTACGGGGGTCGACCTCCGGGGGACACGAATCGCGGCTGCGCCGCTCATCATTGTCACGGGGGACACGAATCGCGGCTCCGCCGCTCATCATGTCCCCTACACGGTGTGGCCGGGCATCGGCTAATCTTCCGCTGCCGGCTGGACCTGCTTGCCGCGATACTGGCCGCACTTCGGGCAGGCGCGGTGAGGCAGCACCGGCTCGCCGCAGTTCGGACAGGTGCCCACGTTGGGCGCGGACACCTTCCAATGGGCCCGGCGTTGATCGCGCTTCTGCCGGCTGGTTCGCTTCTTCGGGACACCCATCTCACTTCTCCTTCTTTTGGAGCTGGATGCCCTTGAGGGCCGCCCAGCGCGGGTCCATGACGGCGCGGTCGCAGCCGCAGTCGCCTTCGTTGAGGTCCTTGCCGCACCGCGGACAGAGGCCGAGGCAGTCCTCCCGGCAGAGCGGAGACGAGGGGATGAAGAGCAGGATCTGCTCGCGCACCGCCGGGGCCAGGTCGATCTCCTTGCCTTCGTACGCGTCCTCGTCCGCCAGGCCCGGACCGACGCTGGCTTCGGACTCCCGGGACTTGCGCTCGGCGGGCGACGCGACCTGGTCCGCCGGTACGAAGGTGCGCGTCAGCTCCACCGGCTCTTCGACCTGCAGCGGCTTGAGGCAGCGCTTGCACTGTCCCGTGAGCGGAACGCGAAAGCGCGTCTGGACCAGCACCTTGCGGCCCATCTTGGTAGCCGCGCCAAGCAGGTGGGAAGCGCCTGCCGCCTGGAACTCGGTCGGTGGGTCGGCGCGGAGGACGCTGTCGAGGAACTCGCGCGGCAGGTCCGCCTCGAAGGGCTGGTTCGCCTCCTCGAGGGCGTCCACGTTGAGAATCAAGTCGTTCACGGCAGGCTCTGCGAAAGCGGCGCAACTTAAAGGGAGGGGGAGTCGAAGTCAAGGCGAGGCCGCTGCCAGCGTCACCGGATTCCCCAGCCGCCGCGTATGGATGGCCCAAAGTTGATAGGTTGCCGCCATGAAACGAGTCACCATCTCCTCTCTCGTCTGTGCCCTGGTCTTCGGCCTGCTCGCAACCTGGCTGGGCCCGAAGATGATCTCCTATTGGTACGCTCCCCCCGTCGCCGCCGGCGCCGCAGCCGCCTTCAACTGCACGGAGGCGGTGAACTGGGCCATGAACAAGCTGGTCCTGACCCAGGTCTTCGGCTCCGTGATCGGTGTGGCGGTCGGGATCGTCCTGGGCCTTTTCATGGGCCGGAAGCCGGTTCCCCCGCCGGCCACCCCGCCTGCGACGAAAGTCGCGTGACCGGTTGACGCAAGCCGGGTTCGTTGTGGAATATTGCACCCGTTGGCGCGCCCCATGGGGGGAAAGCGCGGACGGCGGGCGGGCGGAATCGAGGCGCAAGCTTCCGATTCCCCCGCCCTCTCGTTTTCTCCGGAGCGGATCGGTACGCAGGCTCCTACCGGTCCCTACCCTTGCGCCCGAGCTTCTCCCCGAACACGTCGCCGAGCGAGGCGCGGCCACCCTGCTGGTTGCGCATGTACTCCCGGTAGTCCTCGCCCTCGTGCAGCGCGGCCTTGACCGAGAGCGCGACCTTGCGCTCGTGCGGGTCCATGTCGATGACCTTCACGTCCAGCTCGTCGCCTTCCTTGACCACGTCGCGCGGGTTCTCCACCCGCTCGTCGCGCAGCTCGCTGACGTGGACCAGGCCTTCGATGCCGGGCTCGATCTCCACGAACGCGCCGAAGTCGGCCACCTTGGTGACCTTGCCCTTCACGCGGCTGCCGATCGGGTACTTGGTGGGCAGCTCGGTCCATGGATCCGGATGGAGCTGCTTGATGCCGAGCGAGAACCGCTCGTTCTCCACGTCGATGTTCAGCACCACCGCCTCGACCTCGTCGCCCTTCTTGTAGAGGTCACCCGGGTGCTTGATGCGCTGGGTCCAGGAGATGTCGCTCACGTGCACGAGGCCGTCGATGCCCTCCTGCACGCCGACGAAGATGCCGAAGTCGGTGACGTTGCGCACCTGGCCGCGGATCACGGACCCGATGGGGTACTGCTCCTCGAGCAGCGTCCAGGGGTTCGGCTCGATCTGCTTCATGCCCAGGCTGATGCGCTTCGCCTTGGCGTCCACGTCGAGGACCACCGCGTTCACCTGGTCGCCGATGGCCATCACCTTGGACGGGTGCTTGACCCGCTTGGTCCAGCTCATCTCGCTGATGTGGACCAGGCCCTCCACGCCGGGCTCCATCTCGATGAAGGCGCCGTAGTCGGTGAGCGAGACCACCTTCCCGGTGATGCGCGTGCCGGGCGGGAACTTGTCCGACGCGTGCGCCCAGGGATCCTCCTGGATCTGCTTGAGGCCCAGGCTGACGCGCTCCGTGGCCGGATCGAACTTGAGCACGATCACCCGCAGCTCGTCGCCGACGTTGAGCATCTCGCTCGGGTGCCCGACCCGGCCCCAGCTCATGTCGGTGATGTGCAAGAGGCCGTCGATGCCGCCCAGGTCGATGAACGCGCCGTAGTCGGTGAGGTTCTTCACGATGCCGGTGAGGATCGCTCCCTCCTTCAGCTTCTGGAGGGTGTCCTTCTTCAGCGTCTCCCGCTCCTTCTCGAGCAGGACGCGCCGGCTGAGCACGATGTTGCCGCGCTTCTTGTTGAACTTGATCACCTTGAACTTGAACTTCTCGCCGATCAGCTTGTCCAGGTTGCGGATCGGCCGGAGGTCCACCTGCGAGCCGGGGAGGAACGCCTTGACGCCGATGTCGACGGAGAGGCCGCCCTTCACGCGCCCGACGATGGTGCCCTCGACGAGCTCGTCGCGTTCGCACGCGGCGGAGATCTCGTCCCAGATGCGCATCTTGTCGGCCTTCTCCTTGGAGAGGACGACCATGCCCGTGTCGTTCTCGCGCGACTCGAGCAGCACCTCGACGGCGTCGCCCACCTTGACGTTGGGCTTGCCCTCGGCGAGGCCGAACTCCTGGATCGGGACCTGACCCTCGCTCTTGTACCCGATGTCCACCACCGCGTAGTCCTTGGTGACCTGGACCACGGTGCCGCGGACGATCTCGTTCTCCTTCAGCTCGCCGCCCTTCGCGGTGCCCTTCTTCTTGAAGGACTCTTCGAGCATCGCGGCGAAATCTTCTTCGCCGCCGATCAATTCACTGTGCGGATTCGCCATGAAAAGGTTTGCCTGCGATTCTTGTCACTTCGCCCCCTGAAAACGAAAGCGCCGCTTGCCACGGGGAGTGATGGCAAACGGCGGAAATCAGACTCCGCCTGAAAGCGGGGGCGGACCCTACTGAAC
>DASQAS010000041.1:0-4078 GCA_035635635.1 Myxococcales bacterium | reverse complement strand
AGGCAAGGTGATCAAGGACATCATCGCCCGCACCGGAGCCAGCATCGACATCCAGGACGACGGGCAGGTGGCCATCGCCTCGCCCAACAGCGAGGGCGTGGAGCAGGCGATCAAGATGATCCGCGCGCTCACGCAGGAGGCCGAGGTGGGGAAGACCTATCTCGGCACGGTCCGCCGGATCATGGAGTTCGGCGCGTTCGTGGAGATCTTCCCCGGCACCGACGGGCTCGTGCACATCTCCGACCTCGCCAACACGCGGGTGAAGAAGGTGGAGGACGTCCTCAAGGAAGGCGACGAGGTGCTGGTGAAGGTCGTCTCCGTGGACCGGTCCGGGAAGATCCGCCTCTCGCGGAAGGAAGCGCTCGCGGAGCAGGGCGGCGGCGACGGCAAGCACCAGGCAGCGTCGGCGTCGGTGCCCAAGGCGTAGCCTCGGGCCTGGCCACCCGGTCTAGGGTGTAACCGATGTGCCCGCTTGCTCAGGGTCTCGGCCCGGGCGGGCCTCGTGGGTCGGGTTCGGGGTCGGGGTTCGGGGCTTGCGTTCTGGTTCGGGGGTTCGGGACTCGCGTGCGGGGACTGTCACGCCGCCAAGGGCAGCTCCACCGTGAACGTCGTCCCCCTCCCCACCGCGCTCTCCACCCGGATCGCCCCCCCAATCCGCGCCACGATGTCCCGGCTGATGGACAGCCCAAGCCCGGTGCCCACGCCGGCAGGCTTGGTCGTGAAGAACGGATCGAAGATCCTCGTCAGCGCCTCCGGCGCGATGCCCGACCCCGTATCGCTGACTTTCGTGAGCGCCCGCTCCCCCGCCACCGCGGTGATCACGTGGACGCGATTCCGCTTCGGATCCCCAGGCGCGATCGCGTGCGCGGCATTCACCAAAAGGTTGAGGAACACCTGCGAGACCTCCGTGAGCTGCCCCATGACCTGGGGGACCTGCCCGAACTCCGTGATCACCGTCGCGCGGTGCTTGAGCTCGTGCTGCACCATCCGCAGCGCCATCCGCACCGCGTCGTTCACGTCGAACGCGCCGGTCCTGCCGTCGTTCCCGCGCGCGAAGATCCGCAGGTCGCGGACGATGGTCGCCGCCCGCTGCGAGCCTTCCAGCGCGTCGGCCACTCCGGACTGCAGCGCCCGGGCGCGCGGGCTGTCCTCCAGGGTACACACCTCTTCCCTGGCCAGCTCGAGGTTGGACTGCACGTACGAGAGCGGCGTGGCGAGCTCGTGCAGGATCCCCGCGGCGAGGACGCCGACGGTGGACATCTTCTCGGCCTGCACCAGCTCGCGCTCCATCCGCTTGCGTTCGCTCAGGTCGCGGCAGATGAGCTGCAGGAAGCGCCCCGCGCCGTGGACGATCACGCTCGCCGAGATGCTCACCGGCAGCCGGCCCCCACCGCCGGCGTAGCCCAGGTCGATCTCCGACAAGGTCCCCTCTCCCGCAGCGACCACGCGGGTGACGAACTCCTGCCCGCGCTCCCTCTGGTCCTCGGGGTGCAGGTCGAGGAACGAGCGGCCGATCAGATCGGCCGCCGGGCAGCGCATGAGCTCGCCCGCCTTCCGGTTCGCGTCCACCAAGCTCAACGTGCCTGGGTCCAACGCGAAGATGGCGTCGTTGGCGGAGTCGATCGCGCGCCGGTACCGCTCCTCTGAATCGCGCAGGCCCTGGAGAGTCGAGCGCAGGGCATTGCGCATCGCCTCGAAGGTCCTGGAGAGGTCTCCGAGCTCGCCCGGTGCCCGCCGCGGCACTTCGCGTGAGAAGTCCCCCTTGGGAACGCCGCGCGCGGCCGCGGTCAGAACCTCGAGCGGCTTCACCAGCCGGCCCAGGACCAGGAGCGAGAACAGCGCCGCCGCGGCGCCCAGGACCAGCCCGGTGCCCAGCAGGCGCAGCTTCAGCCCATGGACCGACGCGAACGCCTCGCGGTCGTCCTGGGCGAGCACGATCGACCAGGGCGCCTCGCGGAGCTGGACCCGCGCCACCAGCCAGCGGGTGGCGTCGGCCTCCACCATCCCGGTGGAGCCGGGAGGCGGGAGCGGCGAGGAGGGAGAACGCCGCAGCAGCCGCTCGATCCCGGCGCTGGCGAGCAGCGTCTGGTCCGCGTCGTCGAGCAGCGCCGCCACCGCGGCGGAGCCGTACTGGGGGTCGTCGAGGAACCCGGCCAGCTTCGATACGCCGAGCGCGATCTCGCCGAGCAGCGCACCCACCGGCCTGCCGCCGAGATCGACGATGGGATGGACCAGCACGGCCGAGGGGCCAGGCCGCCACGGCAGCGGTTGCGCGGAGACCTGGGGCCTCGCTTCCGCCAGCGCCCGGCGGACCGCGTCGTGCCAGATGGGAATGCGCGCGGCCACCCGCTCCGCGTCGTACGGCTCCGTCCAGAGCAGCGCGGAGTGGCGGTCGACCATCGCCACCGGGCCGGAGAAGATCTCGGACCGGAAGAAGAGGTAGTGCAGCGTCTCGCGCTGGGGAATGGCCGCGTCGCGCGGCAGCGACCGGGCGCTGGTGGAGGCGAGCCAGAGCGCCAGTCCGGGCTGCTCGGCGACGGCTCCCAACCGATCGCGGCCGAGCGAGATCAACCCGTCGAATCGCTGCGCCAGCGCCCGCGCCTCCGCGAAGCGCCTGGCGGTCACGCGGGCCGTGGTCTCGCGCAGGACGGAGAGGGCGGCCCAGGCGTAAGTGAGCTCGACGGCCAGGACGAAGACCAGGAGGCAGACGGTGCCCTCGGTGCGGAGGCTGCGGACCCAGCGGGTGCTCATGGGCGGCGCTGCGGCGGGACCCACTCGATCGGGGTCCCGTCCTCCACCTTTGCCTCGACGTCCAGGGTCACCTCGCGCTCCCGGGGCCTCCAGAGCAGGAGCCGGCGGCGGCCCGGAGGCAGCGTCACGGAGAAGCGCCCGTCTTCCTCGACGCTGGCGAAGAACGGGTTCCGGAGCACAACCATCCACGCAACCATCTCCAGATGTACGTTGCAAAGGATCACGTGTGCGCCGGGCGCACGAAACAGGAACGAACGTGTGCCCTCGCCGAACGTGCCCGAGGTCGAACGGATGGAGTAGGATTCTCACCCATGCGCACGCAGATCATGGGCAGCGGCTTCGTCACCGGACAGCACCTCGTCACCAACGCGCAGCTCGCGAGCGTCATGGACACTTCCGACGCCTGGATCCGCGAGCGCAGCGGCGTGGAGACGCGCTACTACGTCGAGCAGGGCACCAGCACCAGCGACCTGGGCGTGGGCGCGGCGGAGAAGGCGCTCGAGAACGCCGGCGTGACGAAGGAGGAGGTCGACTACGTCGTCTTCGCGACGATGACGCCGGACCACTACTTCCCCGGGTGCGGCGGCATCCTGCAGGACAAGATGGGGCTCAAGCAGATCCCCGCCCTCGACATCCGGCAGCAGTGCACCGGCTTCCTCTACGGCCTTCAAGTATCCGACGCCCTGGTCAAGGCGGGGGAGGCGCGCACGGTCCTGTTGGTGGGCTCTGAGGTCCACTCCGGGTTCATGCCCTGGACGCATTGGGACTACCTCTTCGGGCGCGGCGGCGAGCCGCCTTCCGCGGAGGAGAAGGCGGTGATCACCTCCTTCCGCGACCGCACCGTGCTGTTCGGGGACGCCGCGGGCGCGGTGGTGCTCCGCGCTTCCGACGGGGAGAGCGGCCTCCTCGGGTTCCAGCTCCACTCCGACGGAGCGGACTTCCAGCACCTGTACGTGCCCGGCGTGGGATTCGCGCATCGGCCCTTCGTCGACCAGGACCAGGTCCGCGAGTGGCGGCACGTCCCGGAGATGAACGGACGCGCGGTCTTCAAGCTGGCGGTCTCGCGCATGCCGCAGGCCGTGCGCGAGCTGTGCGCCCGGCACCACATGACGCCGGGAGACATCGATCTCTTGATCGCGCACCAGGCCAACCTCCGCATCAACGAGGCGGTGCAGAAGGCGCTGGGGCTGAGCGACGACCGCGTCTACAACAACATCCAGAAGTACGGGAACACGACGGCCGCGACCATCCCCATCGCGCTCGACGAATGCCGCCGCAGCGGCCGCATCCGGCCGGGGCAGCTGGTGTGCTTCGTCGGGCTGGGGGC
>DASQAS010000040.1:0-13752 GCA_035635635.1 Myxococcales bacterium | reverse complement strand
CGGGTGTTGCGGGCTGCGGCCAAAAGGGGAAGGCGACAGCCGGCTCGAGCTCGGATTCCACATCCGGCCCGAGCACTGGGGAAAAGGATTCGCCACCGAGGCGCGGCTGGAGCGCGCCCCATATCCGGGGCGCGAGCACCCGAGCCGGCGCGCCTATCTGCTGGCGAGAAAACCTGCCCGTTCGCCGAGCAGCTGCTGCATCTCCGCGTACGGAACACCGTCTTCCATCCCGGAATAGGTTCCGCTGCCGAGCAGCTCCGCCGCGGCGCGGCGCGCGAGGCCGTAAGCGGCCAGCGCGATGGCGGAACCGACGCTGACGCGGCGCACGCCCAGCTTCTCCAACTCCGCGAGTGGGAGCGAACCGGGCTTGGCCAGGATGTTCAAAGGCCCGCGGATCTCGCGCGCGAGCCGGGCCACGTCGTCGCGCTCCCCCACGAACGGCACGAACGCGCAGTCGGCGCCGGCCTCGAGGTAGGCGTTGGCGCGGCGCACCGCTTCGGCCAGACGCGCCGGCGCCGGGATCTTCTGCGCGGCGAAGGCGTCGGTCCGGCCGTTGATCACCAGCGGGACGCCGAACGCCTCCGCCGCCGCGCGCGCTGCCCGCAGCCGGCTGACTTGAAGCTCGAGCGGCAGCAGGTCGCCGCGTTCCGCGACGTCCTCCAGGTTCATGCCCACCGCTCCCGCCTCCAGCACGCCCCGCGCCGTCTGCGCGGCGGCCTCCGGCGTGGCGCCGTAACCGCCCTCGACGTCGGCGGAGACGGGCAGGTCCACCGCCGCCGCGATCTTCCGGACCATGCCGAGCATCTCCTCGCGCGAGATGCGCTGTCCGTCCGGAAAGCCCAGGGCGAAGGCCACGCCGGCGCTGGAAGTGGCGATGGCCCGTGCGCCCGTTCCTGCGATCACTTTCGCGCTGGCGACGTCCCAGGCGTTGGGGAGGATCAGCAGGGTTGGGCCGGAGTGGAGATTGCGAAGGAATCGGGCCTTGGCGCGCTGCGCTTCCATGGAGGCGCAGGATAGTCCGCCTGCGAGCAGACGCAACGCAATCCCCACTCCGGGTTCGCAGAGACAGCGTAGGCGCAACCGCTGTTCCCGTCATGGTCAAGCGTGTTCCCGCCTTCGCGGGAACATGCAGAAAGAGCGTAGGGCGCAACTGCGTAGCCGCAAAGCGGCCTTCGGCCGCAGCGACTAGTCGAGCTGCTGGAAGTCCGGGATCTCGTTGCTCGCCGGATTCGAGTCGCTCTTGGCCGCGCCGTCCGCGGGGGCCGCGGGCTGCACGACCGCCGCAGGAGCAGTGAGGACGCGGTGCTCGGCCCGTCCCGAGTATCCGAACAGGACCGCGATCGCCGCGACGAAAACGAAGCTTGCAGCCATCTTCCAACCGGTCAGGGGGTTCATGGTTACCTCCGCGCAGGAGGCATGAGCAGGAGTCATACCAACGCGATCCGGGCCTCTGACGCGGCATCTGCGGGGTCTCCGGACTCCCTCACACGTAGCGCCACGGTGGCGCCACCCGCTCCGGCTGTCGACTGACCCTCGAGATCAGGTTAGGAGAAAGCCATGGCACGTCCGATCGTGGGAATCACCATGGGCGACGCCGCCGGCGTCGGGCCCGAGATCATCATGAAGGCTCTCGCGGTGGACGAGGTGCACGACATCTGCCGGCCGCTGGTGATCGGCGACGCCGCCCGGCTGCGCAAGGCCGGGGGGATCGTCGGGTCCACCTTGAAGGTCGATGCGCTGCGCGATCCCGCGGAGGCGCGGTACCAGCGCGGCGAGGTCGACTGCATCGATCTGGCGGTCATTCCCGCCGACCTTCCCTTCGGCAAGCTCTCCGCCAAGGCTGGCGACGGGGCGTACCGGTTCGTGGCGAAGGCGGTGGAGCTGGTGATGGCCGGGAAGATCGACGCGATCTGCACCGCGCCGCTGAACAAGGAAGCGCTCCATGCCGGCGGGCACATCTTCCCCGGCCACACCGAGCTCCTGGCCCGGCTGTCGAACGCCGGCGAGGTCTCGCTGATGCTCTCGACTCCGAAGATGCGCGTGATCCACGTGACCGCGCACATCGGCCTGCTCGACGCGATCGAGAAGATCGGCCCGGCCCTGGTCGAGCGCACCATCCAGCGCGGGCACGACGCGCTGGTGAAAACGGGGGTGAAGCACCCCCGGATCGGCGTCTGCGGCATCAACCCGCACGCGGGAGAGCACGGGCTGTTCGGGCGCGGCGAGGAGGAGCAGAAGGTGATCCCGGGGGTGGAGGCGGCCCGCTCGCGCGGCATCGACGTGGAGGGTCCGCTTCCGGCGGATACGCTCTTCTTCCGCGCCGGACGCGGCGACTTCGACCTGGTGGTGGCGATGTACCACGACCAGGGCCACGGGCCGGTGAAGGTTCTCGGTCTGGAGTCGGGCGTGAACATCACCGTGGGCCTGCCGTTCGTGCGCACCTCGGTCGACCACGGAACCGCCTTCGACATCGCCGGAACCGGGAAGGCGGACGAGCGAAGCCTGGTGGAAGCCATGCGCCAGGCGGTCGCGCTCGCTTCGGCGGCGTCAGCCTAGCCGCGCCGGCCGAAGACCGGAAAGCGGCTACTTCTGAGCCGTAACGTAGAGCAGCACGTCGGGAGCGTCCGGCTCCAGCTTGGTGACGCCCGCGAACCAGAATCCGAGCTTTTCGAGCAGCCGGATGGAGGGGGCGTTCCCGGGCGAGACGAAAGCGAGGACCCGCGGGAACGGCGCGGCGCCGTTTCCCGAGCGGAGGATCGCCGATGCGGACTCGTAGGCGTATCCGCTGGACCAATGCTCGGGCAAAAAAGCGTAGCCGAGGTCGACGTCGTTGAAGCGGTCCCGCTTGAGCAGGCCGCACATGCCGATCGGTTCGAGCGATCCCTTGAGCGCGACCAGGTACAGGCCGTGCCCGTGGCGCAGATAGCTGTTGATCGGGCCGTCGATCAGGTAGCGCTCCGCCTGCTCCAGCGTCCGCACGCCCTTGTCGCCGATGTTCTGCACGAACGACGGCTCATTCAAGAGCCGCAGGATGAACGCCGCGTCGCCGGCGGAGAAGCGGCGGATCGCCAGGCGCTCGGTGTCCCGGACATGGCCGACGCCGGTCACGGGAGCGAGCCTCCGGGACCGGGCGCGCCGGGGACCGAAGCGTCCGGCAGTCCGGCGTCGCCAAGGGCCGGCGCGGGTCCGCCGTCCGCCTTGACAGCGCCCGCGTCCGGCGCCGATGCGGCCGCTGCGACCACCTGGACGCGGTACAGGCCGCCCGGCTTCCGGTTCCCGAGCCACACCCCGCAGAGGGTGGTGCCCGGATTGATCCCGCGCACCAGGATCGCGTTGCCGTCCGCGCGGTACTCCGGAGCCGCGACCTGGAGATCGTCGCAGAGGACGTTGCTCCCGGGCAGCTCGGTGAGCAGTGCCGTGTCCCCCACCTCGATCGAGAGCGCAGAAGTCCCGGCCGGATCGCTGTCGTCGGCGCGCGACGCTCCGGCCACGACGGCGAGGGTCAGGAACACCGCGACGGTCCGCATCCGGAGAGTCTACACGGACTCCGGGGAGAGCTGCCGCGCGGTCACCACCTGGATGGTGTTCTTGCGCGGATCGATCCGGTACTCGAAGCGCCAGCCTCCCACGTTCACCTCGGCGAAGCCGGTGCGCATCGCGTTCCACCAGGCCGGGTTCGCCGGGAAGCGCTGGAGCGACGCCGCGACGTCGCGCAGCACCTTCCCCGCGCGCGTGCGGACCTCGCGAGGCAGGTCGGGATCCGAAGGGAAGTGGAGCGAGTAGCGCACGCATCCATCAGCGCCCGAGCGGGCAGGCGGGGCCAGGCACCCCCGATACGTATGTCTACTGAGCGAACACCCGGACGCCCGCCGTGGCGCCGGAATGTCTGCTTCGATACGCTCCGGCCCCTCTCGCGCGCCTTCGCGCCGCAAGGTGATCCATGGCCGAGATCAAGCCCGGGCGCATCATCGAGTGGCACAGGCTCTCGCCGAGCCTGTCCCTGTTCCGCGTCGTCGCGCACGACGGTGGACGCTTTCCCCCGTACGAGGCCGGCCAGTACATCGCGCTCCGGCGCGACGATTGCCTGCTGACCAAGAAGGTCAAGGACGAGAACGAGGTCCGCTACGTCCCCGACCTGGACGCGGACGGAAAGCAGAAGCGCGGGTCGGTCACGCACTCGTACTCGATCTCCTCCGCGCCCTTCGAGACCGAGGCCGGCGCCTACCTCGAGTTCTACGTGGTGCTCGAGCGCGGCCGCGACGGCGTGCTCGGCCGCTTCACCGAGTCGCTGTTCCGGGGCGCCGAGTCGCACGAGAACGATCGGCTGGCCTACGTGGAGCGCATCGTGGGCGACTTCACGTTGCCAAGGCGGGCCGCCGGATTCGAGCACGTCCTGATGGTCGGCACCGGGACCGGGCTGGCCCCCTTCGTCTCGATGGTGAAGCAGATCCACCACGAGACGCGGGACGGGAAGCGGCCGCCGGCGCGCTTCACCCTCCTGCACGCCAACCGCAGCTTCGAGGAGCTCGCGTACCACCGCGAGCTGCTCGACATCGAGCAGTCGAAGTCGTTCGATTTCGTCTACGTCTCGTCGGTGAGCCGCCCCACCACGCGCGATCTGGCGGACCCGGCGGTGGGCACCGGCCGCGCGAACAACCTGCTCCGTCACGTGTTCGGGCTCCCGCCCAAGGAGGAGGGAGCGATCGCGCCCGTGCTGCCGCGGAGCCGGCCGGTCGAGATGCTCAAGGAGCGCATCGTCCCGTCGCGCACGGTGGTGCTTACATGTGGAAACCCGAACGCGATGGCGGACATCGCCTTCATCGCGAACCAGACGGGGATGAAGTTCGAAAAGGAGGATTGGTAACCACCTTGCCTCCGCCGCGGCGCGCCGTCGCGGGAGGTTTTTAGAGCGCAGCTTCGCGCCATGCTACAGGCCGATCCGATGCTGTCGCTGCGCATCCAGGATCACCGCGAGACGGCGACGCGCGTCGGCCTGACCTACGTCACCGACGGGGTTTCCGGCATCCGGCGTCAGCGGGCGGGGAAGGGCTGGGCGTTCTACGCGCCCGACGGCATCCGCATCTCCGATCCCGAGGAGCGCCGGCGGATCGCGGGGATGGTGATCCCGCCCGCCTGGACCGACGTGTGGATCTGTCCCGATCCGCGCGGCCACATCCAAGCCACCGCCCGGGACGCGCGCGGGCGCAAGCAGTACCGCTACCATCCGCTGTACCGGGCGGCTCGCGACAAGTCGAAGTTCCGGCGGATGCTCGAGTTCAGCGAGATCCTCCCCGACATCCGGGAGCGCGTGGAACGCGACCTGCGGGCGCAGGACCTGACCCGCAGGCAAATCCTCGCCACCGTGGTGCGCCTCTTGGACAAGACGCTGATCCGGGTCGGCAACGACGAGTACGCGCGCGAGAACCGCTCGTTCGGGCTCACCACGCTGCGCGTCCGCCACGTCCAGATCGAGGGCGCGATGCTGCGCTTCTCGTTCCGGGGCAAGAGCGGGGTGAGCCACGAGGTGGCCATCACCGATCGGCGGCTGGCGCGCATCGTCCAGCAGTGCCAGGACCTGCCCGGCCAGGAGCTGTTCCAGTACCTGGACCCGCGCGGGAAGCGGCAGACCATCTCCTCCGACGACGTGAACGCGTATCTGCGCGAGACCACCGGCCGCGACATCACCGCCAAGGACTTCCGCACCTGGGCGGGCACCATGCTGGCCGCCCGGCAGCTCTGGGCGATCGGGCCGGCGAAGACGCGGCGGGAGGCCGAGCGCAACGTCCTGCGCACGGTCGACGCGGTGGCCGAGCGGCTGGGCAACACGCGCGCGGTCTGCCGGAAGTACTACGTGCACCCCGGCCTCTTGCGGGCGTACCTCTCCGGGCTCACCGGGACCTTGCCTTCCGCGGCGCCGCGCGCGCTGCGGCGCGAGAACCCGCCCGCCGCCCTCCGCCGCGATGAGGTGACGGTACTGCAGTTCCTGCAGGAGACCGCGCTCGACGACTGACCGTACCCCGGCGTTGCGGGTGTGACGCTGCAACGCCCCTTGGCACTGCCGTGCCCGCGGATTCCCGCCGTGATTCGTGCCCTTCGCGCCGGCATGACGGTTGCGATGCGCTCCAGCACACCGCTGGAGGACGGGCATGCGCAAGGCGATCATTTTCGGAGTGTCGGCGGCGCTCGGGGTCGCCCTGCTCGCACCGCGCGGCGCGAGGGCGTGCGGCCGCGGAGGGGGCGGATACCCTGGCGCGCTCGTCTACGCCCTGGGGCCGCTCGTGGTGGGACTGGCCGCCACCGACGTCGTGCTGACGCTCTGGGACACCGGCAGCATGGTCGCGGGCCACCGCAACTCGATCGGCTACGCAGTGGGCGAGCTGATGGTCGCGACTCCCCAGGTCTTGCTCGGATTGGCCGGGCTCTCTTCGAGCAGCGGTTCCAGCAGCTTCCTCGCCGGCTACACCCTCTGGATGGCGGCCCTGACCTGGCACGGCATCTGGACCCTCTGGCTGCACGCGGGCGAGATGCCGGCGCCCGCGACCCCGGCCGCAGACGATGGAGCGACGCCGGCCTTGTCCGCGAAGGTGGAGATCGGACCCACCTACGTTCCGCTCGGGCCGCTCGCCCATCCGGGCTTCGGCCTGACGGCGCGGTTTTGAACGGAGCGGACGGCGATGATCTTCGATTCGCGCGGGCACCTGGAAGCGCTTGGCAAGCTGAGCCGGCGCGCGCTGTTGGGTTCGGCCGCCGTCGCCGTGCTCGCCAGCCGCGCGGCTGCCCAGCAGGACGCAACCGACACGGCCGCGGTGCTCGAAGCGGCGGCCTGCAGGATCCTGCCGTCGGACGACGGCCCCGGCGCGCGAGAGGCGAAGGTCGGCCGCTTCATCGAGCGGCAGCTCGCAGGAGAGCTCTCCGGATTGCGGCCGGCGTTCGAGCAGCTCGCGCGGCTGCTGGATCTCCACGCGCGCCGCGTCTTCCACGTGCCCTTCGCCGCGCTCACACAACCCGACCAGGACGCGGTGCTCGGGCAGCTCTCGCGGGGCGCGCTCCCGGCGCGCGGCTTCCCGCAGGCAGAGCTGTTCCGCGCGCTGCACACGCTGACGCTGGAGGGGTTCCTCTCCGACCCCGCGCACGGTGGGAACGATGGCGAGATCGGCTGGCGTGCGATCGGGTTTGCCGCCCCGCACTTGCGCAAGCCGGGCGATCCCCATGGCCACTGAGGTCGCGGACGCTTGCGTGATCGGCTCGGGAGCCGGCGGCGGCGCCGCGGCCTGGGCCCTGGCTCGCGCGGGGCTGCGCGTGCTCGTCCTGGAGCGGGGTCCCCGGTACGGCAGGAAGGACTTCTTCCACGACGAGCTGGCCGTGTGCCGCCGTGACCTGTTCGTCCCCGATCCGGCGCGGGACCCGCACATGGTCTCGCGCGACGGCGGGCCCGCCCAGCGCAGCGCGGATGGATGGATCGCGTGCTGCGTGGGCGGCGGCACGGTTCAGATGAGCGGATACTTCTTCCGGATGCGCCGCGCGGAGCTGCGCGGGTGGCCCATTTCCTACGAGGAGCTGGAGCCCTTCTACGACGAGGTGGAGCGCGAGATCGGGACGTCCGGAAGCGGGGTGCCCGGCGAGGAGCGGCGCAAACGGCTCCCGCTGCCGCCGCTCATCGCCCATCCCGCCGCGAGGCTCGTCGAGGACGCCTGCCGGAGGCTCGGCGTCCGGGCCTTCCCGGTCCCCCGGGCCATCGTCAGCGCGGACTACCGCGGGCGGCAGGCGTGCACGTATTGCGGGTTCTGCGGGAGCTATGGATGCGAGGTGGGCGCGAAGTCGTCGACGCTCGCCACCTTCCTGGCTGCCGCGGAGCGCACGGGGCGGCTGACGCTGCGGCCGGGCTGTCGCGTGACGCGGGTGGAAGCGCAGGACGGACGCGCCTCGTCGGTCCTCTACCTCGACGCGCAGGGACGGCCGCAGCGCGCGCGAGCGCGGGCCGTGGTGGTGGCGTGCTCCGCGATCGAGACCGCGCGCCTCTTGCTGGCGAGCGGGATCGCGAATTCGTCGGGCCTGATCGGGAAAGGGCTGATGTTCGTCACCTCGGCCTCGGGGTACGGCCGCTTCCCGAGGGCGTCGCCAGCGTGGCCGCGGGGAGCGGAGCGGCTGCCGTTCATCGATCGGGCGGTGCACGATTTGCCCGGCGCGCCTGCCGGAACCATCCTCTTCCAGCGGCCGCACCCCAATCCGATCTTCCAGGCGGAGCGGCTCGCCTGGAACCGATCCGCGCCGCCGGCGTTCGGGCCGGAGCTGAAGCGGAGGATGCGGGAGTTCTTCCTGGAGACGCAGACCGTCGAGTGGGAGGCCTTCAGCGAGTTCGCGCCGCACGACGGATGCGATGTGACGCTCGATCCTTCGGTGCGGGACGGGGCCGGAGAGCCGGTGGCGCGCGTGCGGATCGCGGTGGAGCCCGGGAGCCTTTCGGCGTCGGATCGGATCGCCGGTTGGGCGCGGCGGATCCTGGCGGAAGCCGGCGCCCAGCGGCAGGGAGAGATGGACGGCGAGCGCGTCTACACCGTGCTCCAATGTGGGACAGCGAGGATGGGCCGCGATCCGCGGGCGTCGGTGGTGGACGCCGATTGCGAGGCGCACGAGGTGAAGAGCCTCTTCGTCGCCGACTCGAGCACGTTCCGCTCCAGCGGTAGCGCGCCGTTCACACTGACCATCCTGGCGAATGCGCTCCGGGTCGGCGCGGGGATCGCGCGCAAGATGTCGAGGCGCGAGCTCTGAGCTGCGGGGAATAGGCGCCGTCGGCCATGCGTAAGGAGGGTGGCGGGCCGGTCCAGCCGGGCGCCCGCCTGTTCGCTTCCACCGGCCCCACGAGGCGCCATGCAGGTCCAGAACAACAGCGAGAAGACCGTCAACGGAGAGAGCTCCGCGCAGAAGGCTCCGGAGGTGCCGACCGTACCGGGCGCCGCCACCGACCTGCTCCTGGGCCGGGGAGTCCGCTTCGAGGGCAAGCTCACCTTCGCCGGCACGGTCCGGATCGACGCCAGCTTCGTCGGGACCATCGTCACCAACGACGTGCTGGTGGTGGGCGAGGCCGCCCGCATCGACGCGAACATCACCTGCGGCACCATCGTGGTGCACGGCGAGGTGAACGGGAACATCCAGGCCAAGGCCGGGGTGGAGATCCGAGGCAGCGCGAAGGTCCGCGGGGACGTCGAGACCCCCGCGCTGGTGGTGGAGAAGGGCGCGTTCTTCCAGGGCGCATGCCACATGGACGCCGCGGCGAAGGCCCGCGCGAAGACCGCGGCCTAGGCTGCGCCCTCCAGCTGCGTCTCCCGCAGATCGAGCTCGCGCTCGATCTGCCGGAGCGCCTCGTCGTCGATGCGGCCCTCGTCGCGCAGGCGGATGGCCGCGTCGCGCTCGGCCCGCGTCAGCTCGCGCAAGAGCTGCCGGAGGCGGTGGCGCCCGGCCTCCGCCGCGTTCACGGCCGGCGACCCGGGCTCGCCGGCGACGCTGGCCAGGCGCTGCCGGTAGTGCTGCTCGAGGTCGTCGTAGATCGGTGCCATCTCCGGTCCGTCGCGCGAGCGCAGCTGTTCGAGCCGTGCCAGCGCCGCCTCGATGGCGATGCGCCGCGCTTCCTGCTCTTCGCGCCTCGGCCCGCCGGCGCCCGCAAGGCCCAGCAGCCGGATCAGCGGAGGGAGCGTGAGCCCCTGGAGCACCAGCGTCGCCAGGATCACGCAGAAGGTGAGGAAGACGATCAGGTCGCGCTGCGGAAACATGCCGCCGACCGGCATCGTCCGCGGCAGCGAGAGGGCCGCGGCCAGCGCGATCACCCCGCGCATGCCGGTCCAGCCGACCACCACCATGTACGGCACGCGAGGGACCTGCTCGTCCTGGTGCAGGATGCGGCGGCGGATGAAATAGGAGATCCGCGCGCCCGGGAAGACCCAGGCCATCCTGAGCGCGATCACCAGGCCGCTGACGATCGCTCCCGACACGACCAGCTCGCGCAGGCTGTAGCCTCGGATCGTGGCGAGCACGAAGGGGAGCTGCAGCCCGATCACGAGGAACACCAGGCCGTTGAGCACGAAGGTGAGCGCCTCCCAGACGGCGTAGGCCTGGATGCGCACGCCGGGCGAGAAGAGCTGGCTGCTCTTCCGGCTGAGGAAGAGGCCGGCCGTCACCACCGCCAGGACGCCGGAGCCGTCGATGCCCCCGGCGAGCAGGTACGCGGCATAGGGGATCAGGATGCTGATGGCGATCTCGATCGGCCCGTCGTCGATGTGGCGCTCGACCCGACCGACGACCCAACCGACGACGAGCCCGGCCAGGAGACCTCCAGCCAGGAGCTGGACGAACCGGAGCAGCGCGTGTCCGACGCTGGGCGAGGCTCCGGAAGCGATCAAGGAGACGCCGAGCTCCAGCGCCAGAAGCCCGGTCGCGTCGTTGACCAGGCTCTCGCCCTCCACCACGTCGACGATCCGCCGCGGCAGCCCCATCTTCCGCGCGATCGAGCTGGCCGCGATCGCATCGGTGGTGGAGACCACCGCGCCGAGTGCGAATCCGGTGCGCCAATCGAAGGCCGGCAGGAGGAACGGCGCGGCCACGGCGACGCCGGCGACGGTGAAGCCGACCAGCCCGACCGCGAGCGAGGCGATGCTGACCAGGTTGTAGGAGAAATCGCGCCAGGAGGTCTGCCAGGCCGCCCCGTAGAGCAGCGGAGGGAGGACCACGAAGAAGATCAGATCGGGATCGAGCGAGATCCGGGGGAGCCCGGGGACGAAGCTCACCACCAGGCCGGCGAGCACCAGGACGATGGGATAGGGGATGCGGAGCTTGCGCGCGAGCGTCGCGAAAGCGATCACCGCGACCAGCAGGATGACGAAGACGAGCTGCGCGTCTGCCCCGCCACGTTGCATCCCCGCTCATTACGATCGAGGCAGGCTCGCGCTCAAGCTTTGTCCGCGAGCGGCCTGCCGCGGCCAGGGCCGTTCGCGGGATTTCTTGCAAACTGAAGATCTCGTGAGGTAACGTTCCCCTCCGGTGTCATTCGCGCTAGCGTCGCGGAAGGACGCACGACAACTCCAACCAAGAGCATTCTCGTCCTCGAAATCGATTTTCGCCATTCATAATTACAGGCGCTGCGGATGTCGCGGCGACTCAGGGGCGGCCTGACGATGCACAGGCGCCTCCGCCGTCAACTCGACGAGGCCCTGGTCCAGGAAGACGAGTCGTCGCCGCATCTCCGCAAACTCTTCCGCAAGATTGAAAAGGATTACCGCCGCGCGGACGGGGATCGCGCCTCGCTGCAGCGCGCGCTGGCGCTGCTCTCCGATCTGCTCCAGCGGAAGCCGGACGCGGAGCGGCGCCGGGCGCCATCGGTCAAGGCGAGATCGATCTCGCGCCTGTTCGAGCAGGCGCCGTTCGCCGCGCTGCTCTGCGATGGCGATCGGAAGGTGAGCGCGTGGAACGCCGCCGCCGAGCGGATGTTCGGGATTCCCGCCTCCGAGGCCATCGGGCGCGAGCTGTCGATGCTGGTGTTCCCCGACACCGACGCGAACCGCGCGCAGGCTCGCACCGAGCTGCGGCAGAGCCTGGCCAGCGCGGAGACGCAGCAGTTCCAGCGCGAGACGCCTTCGCGCGACGGCGAGCCGCGGACCTGCGAATGGACGCTGGTCCCGCTGCACGACGCCAAGGGTCGCGAACTGGGCAAGGCCGCCGTGGTGCAAGAGCGCGGCGCGGTCGACGATCGGTATGCGCTGGCCTGGCAGGGCTCGGGCGACGGCATCTGGGACTGGGAGCTGGGCAGCGACCGGCTCTGGCTCTCGGACTCCTGGCGCGCGCTGGTCGGCGACAAGGGAACCGGCGAGACGCCCGCCGCATGGCTGGACCGGGTCCACCCGGCGGACCGCGAGGGCGTGGAGGCGGCCGTCCGCACGCACGTCGAGGGCCGTTCGCCGCGTTTCGAAAGCGAGCACCGGCTCCGCCACGACGACGGGAGCTGGCGGTGGGTGCTCTCGCGAGGCCAGGCCACGCGGGACCCTTCGGGCAAGGCGGTGCGCTTCTCCGGCTCGACCATGGATGTCACCGGGCCGCGGGCGACGGTGGCGCTGGTCTCCGACGCGCTCACCCGGCTTCCCAACCGGTCGCACTTTCTGGACCTGCTGACGCGCTCGCTGGCGCGGGCGCGGCGGGGCGAGGGCGATCGGCTCGCGGTGCTGTTCCTGGATCTGGACCGGTTCCAGTCGGTGAACGAGCGGTTGGGCCGCGCCGCGGGCGACGAGCTGCTGGTGCAGATGGGACAGCGGCTCGTGACCTGCCTGCGCGAGGGCGACACGCTCGCGCGGCACGGCGCGGACGAGTTCACCATCCTGCTCGACGGGCTGCGCGAGACCTCCGACGCCGAGGCGGTGGCCCGACGGATCCACGAGGTCGCCCAGGCACCGTTCGAGCTCGAAGGCGGCAAGGTCTCCTGCACGGTGAGCATCGGCATCGCGCTCAGCGCGCCGGTCTACGCGCGCGGAGAAGATCTGCTGTCCGACGCGGACACGGCGATGTACCGCGCCAAGGCGCAGGGCCGGGCGCGCTCGGCGATCTTCGACGCGGCGCTGCGCGACCGCTCCCCGCACCTGCTCGAGCTGGAGACGGACCTCCGCCACGCGCTCGAGCGCGATGAGTTCCGCGTCCATTACCTGCCGATCGTGGACGTCACCACCGGGCGCATCCAGGGCGTGGAGGCGCTGATCCGGTGGGCGCATCCGACGCGGGGGCTGGTCTCGCCCGAGCATTTCGTGCCGTTCGCGGAAGAGATGGGCCTGATGGTGCCGATCGGGCGCTGGCTCCTGGACCACGCGAGCCGCGAGTTCCAGAGCTGGCGTGGGGTCGGGGGAGAGCGGCTCTCGCTGAACGTCAACCTCTCCTCCCGGCAGCTCGAGCACGGGGAGCTTCTGGAGAACATCGACGATCTGCTCGGCGAGCGCCGGCTCGAAGCCCAGGACCTGGTGCTGGAGCTGACCGAGAACACGCTGCAGAACGGCGAGCACGCGGAGCGCATGGCCCAGCTCCGCGGCCGGGGCGTGCGGCTGTCGATGGACGACTTCGGCACCGGCTGCTGCTCGCTCAACTCGCTGCTGCGCTCGCAGTTCGACTGCCTGAAGATCGATCGCTCGCTGTTCTCGGGCGGATCGCCGCAGGGCCAGGCGCCCGAGTTGGTGCGCACGATCCTCTCGCTGGCGAAAGATCTGGGGACGCAGGTGGTGGCGGAGGGAGTGGAGACGGCGGAGCAGCTCGGCTTTCTGCGCGAGATCGGCTGCGCGGCGGCGCAAGGGTTCTACTTCTCTCCCCCGGTGGACGGCGCGGGCGCGCGGTCGCTGCTGGAGCGCAGCGCTACTTGGTAAAAGCTGTGGCCGGTGAAGGCTCAAGACGTAGCCCTTGAGCCAGCTTCGGCGGCCGGGGCTAGCGCCAATGCTGCTCAGTCAAGCGACAGACGTTGACGCTGTCGTCCTACGTTGTCGTGATCGTGGACGGCGACGGCGACGGCGACGTGGCCGTGGACGACTGCTCGGCATGTCAGATGCCGCTGCTACCTGAATCCCCATGCTCAGCTTTCAGAAGCTCGACGTGTACCGCTGTGCGATCGAGTTCCTTGGATTGGCCGCTGCTGCTGCCGAAGAGGTTCCAAGAGGGAACGCCGCGTTGCTTGATCAGTTGCGCCGCGCAGCAAGTTCGATACCCCTCAACATTGCTGAAGCGGCTGGCCGTACC
>DASQAS010000039.1:0-2365 GCA_035635635.1 Myxococcales bacterium | reverse complement strand
GTGGGGTCGAGGCGCTGGTGGACGAGCCAGCGGTTGATGAGTCGGCCGACGAAGTTGACGACCGCGCGTCCGATGATCCAGAGCGCGATGGCGCCGATGATGCGAATGCCGAAGCGTATCCCGACGTCGATCGCGACCTGCAGCATATCTCGCGGTTCCATTCGTCCGGCTCCATCCTGGCGGAGGCTTCGAGACGCCCCGGCCGGGCATAGTAGACCAAAGTCCCGCGGGGCTAGGGCATCCGACCAAGGTCTCATTGTTGGCCGCTCCCCGCCCCCCGATTCTCTGAGGCACGCTGGACTCGACTGGAACCGGCCCGGGGGAACACGCCCGATGGGGGCGGAAAGGCGCAACAATGCTGCAGACGCTGGCACAGAACTGGTGGGCGATCGTCCTTCGCGGCATCTTCGCGGTGCTCTTCGGCCTCGGCACGTTCTTCTGGCCCGGCATCACGCTGGCGGTCCTCGTCCTGCTCTACGGGGGCTATCTCTTCATCGACGGAATCCTGGCGGTCCTGTGGTCCTTCATGCGACGGCAGGGGTCGTTTTCGTGGGGGGTCTTCCTGGCCGGCCTGGCGAGCCTGGCCGCCGGCGTCCTGACGCTCCTCTTGCCCGGTGTCACCGCGATCGCGCTCCTCTACCTGATCGCGGCGTGGGCCATCGTCCGCGGTATATTCGAGATCCTCGCGGCGTTCCACCTGCGTCGGGAGCTACGTAACGAATGGCTGCTCGCGCTGAACGGCGCGCTGAGCGTCCTCTTCGGCGTCGTCCTCATCGTCGCTCCGGGCGCGGGGGCGCTCGCGGTGCTGTGGTTGATCGGCTCGTTTGCGATCGTGGTCGGAATCCTGATGATCGCGCTCGGCTTCCGGCTCAAGGGCATGAAGAACGCGGGCGCTCGGCGACTCGCCTACGGCAGGTAGCGTCGTGCTTGACGGAGGGCTCATGAAGCGCTGGATCCGGATCATCGCGGGCCGAAGCCTGCCGGTCGCGCTCGCGCTCGTGCTCGCCACACCTCCGCTTCCGCGAGCCCAGCAGGCTCCGGCCCAGGCCCCGCCGCCTCCGGCTGCGCAGCCCGCCTCGGCCCAGCCACCGGGCGACGACGACGTCCAGCCCTTCAAGCCAGAGGAGCTCGAGGCGATCGTCGCGCCGATCGCGCTCTACCCCGATCCGCTGGTCGCGCAGGTGATGATGGCGGCGACCTACCCGCTCGAGGTGATCCAGGCCGCCCGGCTCATGAAGTCCAACCCGAACCTCAAGGACGCGGCGCTCAACGACGAGCTCAAAAAACACGACTGGGACGACAGCGTGAAGTCGCTGTGCAGCTTCCCCCAGACCCTCGACCTCTTGAACGAGAAGATCGACTGGATGCAGAAGCTCGGTGATGCCTTCCTCGACCAGAGGAAGGACACCATGGACGCCATCCAGCGCATGCGGGCGAAGGCGCAGGCGCAGGGCAATCTCCAGTCGAACGAGCAGCAGAAGGTGATCGTCGAGCAGGCGGCGGCGCAGCCGGCGCCACCGGCGTCCGGACAGCCGGCTCCGCCCGCGGAGCAGACCATCATCAAGATCGAGCCGGCGAATCCGCAGGTGGTCTACGTGCCGAGCTACAACCCGACCGTCGTCTACGGGTCATACCCGCCCGCCTATCCGCCTTACTACCCGTATCCCCCGGCCTACCCCTGGGGTGCAGCGGCGCTCTCATTCGGCGTGGGGATGGCGGTCGGCGCGGCGGTCTGGGGCGGATGTAACTGGGGTGGCGGCGACGTCGATGTCGACGTCAACAAGTCCAACAACTTCACCAACAACGTGAACCGTGGGGACAAAGCCACCCAGATCAAGAACGAGCGGGGCAGCGGCCAGGGCGGCAAGGAATCATTCAAGCACAATCCCGAGCACCGCAAGGGCGCTCAGTATCGCGACAAGGGCACCCAGCAGAAGTACGGCCGCGGCAACAGTCCCCAGGCCGGCTCGCGAGATGCTTACCGGGGCCGTGATCAGGGAGGCGGCCGGGGAGACGCGAGCCGCGGTGGCGGTCCCAGTGCGTCTACTCGCGAGGCCGGGGGTGGGCAACGTGGGCCGACGGCAGGCACCCGCGAGGCGGGGGGCGGGCAACGTGGGCCGACGGCAGGCACCCGCGAGGCCGGCGCGGGCGGCGGCGGTCGTGACGCCGGAGCTTTCGAGGGCGGGGGGCAAGGTCGCGATCAGCGCGCCAACAGCCAGCGCGGTCAATCCAGCGTGAGCTCCTCCCGAGCGAGCGGCTACAGCGGTGGCGGTGGTGGCGGAGGTAGCCGAGGCGGCGGCAGCAGCGTCAGCTCTGGCGGCAGCCGAGGGGGCGGCGGGGGCGGCTCCAGAGGTGGCGGCGGCGG
>DASQAS010000038.1:0-11390 GCA_035635635.1 Myxococcales bacterium | reverse complement strand
ACCAGCGCCAGGCAATGACTCTTGAATTCGCTGACGCCGAGCGTCTTGACCCTGGGCCTCGATCTTCGCTTCGCCATGAGGAAGATAGTATCGCTACTCAAATGACCACTCAAGTGGTCATTTGGCCCCGCTGCTGCGGCGGCGCGGAAGCGGCTGATATTCGTCCGTACTCGCGTACCTGCCGCATCAGGTCGGCTCGGACGCTTCGAGACTCACCTCGTCATAGGACACTTGGGAGAAAAGTTTCGGTTGCCGCGTCGCGAATGCGCTTTGCGTGGCTGCGCGCCTGCGCATGCTGTAGGCCCGCTTGCTGGGCCTGTGCCCGGTGTTCTTGGCAGGTTGGACCATGGTCTAAGTGGTTTTGCAGGCCGGCTGACGCACACTCCACGCCCCTGACGTTGCTGCCCTTCGGGAGGTGACCCATGAAAGCGACCCGTGCGTTGCATGACCTCGGCCAGAGCCTCTGGCTCGACAACATCACGCGCGAGCTCCTCGAGACCGGAACGCTGAAGCGCTACATCGACGAGCTCTCGGTGACCGGGCTGACCTCGAACCCGACCATCTTCAACAACGCCATCTCGCGCAGCAATGCGTATGACGAAGACATCCGGAAGCTGAGGGCGTCCGGGCTGTCGGGCGAGATCCTCTTCGGCAGGCTGGCGATCCAGGACCTCACGCGCGCCGCAGAGCTCTTCGAACCGATCCATCGCCGGACGGCGGGCTTCGACGGCTTCGTCTCGCTCGAGGTCTCGCCTCTGGTCGCCTACGACGCGGAGAAGACCCTCGTGCAGGCGCAGAGGGTCCACAAGAAAGCGTCGATACCCAACCTCCTCGTCAAGATCCCGGGGACCAAAGAGGGCCTGCCCGCCATCGAGGAGGCCATCTTCGCGGGGATCCCCATCAACGTGACGCTGCTCTTCTCGCGCGAGCACTATCTTGCGGCCGCGAACGCGTACCTGCGCGGGATCGAGCGCCGCATCGAGGCGGGCCGGAGCCCGGAAGTGACCTCGGTCGCATCGCTCTTCCTCAGCCGGTGGGACGTGGCCGTCGCAGAAAAGGCTCCTGCCGAGCTGCGCAACCGCCTGGGCGTCGCCATCGGACGACAGACGTACCAGGCCTACCGGGACCTCCTCGAATCGGACCGCTGGCAACGGCTCGCCAACGAGGGGGCGCGGCCGCAGCGGCTGCTCTTCGCGAGCACCGGAACGAAGGATCCCAAGGCGTCGGACATCCTCTACGTCCGCGGGCTGGCCGCCCCGAACACGATCAACACCATACCCGAGAAGACGCTCCTGGCGTTCGGCGATCACGGCGAGGTCGCCGGTGCCATTCCGCGCGACGGTGGAGACGCCCAGCAAGTGCTGACGGCGTTCACCCGGGCGGGAGTCGACCCGGATGAGCTGGCTGCCCGGCTCCAGAAAGAGGGCGCGGAATCGTTCGTCGCCTCCTGGCGAGATCTAATGGGCGCGGTCGAGAGCAAAGGAAAGCAGCTCGGGTAATTTGTCGGTCCTTTCGGCCCCGAGCATCATGGCTCTGCGCTCCTCCGCCTCCCGCCACCAGCCGAGCGCCGCTACCCGCGGCATCTGTCGCTCGGTGCGCGCGGGCACCGCGCCGGTGCGCAGGGCGTGCTCCAGCCGGGTCTCGCTATGCCTTCCAGCCGATTTCGGCTGTGAAGGCGGCCCATGCTTTCTCCAGAGCCACCTTGAGGTCGGCGATGCCCTCGGTGCCGGCACCGCGCAGTTGCTCGAAATGCCGGCTCACGTCGGCGTACCGCGCCTCCGCTCTCTTCAGCCTCCGCCGGCGCTGGAGAACGGAGAATTCGGGTGCGGAAGCCCGCAGCACGGTCGACAGGCGATCGAGCCTGCCTTTTCCCTCGCGCAGGATCTCCGCCGTCTTGGTCATGTAGGGGTCCACGAACGGATGATAGCGGCCCCGATCGACCCCCGCCGTCCCGCGAGCCGCAGCCCTTTCGCCGATGCGCGGGATTACCCTCGCCTTTTGCGCAGCTGGAAGTCAGCTCTGCTGGTTGCATTCAAACCCTCGTTCGCGACCTTCGCGGTGCATTCGCACGCGCGCAAAAAAAGGGCGGCGCACGATGCAGCCGCCCTGCGTCGGACCGTTCACATATCGCCGCTGGTCAGAGGTTCGAGCTGCCCCGCCCAGCGCTCTCGCTGCTCCGGTTCTTGTTCGCTCCAGTTTGCCATACGGGAAGAACGTCGCGCTCCTCCACACCCTGCTCGCGCAAGTACTCGAAGAATTCACGTACCGGGATCCGCGTATTGGATTCGCCGAGGCTAATCTGGTGGCTGTTCCGGTCGAACTTGATGTTCTGCAACCCGCGGTTGGTGTCGGCTGTTCCCATGAGGATCTCCTCCTTGTTGAGAGTTGAGGCCGCGACGCGCGCGCACCCTAGTGGAACGGGAACTCGTTGCAAGAGGCGTCCAAGCCCTTGGCCGAACGCGGCGTGCAGCCGCCAGGCGTGCCACCGGCCTTACGGCAGCGGCCTCGAGCTCGACCTCGATCGCACCAAGCCGCGCAAGTAGCGCGGCTCGGCAGGCGGACTTCAGGGCAGCGTGAACGTGATGGTGAACGTGTAATACACATCCACCGGCTGCCCCGCCCGCAGCGCCGGCTTGTACTTGCGCCGCTCGAGCGCAGTGATGGCGGCGCGATCCATGAATGGCAAGCTCTTGATCACGCGGCAGCCGTGCACCGTGCCATCCACGGTGATCACGCAGCGGATCGCCATGGTGCCCTCGACCCGCCGCTCGAGCGCCATGGGTGTGTACTCGGGTGACGGGCCGGAGATGAGCACCGGCGGCGTCAACGCGTCGTTGAAGACGATGGGCTGGTCGCCCGAAGGCGGGTTGACCTCGGTCATCGGCTCGGGCGGCGGCAGCGGGACGAGTTGGAGCCGGACCTTGGTCGCTCGTGGGGCCTCCACCACCAGCTCCTGGGAGGCGAGCTTCTGGAACCCTTCGCGCTCGACGGTGAGGACGTAGGTCCCGGCCGGGAGCCGCGCAATCTCGAAAACGCCTCGCTGGTCGGCGACCGCGCTCCGCTGGCCTGGCAGGGCACCTCCGCGCGCGGTCACCAGCGCCTTGGCCACCGGCGCTTGCGTTCTCGCGTCGGTGACCACGCCGGAGATCCTGCCCGTGGCCAGCGCCAGCGCGCCTCCGGCGGAGAGGAGCGCGAACGCCAGAACGCGCGCTCCGATGCAGCACCGCATGCGAGCCTCCGCCCAGGCGCTCCGCGCCGAAGGCGCGGAAATGCGCCTACGCCTTTTCTGCGTGTTCCCGCGAAGGCGGGAACACGCTTGAAATACGGAGACAGCGTCCTGGTGGATGGTGCCGCAAGCGGACGCGCAGAAGCAAGAGAGCCGTGCCCTTTCGCTGCCTGCAGTCGTGCGGTAGAGGATCGGGCGAGGGCCCGTGGAACCGCTCTCCCGCAATGTCGGACCGTACCGGCTGGTCGCCAGTCTCGGACGCGGCGGCCAGGCCGAAGTCTATCTGGCCATCCGGCGCGGGCCTGCCGGCTTCTCCAAACTGGTGGTGATCAAGAGCATCCGGCCGGAGATGGAGGACGATCCTCGCTTCAAGGACATGCTCATGTCCGAGGCGAGGCTGGCGGCGAGGCTGCATCACCCCAACGTCGTGCAGACGCTGGAGGTCGGCGACGACGGCGGCCGCTACTACATCGCGATGGAGTTCCTCGACGGACAGCCGCTCCACAAGGTGGTGCGGGCCGCCCGGGCGAGCGGCGGCGTCGGGCTTCCGCTCGCGGCGGCGATCGTCTCCGAGATGTTGGCGGGCCTGCACTCCGCGCACGAGCTGCGCGATTGGGACGGGCGATCGCTGGAGGTCATCCACCGCGACGTCTCTCCGCAGAACGTCTTCATCACCTACGACGGAGAGGTCAAGCTCGTCGACTTCGGCATCGCCAAGGCCGCCACCGGCGGCGAGGTCACTCAAGCGGGCGTCATCAAGGGCAAAGCAGCGTACATGGCTCCGGAGCAGGCGCTGGGGCGGCCCATCGACCGGCGGGTGGACGTCTATGCGGCGGGGATCGTCTTCTGGGAGCTGCTCACCGGGCGCCGGCTCTTTTTCAAGGCTGACGCGCCGGAAGCGTCGGAGAAGCTGCTCGGCGATCCGACTCCTCCGGTGGCCTCGGTGGCGAGCGAGATCCCGCCGGAAATCGCAGCCGTCGCCGACAAGGCGCTGGCCCGCGAGCCCGACCAGCGATTCGCCACTGCCGCCGAGATGCGCGAGGCCCTCGAGTCGGCCCTGGAGAAGAGCGGCGTGCGAAAGGCGCGGCGCGAGGAGGTGGGGCGCTTCGTCGCCGATCTCTTCGAGCGCGATCGCCGGTGGTTGCGGGGCAGGATCCGCGAGAGCATCGCCGCCACGGAGAGCGAGACGCCCACCGAGCACACCCCCGCCGCGCTTCCCGAGCTGCGCGCCCCGCAGATCCCCAGCAGTGACACCTTGCCGCCCGTGGCGCCGAAGCGCCCCAAGCGCAGCGTGGCCGCCTTGGCGAGCGTCGCGGTGGTGGTCGCCGGCGCCCTCGGATTCCTGCTCTGGTCGACTCTCCGGCCGAAGCCATCCGGCTCCGCGGCGGGGACTCCTGATCTCCGCCTGTGCGGCTCCAACACCATCGGAGGGGAGCTGGCGCCCGCGCTGGTCGACGCCTTCTTCACGCGCAAGGGCGCCCGGTCGGTCGAGCGCAAGCCGGGGGCATCCCCGCGCCAGACGTCGCTCAGCACAGGCTCGCTCACCGTTTCCATCGAGGCCGCTGGCACCGCGACCGGATTCACCGGAATCGCCGAGGAGCAGTGCGACATCGCCATGGCCTCGCGGCCGATGAGCGACACCGAGAGGTCGGCGCTGGCGCGCAAACGCATCGGCGATCTCCGGGCGCCTGCCACAGAGCACGTCATCGCGCTCGACGGGATCGCGGTGATCGTGCACTCCAACAACAAGGTGCCCCCGCTCGACCTCGACCAGGTGAAGGCCATCTTCACCGGGCGGGTGCGCGACTGGTCGGCGGTGGGCGGGAGCCCGGGGCCCATCGAGGTCTACGCGCTGGACGACAATTCGGGGACCTACGACACCTTCCGGCAGCTGGTGCTCGAGGCACAGCCGCTGGTGAGCTCGGCCAAGCGGTTCGTCGACGGCATCGAGCTCTCCGACAACGTGGCGACCGAGCCGGGCGCGATCGGAATCGTCGGCCTCGCGTACGTCCGCTCGGCGAACGCCGTCGCCATCTCCGAACGAGGCTTCTCGCCCACCTTGCCGTCTCCTTTCACGGTAGCGAACGAGAGCTATCCGCTCTCTCGGCGGCTCTACCTCTATACGCTGCCCCACCCGCGCACCCCGCTGGTCACGAGCCTGGTCAATTTCGCCCTCTCGCCGGAAGGGCAGCAGGTCGTCCGTGAGAGCGGCTTCGTCGATCTCTCCATCGCCGCTCGGAGCCCGGACGCCTGCGACGCCCGCTGCCCCCCGGCGTACGTGGCGGCGACACTCCAGGCGAAACGCCTCACGGTGGACCTTCGCTTCCGCCCGGGCACGGATGAGCTCGACAGCCTGGCGAGCCGGAACCTGGAGCGCCTCGTCGCCTTCCTCCGCACCCGGCCCGGTGCGCAGCTCTTGCTCCTGGGGTTCGCGGATGATCCCGCCGGCTCGCTCGCACGCGCCAACCAGGTCGCGAGCGAGTTCGAGAGACGAGGCGTGAAGCCCTCGGTGGTGAAGGGATTCGGCGCGGCCATGCCCGTCTCGTCGCGCAACGACGCCTACGGGCGGCAGCGCAATCGCCGCGTCGAAGTGTGGATCCGCGATGCCGCCCGGGAGCGGGTGCCCTGACCGCGACGCGCTACGCGTCACCCGGCTTCGTCCGCTGCCTCGCGGCGCCGATCAGCACGTCCCAGACTCCCAGCATGCCGCGAATCCGGGTGAGGCAACGTGAACACACCAGTTGCCGGGTACTGGGCACCTCTACGAGCGCGGCGACAAGCTGATGACAGCATGAGCAGTGGACCATCGTCTCCCCCAGGGCGAGGCGACGAAGGGTAGCGCCAACCGCTGCCCGACGCGATCGTCGGCTTTGGCGGGCGTTCCTTTCGTGGACATCACCGAAGGCGGTTGATCTCCGGTAAAAGCACGTACCGGCTGGCGCCAAACCCGTGGCGCAGCCGTTGCACGTTGCTGTCCGGCGGCAGACTCCCCGGCGGGAATGGAGACGCACATGGATGCAATCTCGAGATGGGCGCAGCTCCTCGGGCGCGTAGCGCTCGGCTTGATCTTCGTCATCAGCGGCGCAGGAAAGCTCGCTGCCTGGCATGGAACCGTGGCTTACGCCGCGAGCAAGGGCATTCCGGAGATCCTGCTGGCGATCGCGGTTGCCCTCGAGTTCCTGGGCGGGATCAGCCTCGTCGTGGGATTCAAGGCTCGCTGGGCTGCGATCGCGCTACTGGTCTTTCTCATTCCGGTGACAATCGTCTTCCACAACTTCTGGGCCGCCCCCGCGAGCGAACAGCAGGGCCAGATGGTGAACTTTCTCAAGAACCTCTCGATCGCCGGCGGCCTGCTGATCGTCTTTGC
Source organism: Myxococcales bacterium (assembly GCA_035635635.1). Classification (GTDB taxonomy): domain Bacteria; phylum Myxococcota; class Myxococcia; order Myxococcales; family 40CM-4-68-19; genus 40CM-4-68-19. Next base: position 4,797 of record DASQAS010000038.1, on the reverse strand, counting down.
CAGGGGCGCCGGTGCCTTCAGCATCGACTCGAGCAGTGCCCGTGGAAGCACGGATCCGCTCCACCAGACGGCCGCACGCTGATCTGGTCTGGGGCGACTTCACCGGTGATCGATTTCCTGGCAAGACTGCCTGCTGTCGATCAGCGGCCGCCGTCCGCGGGATGGTGCTCTCCAGAGGGAGCCGACCGATGAGACTGTTGCACAAGGTCGCTGGAGAGGAAACCATGTCTGTCGCCCTTCTGACTGGCACGCTCATCGCTGCCGGCGCATTCGGTCCCATCAAGCAGATCGACGCCGGGGTCCTGAACGTCGGCTACGCCGAGTCGGGTCCCGCCGGGGGGACTCCGGTGGTCCTGCTGCACGGCTGGCCGTATGACATCCACAGCTACGAGGAAGTGGCCCCCTTGCTGGCATCGAAGGGCTACCGCGTGATCGTGCCGTACTTGCGAGGGTATGGAACCACGCGCTTCCTCTCGAGCGAGACGTTCCGGAACGCCCAGCAGTCGGCCGTTGCCCTCGACATCGTCAAGCTGATGGACGCGCTCAAGATCGACAAGGCCATCATCGGCGGCTTCGACTGGGGATCGCGGACCACCGGCATCATCGCCGCGCTCTGGCCGGAGCGCTGCAAGGGAATCGTCGCGGTGAGCGGATACCTGGTCACCAACGTCGAGGCGCAAAAGAAACCGCTGCCGCCGGTGGCGGAATATGGTTGGTGGTACCAGTACTACTTCGCCACCGACCGCGGCCGGCTCGGGTACACCCAGCACCGGCACGATTTCGACAAGCTGATCTGGAAGATCGCCTCTCCGGACTGGAAGTTCGACGACGCGACCTACGAGCGCACGGCCGCTGCGTTCGAAAACCCGGACCACGTCGACATCGTCATCCACAACTACCGGTGGCGGCAGGGCCTCGCCAAAGGAGAGCCGCAATACGACGCCTACGAGCAGAAGCTCTCGGCGCGCCCGCCCATCACCGTGCCGGCGATCACCATCGGCAGCGATTTCGACGGCCCGTTCGCGGACGGCAAGGCGTACGCCAGTCAGTACACGGGCAAGCATTCGCATCGCGTCCTGAAGGGCATCGGGCACAACGTCCCGCAGGAAGCGCCGGCGGCATTCGCCCAGGCCATCGTCGACGTCGACGGATTGTCCCGATGAGCGCCACCGGATTTCGCTTGCTCTTCGCCGCCGTGCTCGCGCTGGCCATCGGAGCGGCGTTCCACTCCGAAGGCAAGACGCAGCGGGTCGGTTTCCCCTCGCTCGCGGGAGCGACGGAGTGGCTGAACTCGCCTCCGCTGACGCCGGCCGGCCTGCGCGGCAAGGTCGTGCTGGTCGATTTCTGGACCTTCACCTGCATCAACTGGCTGCGCACGCTCCCCTATGTCCGGGCCTGGGCCGCGAAATACAAGGACCAGGGGCTGGTGGTGATCGGCGTGCACACGCCCGAGTTCAGCATCGAGAGAGACGCCGGCGACGTCCGCCGGATGGCCAAGCAGTTCGGCGTCGAGTTCCCGATCGCGCTCGACCCCGAGTACGCCGTCTGGCGCGCCTTCGACAACGAGTACTGGCCCGCGCTCTACCTGATCGACGCCCAGGGGCAGGTCCGGCATCGCCAGTTCGGCGAGGGCGGATATGAGCAGTCCGAACAGGTGATCCAGAAGTTGCTGGCAGAGGCGGGCTCCCAGGTCGACCGTCGACCGGCAGCGGCCGACATTCGCCCCTTGGAGCTTTCCGCCGATTCCCGCAACCTGCGATCGCTGGAAACCTACGTCGGTCGCGATCGCGCGGAGCGATTCGCGTCGCGGGAGGACGTAGCCCGCAACGGGCGCCGGACCTATTCGTTTCCCGACCGGCTCGCGCTCAACGATTGGGCCCTCTCCGGAGAATGGACGGTCGGCGGTGAGGCCGCCCTCTCGAACGAGCGGAGCGGCCGGATCGCCTACCGCTTTCACGCCCGCGATCTAAACCTCGTAATGGCGCCGGCGACGCGCGGGACTCCGGTGAGATTTCGCGTGCTCATCGACGGAAAGCCACCGGGTGCGGCCCACGGGATCGACGTCGATGAACAGGGCTCCGGCGCGGTCACTGAACCGAGGCTGTATCAGCTGATCCGGCAACCGGGATCGGTCGTCGATCGGCGCTTCGAGCTCGAGTTCCTGGATCCCGGGGGCAAGGTGCTCGACTTCACGTTCGGCTGAACGGATCGATTCCAAAGGCGGGAATCGCCGTTTCGGCCCTGGGGAAGGCCGGGTCGTCCCTTCGGGTTGTTCGGGAGCCTGGTTCGCGGATAGGTTCAGGCACTTCCCACCGTGGCCCGATGAACGGCTCCGCCCTCACCGCAACCGCATCGCCCCTGACGGCGGCAGCGCCGGCGCGGCCGGTCCGGGTCATGCTGCGAAGCGTCCTGCGCGACGTGACGGTGATCGTCGGTATCTGGGCGGTGGTCGCGCTCGTATCGGCGGGCTTCTCGACGTTGAACCGGATCCACACGGGCCAGCCGCCCGAATGGCAGAAGGCGATCGCGCTCAATCTGCTCTCGTTCGAGCTCTGCACCGGCAGCACGCTCGTCCTGCTCTGGGGGGTCCGGCGCTGGCCGCTCGGTGCCGGACGCTGGCGGTATGCGCCTCTGTACCTGGGGGCGATCGCCGTGCTGGTGGTGATCCAGTTCGCGATCTACCTGCCCCTCCGCGTGTGGTTGTTCCCGACGCCGCCCGGAATGATCAAGCAGCATCTGATCGAGAGCTTCTTTTATGAAGTTTTCATGATGGCGCTGGTGCTGGGCGTTGTGCATGCGGTCGAGTACCAGAGGTCCCTGCGCGAAGGTCAGTTGCGCGCTTCGCAGCTGGAAAACCACCTCACCAGGGCCAAGCTGGAGATCCTCCGCGCCGAGCTGCAGCCTCACTTCCTCTTCAACGCGCTGCACTCCATCTCCACCCTCATGCACCGCAACGTCGAGGCCGCCGACGAGATGCTGGCGCAGCTCGGCGACCTCTTGCGCCTCAGCCTGGAACGCAAGAACGTCCAGGAAGCTCCCCTGCGCGAGGAGCTGGCCGTTCTGGCGCCCTACATCAACATCCTCCGCATCCGCTTCGGAGATCGGCTCTCCATCCGCGTGGACGTCGATCCCGCCCTGCTCGAGGTCACCGTTCCACTCTTCATCCTCCAACCCCTGGTGGAGAACGCCATCCGCCACGGCATCGATCGCCGCGCCGGCGCCGGCCGGATCGAGATCCGCGCGCGCGCGGAGGGGGAATCCGTCGAGATCAGCGTGGCCGACGATGGCGCGGGCCTCTCCCAGAACGGGCTCCGGGAGGGCATCGGCTTGTCGAACATCCGCCTGCGCCTCGAGCAGCTCTACGGAACGCGCGGCGCCGTCGCGCTCCAGGGAAACCCGGAGTCGGGAACGCAGGTGACCGTCAAGGTTCCCCGCAGCAGGACCGGCGAGGAGCGCGGGTGAGCCCGGTGAACGCAGTGATTGCGGATGACGAGCCGCTCGCGCGCGAGCGGATCAGGACTCTCTTGGCCGCGTTCCCTGACGTCGCCGTGGTCGGCGAGGCCCGGGACGGAAGCGAGGCGTTGGCCAAGGTCCGCGAGCTGCGGCCGTCGCTCCTCTTCCTCGACGTGCAGATGCCCGAAGGAGACGGCTTCACCGTCCTGGAAAAGCTCTCTCCGGAAGCAACCCCCGCGGTGATCTTCATCACCGCCTACGACGCATTCGCGCTCCGCGCCTTCGAGGTGCACGCCGTCGACTACCTGCTCAAGCCGTTCACGCGCGCGCGCTTCGGCAGGGCGATGGAACACGTCCTCAAGAAGCTGGCGCAACCGGAGCGCCCTGGCATCGAGCCGCAGATCCTCTCGCTCCTGGAATCGATCCGCGGGGAGCGACGCACGCAGGAGCGGGTGGCCATCCGCACCGGCGAGGCCGTGTACTTCGTCCGCATCGCGGAGATCGAGTGGCTGGAGGCGTCGGGCAACTACGTGAAGATCCACGCCGGCGGCCGGGAGCACCTGTTGCGCGACAGCCTCAAGAACTTCGAGGAGCGGCTCGATCCGGATCGCTTCCTGCGCGTGCATCGGTCCGCGATCGTCAACGTCGACTCCATCCAGCGGCTCGAGCCCTGGTTCCACGGCGAGTATGCCGTCGTCCTCCGCGACGGAACGAAGTTGATGTCGAGCCGCACGTACAGCGAGCGGCTGAGGAAGATCATCCAGTAGCGAGCCCCGGCCCGCTGATCCCGCCCCCAGTCCCGGTCGTCCCACTTCGATTGCCGCTTTTCCTGCCTGGGCAATGCTGCTCGTGGAGGCTGACGATGCATTGCATCCATCTCGCCCTGGCTTTCCTCTCGCTCTCCTTCTGCCACCAGGAAGCGACGCCTGTACGGCTCCCGGGTGTCTGGGTGGGAATGCTGGAGGCCGGCGGAGACCTGCAATTCATCCGGGCTGAATTCGTGCGCGGCCGCTCCAGGACGACCGGCACGCTTCATCTCGCCGGCACCGGCGACCTGACCCTGGTCAAGGCGAGCGAGAGCGACGGGTACATCTGCTTCGTGATGAGACGAGGCGACGACGAGTTCGTGTTTGCCGGCATCCTCGATGGGGAATCCATCACCGGTCGCGTCCTCCATGGCGGGGAGCAGGTGCCGTTCGAGCTGCATCGAACCCTGGAGATCGAGGCAAGGCCTTCCAGGCCTTCTCGCGGAAGCAGGGCAAGGCCGTGAGCCGCGAAACCGAGCCCGACGATCAGTCCACCGGCATCTGTACCCGCGCCAGCAGCGCGGTATAGCGGGGATCC
>DASQAS010000037.1:0-30476 GCA_035635635.1 Myxococcales bacterium | reverse complement strand
TCGCCAGAACCTGGCGGCAACCTTGCGGCTTCCATGGTGGGCCCGATCGAATCCGAGCAGGGCGCACGCCTCCGCGTCGCGGCTACGACAGCGCGAGCGCAGGTCGGCCCGAAGCGCCCCGTGAACGCTTCTGGCCGCGGGAGATGGACCGTTCACGCGCGCCCCAAAAAGCAACCGCCGGGCCAGTCCAATCCCGCGGAACCAGGTCCGTCGATGGTCCCCGTTCGCAACCTTGTCCAGAGATAGGCGCGGTTCGTGGACAACTTGTCCTTCGAGCCTGGAATCCCCCCTGACTCTGGTGTGTTCCAACGCCTGCTCGCCCGCCGGGATGCCGGACCGCCGGGGCGGTGTCAGACCCCGGCGCTACAAGGTTTGTGTCTTGAGGAAGCCTGGCTCGCCCCTTATCCTGCGCGGTTCCCGTTCCCCCTTTCGTCAGGAAGCCATGGAGCCTGAATCCATCCTCGTGAAGGGAGCCCGAGAGCACAATCTCAAGGGCATCACGCTGGAGATCCCGAAGAAGAGGCTGGTGGTGTTCACGGGGGTGTCCGGGAGCGGGAAGAGCTCGCTCGCGTTCGACACCCTGTACGCCGAAGGGCAGCGGCGGTACGTGGAGTCGCTCTCCGCCTACGCCCGCCAGTTCCTCGGGCAGATGGAGAAGCCGCACTACGACGTGATCCGGGGCTTGTCGCCCACCATCTCCATCGAGCAGAAGGCCGCCTCCAACAACCCGCGCTCCACGGTCGGGACCATCACCGAGATCCACGACTACCTGCGCGTGCTCTACGCGGCCGTGGGCAAGCAGCACTGCACCATCTGCGGCCGCAGGGTGGGAAAGCAGAGCGCGCAGCAGATCGCGGAGGAGCTGGCCAAGCTGCCCGAAGGGACCAGGCTCACGCTCCTGGCGCCGCTGATCGAGCACCGCAAGGGCGAGCACAAAGAAGTGCTGGCGGACGCGCGCAAGCGCGGCTTCGCCCGGGCCCGGGTGGACGGAGTGATCCGCGACCTGGATGAGGACATCGAGCTCGACAAGAAGCGCAAGCACGACATCGCGGTGGTGGTGGACCGGCTGGTGGTGAAGAAGGAGGAGGGGGGGTCGCGGCGTCTGATCGACTCGGTGGAGACCGCGCTCAAGGAAGGCAAGGGCGTGCTCCAGGCGCTCACGCAGCTGCCGCGCGGAGGGGAGACGCAGAGCATCTACAGCGAGCACCTCTCCTGCCCGGTGGACGGCATCAGCTTCCCCGAGCTGGCGCCGCACAGCTTCTCCTTCAACAACCCGCTGGGGATGTGCCATGAGTGCAACGGCCTCGGTACCCGGCCGGAGATGGATCCGGACCTGATCGTCCCCGACCCGTCGCGCAGCATCCGCGGCGGCGCGGTCGAGCCCTGGAACCACGCGCTGGAGAAGCAGGGCGGCTGGACGTTCCGGATGATCGAGTCGCTGGCGAGCTCGTTCAAGGTGCCGCTGGACAAGCCCTGGAAGGACCTGCCGCGCGACGTGAAGGACCTTCTCCTCCAAGGCTCGGGCGACGAGACGATGAGCATCCGCTGGAGCGAGGGCGGGCGTACCGGGACGTACCGGACGTCGTTCGAGGGCATCATCCCGATGCTGATGCGCCGGTTCAAGGAGACGGTCTCCGAGGGCATGCGCAAGCACTACCTGCGGTACTTCAGCGACAAACCCTGCAGCGCTTGCAAGGGCGAGCGACTTCGCCCCGAGAGCCGGGCGGTGACCATCGGGGACGTGGGCGATACGCCGGGCAAGAGCATCGTGCAGGTCTCGCGCATGACCATCGACCAGGCGATGCAGCTCATCTCCACCCTGCCGCTCGAGGGCAACGACAAGGTGGTCGCGTCCGAGCTCCTGAAGGAGATCGGCAACCGGCTGCGATTCCTGCTCGACGTCGGACTTGGATACCTGACGCTGGACCGGCCGGGGCCGAGCCTCAGCGGCGGCGAGTCGCAGCGCATCCGGCTCGCCTCGCAGATGGGGTCGGAGCTGACCGGCGTGATCTACATCCTGGACGAGCCGTCGATCGGCTTGCACCAGCGCGACAACGCGCGGCTGCTCGCCACGCTCAAGCGCCTGCGCGACCTCGGGAATTCGGTCATCGTCGTGGAGCACGACGAGGAGACCATGCAGGAGGCGGACTTCATCGTGGACTTCGGTCCCGGCGCCGGCGAGCTGGGCGGCGAGATCGTGGCCTCCGGAGCTCCCCGCGAGGTGATGAAGAACGAGCGCTCCCTCACCGGGGCGTACCTGTCGGGCCGGCGCAAGATCGAGATCCCCTCGCAGCGCCGGCGCGGGAACGGCAAGAGCGTCAAGCTGCTCGGAGCGGCGGAGAACAACCTGAAGGAAGTAGACGTGGAGATCCCGCTCGGGAGCCTGGTCGGGGTGACCGGTGTCTCCGGCGCGGGCAAATCCACGCTGGTCAACCGCATCCTCTACCCGGCCCTGGCGCGCGCCATCTACGGCTCGCGCGAGGCGCCCGGAGCGTACAAGGCGCTGAGCGGGATCGAGCACCTCGACAAGGTGATCGAGATCGACCAGAAGCCAATCGGCCGGACGCCGCGCAGCAACCCGGCCACGTACACCAAGGTCTTCGACAGCATCCGCGACGTGTTCGCGCGGACGCCGGAGGCGCGCGCCTACGGCTACGAGCCGGGGCGGTTCTCCTTCAACGTGAAGGGCGGCCGCTGCGAGGCCTGCGAAGGGGACGGGTTGAAAGTGGTCGAGATGCACTTCCTCGCCGACGTGTTCGTCCCTTGCGAGGTTTGCCACGGCAAGCGCTTCAACGACGCGACGCTGCGCGTGACCTTCAAGGGGAAGAACATCGCCGAGGTGCTCGACATGAGCGTGCGGGAGGCGATGGAGCACTTCTCGGTGCACAGGGAGATCATCCGCATCCTCAAGACGCTGGACGACGTGGGCCTGGGCTACATCAAGCTCGGCCAGCCCTCCCCCACCCTGAGCGGCGGCGAGGCGCAGCGGATCAAGCTCTCGCGCGAGCTGGCGCGGACCGACACGGGGCGCACCCTGTACGTCCTGGACGAGCCCACCACCGGCCTCCACTTCGAGGACATCAAGCGGCTGCTCAACGTCCTGAACCGGCTGGTGGAGGCGGGGAACACCGTGCTGGTGATCGAGCACAACCTCGACGTGATCAAGTGCGCGGACTGGATCATCGACGTCGGACCGGAGGGCGGAGACAAGGGCGGCCGGATCGTGGCGACCGGGACTCCGGAGCAGGTGGCGCAGGCGAAGGGGAGCTACACGGGGCAATACCTGGGGAAGGTGCTGGGTCGGGGACGCGCGGCCTAGAGTTTCGGGGACACCCTACGCAACTCCCCGTGCCAACCTTGGCCGGATGACCGGCGCTGCCGGCTCACTGCGGCTTCTGGTCCTGCTTCTCCGGCGGCTTCGGATCTTCGAACAGGTCGAGGTTCTTCAAGAGCTCCAGGCGCTCCAGGACGGCGAGGTCCTTCACCAACTCGGAGTCCTCCTTGGACAGCGGAGCCGGGCTGCCCTTGCCGGCATCGGCCCATCCTCCGTCCGGCGGAGGTCGCATCGCCTCCTGTGCGACCGCGCCGCAGAGAAGGACGGCCAGGAGTGCGGCGAGCCCCATGGCGGAAAGACGTTCCATCGTGGGGCAGAGGCCACCGGGCGGGATTTCCGGCCCGCCCTATCGGCGCTCCTGGCGCCGGTCCTGGTGGCGCTCCCGCTGCTCCTGCCGCCGCTCGCGCTGCTCCTCGCGACGCTGCCGCTGCTCGTCGCGGCGCTCCTGCCGCTGCTCGCGGTAGCGCTGGCGCATCTCCTCGCGCTGCTCGGGAGTCATCCGCTCCCAGCGGCGCATGTTCTCCATCAGCTGCCGCCGTTCGGCCGGGTCGCGCTCCATCACGCGGTGGAGCTGCTGGCGCAGCTCGGCGCGCTTCTCCGGCGGCAGCTTGCGGAACTCCTGCCAACGCTGGAGGATCTCCTGGCGCTCGTCGGGGGTCATCTGCTGGAACTTCTGGTAGTTCCGCAGCACGGCTTCCCGCTCGGCGGGCGGCATCGCATCGAGCCGTTCGAGGTTCTTGCGCAGCTCCGCCCGGTCCTCCGGCGACAGCTCGCGGAACCGCTCGCGCAGCTCCTGCTGCTTCTCCGGAGAGAGGTTGCGGAAGCGCTCCTCGGCGCTCTGCTGCGCCCGCGCCGGCAGCGCGCAGGTCAGGGCGAAGGCGGCCAGCAGCAGGAGCCTCACGGCCGGGCCTCCAGCTCGTGCAGCACGGAGACCACCTCGATGTCCTCGAGGGCCTCCCGGTTCTGCACCACGGCCAGGTCCTCGAACAGCTCCAGCCGCCGGGCCAGCACGACGTTGTCGCCGCCCACCGCGTCGGAGCGAGCCGTCAGGACCATGGCCGCGGCCATCGCGGCGGTACCCAGGGCCGCGCCTCCCAAGACCCAGCGCAGCCAGACCCGGAACGGCGACGTTCGCCGGGCACTGGCCTCGAAGGCCACCTTGGCCGCGAAGCCCGTGCGCGGCTCGACGAGATCGAGCGGCGCGATCACCGGCCGCGCGGAAGCGAGCAGATCGCGCTCCTCGCGGCAGCGCGCGCAGGACGCAAGATGGCCTTCCGCGCGCGCCTTCTCCTCGGGGGCGAGGGCGCCCGAAACCAGCGCTTGCAAACTGTCCTCGACGTGGTCCATGGCTCTTCAGAATTGCAGAACCGCCAGGAGGACTGGAAGTTAAACGGCGGAATCTCCTAGGCGAAACCGGATGGGGAGAAATCCTCCCAAATCGATCTCGTCGCCCGACTCGATGGTCCGCACGTCGACCGGCTGGCCGCGCCGGTACGACCCGCGCGCCGAGCGCAGGTCCTCGAAGACGGGGCGGCCGCCCTTCCAGAGGATGCGGGCGTGCCGGGGAGAGATCAGCGGCAGATCGAGCCGCAGGTCCACGCCCTCCGCGCTGCCCAGCACGAACTCGGTCCGGTCGATCTCGATCTCGGGCTTGCCGTCGACCGAGAGGAAGAGCTTCTGCCCGACGACCTTGTGGCCCTTGGGGACCGCCTCGACGCGCAGCGGCATCCCCGGCGCAGCGGCGGCTGCGTAACCGGCCAGCGCGCGCTCGATGACCATCTCGGGCTCCAGGCCCGTGCGGTCCGAGAGGCGGAGGATCAGCTCGCGATGGGCCTCGGTGAGCTGCAACCGCGACGGCGGCTTCTTCGCGGGCGCCGGTTTGGACCGCTTCCCCAACGTCTTACGCGGCGTCTTCGCCATTGCGGCTGTGTACCACGGGCCGGCGCGTTCAGCCGCCGCGCGAGAAGAAGCGCTTCCCCAGCTGCAGGTCGCTGAACAGGACCACGGTGACCAGGAGCCCCAGCAGCAGCAGCAGGCCGACCACGTGGACCACCGACTCGAACCGCTGGTTCACCCTGCGCCTTGTGACCAGCTCGTAGCCGAGGAACACCAGCCGCCCGCCGTCGAGCGCGGGCACCGGCAGCAGGTTGAACAACGCCAGCGCGACCGAGATGTTCGCGAGGATGCCGACGAAGTCGCCGACGCCGCGTTTCACCTCGGCGCTGGCCTGCCGCACGATCGCCACGGGACCGGCGAGCGACGCGGTCCCCTTGCCCCGCACGATGTCCGCGAGGGCGGAGATGGTGGCGGCGTTGAGGGCCCAGACCTCGCGGAATGCGCGGGGGATCGCCTCCCCCAACGGCAGGCGCACCAGCACCCGAGCGGGCCGGACCGAGATGGTGCCGTTCGCCGGATGGACCGTCAGCTCCTTGCGCTCCCGCTGGCGCAGGACCTCGAACCGGCGCTCGGAGGGAGCTCCCGGCTTCAGGAGCTCCCGGCGGATCTCCTCGAAGGCGCGCACCGGCACGCCGTCCACGGCGACCACCTGATCGCCGGTCTCGAGCCCGGCCGCGGCCGCCGGTCCGCCCGGAATCACTTCGATCTGCGTGCTGCCCAGGTTCGCGTCGGGGAAGCCGGCCGAGACGAACAGGGCGGCGATGATCAGGAACGCGACCAGGTAGTTCACCCCGGGCCCGGCCGCGATCACCAGGAACCGGCGCCAGGCCGGCTTGTTCATGTACGAGCCCTGGTCGGACGGGTCCTGCGCGGCCGGATCCTCCGGGGTGAACCCCGCGATCTTGCAGTAGCCGCCGAGCGGCAGCGCGCTCAGCCGGTAGTCGGTCTCGCCGCTGCGGAAGCCCGCGATCCGCGGTCCGAAGCCCAGCGAGTAGGTCTCGACCCGCATGCCCATCAGGCGAGCGAGCACCAGGTGTCCCGCCTCGTGGGCGGCGATCAGCAGCCCGAGGCCCACGACGGCGACGACGATGGCCATGGGGCGGGCAGCATAGCCCATGCCCCCGGCGCACGCAGGAACTACGTTTGGCTCCGAACACCCTCGGGGGTTTATTACATGCGCACAATCCTGATGGCATTGGGCGGAGCGCTGGTTGTGGTCGCGTGCTCCTCGCAGAAGCCGGCGGCCAAGGTGGACGACTCGGGGCTGGCGAAGCTGAACGAAAACCAGATGGAGCCGGTGGACGAGGCGCGCATCGAGCAAGGCCGCGCCCAGGACGCCCTCTCCCGCGCCCGCGCCAACGAGGCCGACGCGCGGGCCCGCCTGGAAGTGGCGAAGAGCGAGCGCGCGGTCTCCGACGCGCAGCTCAAGCGCGCGCAGGCCGAGCGAGATCTTTTGAAGAAGCAGTACGCGGACAAGGACCGGATGGCGGCGGTGGACCAGGACGTCGCCGGCGCGCAGGAGGCCATCCGCGCCACCGATCTGAAGCTGCAATACCTGCAGCAGCTGATCGGCGTGTCCGAGACTGAGCGGCGCCTGGCGCAGGCCCACCTGACCACCACGAACGCCTCGACGGAGCGGGCCAAGTACCAGGCCATGAAGGCCGGGAATGCGCCGGAGGCGGCGTCGATCAACCCGGGCGAGGTGGAGAAGCGGATCGCCGAGGCTCAGGGCCAGGAGGCCGAGATCCGCAAGGAAGTCGCGCAGCGCCGGTCCAACGCGGTGGATGTGTACAACCGCTGGCAGCAGGCGGACGCGAAGGCGCGGACCGTGGCGCGACCCACCACCAGCACGCTGACCGTGCCGCCGCCGACAGGCGAGCCGACGACGCACTGACGGCACTCGTCCCGGCGGGGCGGACTCGCCCCGGGGTCCCCGGGGCGAGCGCAAAATGAGACCGTCCCGTCCCGGAACGCGACCCTACCTGACCGCTTCGAGACCTACAGCCTCCTGCGCTCGCCGGTCCGGGTCCACCGGAAGTAGTCACGCAGGATCTCCCCGTGGTCGAAGCACAGCTCGCTCCACGGCACCTCGGACTCGCTGAACCAACGGGCGTCCACCGCGTCGTCGGAGGCCTTCGGCTGCGCTCCCGCCGGCGACCGGCAGGCATACACGGTGGAGATGGTGTGCTTGCGGGGGTCGCGGCGTGGGTCGGAGTACGTGAAGAGCTGCTCCACCAACTCGACGTCCAGGCCGGTCTCTTCCCGGGCTTCGCGCCGGCAGGCCGCGCCCAGCTCCTCGCCCACGTCCATGAATCCGCCGGGGAGCGCCCAGCCGTGCGGCTCGTTCTTGCGGAAGATCAGCACGACGCGGCCATCGGGGCCGGCGATGACGGCGTCGGTGGTGGGGAAGGGGTTGCGTTGCTGCTTGTCCGCGCTCACGGCGTGATCAGGCCTGACGGCGACGGCGTCTGCGGAGTGGGCGCCTCTTTGGACTCCAGGCGGCCCTGCAGGGCATGCGTGAAGAGCGCGCGGCAGAACGGATTGAGGCTCTCGCCTTCCTTCTCCAGCGCCCGGGAGACCGCCAGCGCCGCCCGCGCGGTGTCGAGCCGCTTCTCGGCGGCGAGGATGTGCGCCATCTCCACCAGCCGCTTCGCGTAGAGCGCCCGCCGCTGGGGCGTGAAGTAGCTGCGCGCCCCCTCGTCCGCCGCGTGCTCGAACGCCTGCTGCCGCTGCCGGGCGTCGATGTAGAGCTGGCTGGTGGCGATCTCGTCGACCCGCAGCGCGAAGCGGCGCAGGTCGTCCTCCTCCGGAATCCAGGCCATGAACAGCGGGTCCTCGAACAGCGCCGCTCCGGCGAGCTGGTGCGCGAGCTCGTCGGGCACCTCGATGGAGAGCCCGGGCGCGGGCAGCGGCGTGGCGGGGGCCGGCCCGAGGATCTGCAGCGCCTCCGCATAGGTTCGCGGGGGAGAGAACCCGTTGCGCGCGCCGGTGGCCTCCGCGTCCGCGATCAGCTGCCGCGCGTGGTCCTTGGGGATCTCCGCGCTGGTCACCACGCCCTGGCGGGGCAACCGCTTGACGAACTCGCGCCAGGAGCGCCGCGAGAGCGCCATCGCGTCCGCCGCCAGGATGCCCTTCACGTCCGACAGCACGATCTGGACGAGCTCGACCCCCTGCCGCGCCGGGCGCGTCCACCACACGGCGCGCTCGCCGTACGCGTCGACGCTGCTGACGTAGCAGGCGGGCGCCTCGCCCTCGGGCAGCGGCCTGAGCACCGGCTCGCCCTGCGGACGGATCTCCTGCACCTGCACGCCGCGCTGCTTGAGCTTCTGCAGCTCGCGCTTCGCCTCCTTTGCCAGCGCTCGCTGCGGGGAGGTGGCCAGCTCGACCAGCACCTCCTGCCGCGAAGCCCGCCCCGCCGCGTGGACCAGCGCGAGCGCCAGCATGTCCGGCAGCGCCGCGATCTCCGCCGCCACGGCCCGCGCGTCGGGCCCCTCGAGCCCGGCGGTCTGCGCCACCGCTTCGGTCTGCAGCCTGGCCAGCACGTCCCGCGCCGCCTGCACCTGCGCGGCGTCCGGCCGGATCACGCCCGCGCATTCCATCTCTCCGGCGATGCTCTCCGGCCGCAGCGAGGTATCCTTCAAGAGCGCGAGGCATTCGTCGATGCTGAGATTGTGTGGGTCGGCCATCGGGGCTGCGCACAATACGGACGGGCCCCAGGGCCCGTCAACGCTGATAGCATGGGCCGGCAATGCGGGTGACGATCCTCTACTTCGCGGCGGCCCGCGAGCGGGCCGGGACCGGCTCCGACGCGCTGGAGCTGGCCGAGGGAGCGACCGCCGGCGACGCGCTCGCCGCGGCGTGCGCGCGCCATCCACCGCTGCAGGCGGTCGCCTCGCGCCTGCGCCTGGCCGTGGACCAGGAGTTCGCGGGCGCCGATCGCAAGCTGCGCGACGGGAGCGAGATCGCGCTGATTCCGCCCGTGTCCGGCGGCAGCGGTCCGCACCGGATCGCGCCAGTGCCGATCGATCCCGGCGCCACCCTGCGCGAGGTCGCCGGATCGGACTGCGGCGCGGTGGTGAGCTTCGTCGGGACCGTTCGCGAGACGAATCACGGCAAGCGCGTGGTGCGCCTGGAGTACGAGGCGTATCCGGAGATGGCGCTGCGCATCTTCGACCACATCGCCGCCGAGGCGCGCGCAAGGTGGTCGGCGCGGATCGCCATCCACCACCGCGTCGGATCCCTCGAACCGGGCGAGATCTCCGTTGCCATCGCCGCCGCCGCGCCGCACCGCGGCGACGCGTTCGAGGCCTGCCGCCACGCGATCGAGGCCCTGAAGAAGGACGCGCCGATCTGGAAGCGCGAGCTCTATCCGGACGGCTCGTCCTGGGTGGGCCTGGGGTCGTAGTGCATGTTACGCTCGCTCTGCGCATGGCAATCTCGGTCCTGGTCGCCGGTGACATCGCTTTTCGCGAAGCCATCGCAGCGGCGCTCGGCAGCGACTACGCGCTGATCGAAACCGACTCCGTGAACGCGGCCGCCGAAGCGCTGCTGGCATCGAAGCCGGCGCTGGCCCTGGTCGACCTGCGCGGCGCCACCGGCGCGGGGAGCGCGATCTGCCGGCGCATCAAGGGCGCCGCCAGCACGCGGCTGTTGCCGGTGCTCGTCTGCGCGAATCCGGGCGAGGACGAGATGGTCGCGGCGCTCGACGCCGGCGCCGATCACGTGGTCGGCTTCCCTCCTTCGCGCGCCGAGCTCCACGCTCGCATCCGAGCGGCGATGCGCACCCGGCTCGCCACCGAGCGGCTCGAGGACGCCTCGCAGGTGATCTTCGCGCTGGCGAACGCGGTCGAGGCGAAGGACGCCTACACCGAAGGCCACACCGAGCGCGTGGGAGCGCTGGCGGTCGAGGCCGGGCGGCTCGCCGGCCTGGACGAGGAGACCTGCGAAGCGCTCCGCCAGGGCGGCGTGCTGCACGACATCGGCAAGATCGGGATCCCGAACGAGATCATCAACAAGGCGGGCCGGCTGACCGACAAGGAGCGGATCGTGATGAACAAGCACCCCATCATCGGGGAGCGCATCTGCGAGCCGCTCAAGAGCCTGCGCCACCTCCTGCCGATCATCCGCTGGCACCACGAGAAGCTCGACGGCAGCGGGTATCCCGACGGGCTCAAGGGCAGCCAGTTCCCGGTGCCGGCGCAGGTCCTCCAGCTCGCCGACATCTACGACGCCATCACCACCGACCGGCCGTATCACCGCGCCCGCACGCGCGCGAGCGCCGTCGAGTTCCTGCACGGCGAGGCCACCAAGGGCTGGCGCGATCACGAGCTGGTGCGGCTGATCGGCCTCGCCGCCGAGACGCTGAACCTGGGCCGCACGCGCGAGGAGGACATCCCTCCCCCGCCCGCGCCGATCGGGCAGTGGCGGACCGAGTAGCAACCCCCTGGGGGCACGAATTTGCCGCTCCGCGGCTCATCATGTCCCCTACTCGAGCGTGAACCCGTCTGCGGCCGGCGGCGTCGCCGCCGGGCAGTGGTACATGTCGACGAACAACGTGTAGGTCGCGGCCGCGCACCGGGCCTCGAAGGCGTCGACGATGTGGAAGTCCGCCTCGCCGGGCTGGAGCCGCCGCTCCGGATCCATCTGCAGCAGGATGCGCGGGTCGTTGGGATCCGCGGGAGTGGTCCGGCTCCCCACCGAACCGATGCGGCTGGTCTGCGGGGCCGCGCCGTCCGGGCAGCGCAACCCGCCCAGCCAGATCTTGGCGCCCGCGATCAGGCACACCTCGGCGGCGCGCTCCCTGGACCGCCCGAAGCCCGGCGGCCCGGGCGCGGCGTGTGCACAAGCGGCGAGGGCGACCATCAGCATTCGACGCACCGCCGCAGAGTATCAACTCCACGGCAGCGCGATCGCGATCGCGCCCAGCACCGTCCCGGGGACCAGGTGCACCGCGTGGTACAGGAGCGCGAACGCCAGCGCAGGCTCGGGAGCCACGCCGGCCGCGGTCAAGGCCACCACCGCGCCCGCCTCCAGGATGCCGAGGTTCCCGGGGGTGGTGGGCAACAGCAGCGCGAGGTTGATCGAGAGCAGGATCATCGCCCACACCGCCGGGTGCACGTCGATCCCGAGCGCCCGCAGGCAGAGGCCGACGAGGAGCAGATCGATCCCGTCGGACAGGAGCGACCAGAGCAGGCTGCGGATCCACGAGCGCTCCGCGTGTACGGCCCGCAGCGCCTGCAGGAACCGCCCCGCCGGGCCCGGCGCGCTTCGCGGCAGCACGGCCAGCACCAGCACCGCCGCGGCGGCCACTCCCCCGGCGACCCCGAGCGGCGGCCAGCTGGCGCCGGGCAGGAGCGCGCTCAAGCCGAAGAGGAGTCCCAGGCTGATGGCCTCGATCCCCTTCTCCGCGAGCTGTGCCGCGATCAGCGCGCCGGCCGGGTAGCCGCGCCGCCGCTTCAGCTCGACCACGCGCACCGCCTCTCCCGCCCGCGCGGGCAAGAGGTTGCTCACCGCGCCGCTCGCGTAGGAGACGCGCACCAGGTCCAGGAAGCTGGCGCGCTGCTGGTGGGGAATGGGCTCGAGCAGCGCCTGCCACCGGCGGGTGCGCGCCAGCGTGCTCCCCGCCACGTTCACGGCGACCGCGACCGCCACCCATCCCCAGGCGGCGCTCGAAAGCGCCGAGGCAAGCGCGCCGAAATCCATCCGGCGCGCCACCACGAACAGGGCGGCGGCAGCGATCAGCCAGGCGGCCGCGCGCAAAAGCCAGCGCGGACCGGCCGGAAGCGCGGCTTCGCTCATGCCAGAAACCGCCGGCAGACTTCGGGGCCCAGCGCGTCCGCCCAGGCGCGAGGCAGCTTCTGCCAGAGCGAGATCGCGGCGCGCAGGATCGGGCTCTGCGCGTCCATCGCCGGCGGCCTTCCGCGCAGCGCCAGCACCTGGATGGAGCGCGGCGTGGTCCGGGCTCCCCAGTGCTGCTTGAAGCGCAGCGCGCTCGAGCCGCGCAGCGAGGTCCCCAGGTCGAGCAGCCGCAGGCCCGCCCCGCAGGCGCGGGAGATGATGTCCCAGTAGAGGAGGACGTTGGGGGCGAGCGACAACGACTCCGGCCGCGAGGATGCGAAGGGGACCGTGATCACTCCCTTGAAAGTCAGTGTCACCGCGCCGGCCACGCACCGGTTCCGGTGGTGGATCGCGACCACCTCGCAGGCGCCGGCGAACGAGGCTGCCATCTCCTGCACGAAGCGCCAGCCGTAGATGGGCGCGCCCTTGTGGTGCATGTTCTCGGCGAGCACGTCGTAGAACCCGGGCAGCTCGTCCGGGCCGCGACGCACCTCGAGCCCGCTCCGCAGGGCTTTGCGGACCAGGTTCCGCTCGCGGCCGCGGATGGACGCCCAGGCCGCGCCGCTGGTGGCCGGAAGAGGCAGCGTGGCGATCACCCAGTGATCGAGCGAAGCGAATCCCGCGGCCGCGGGCTCCTCGCCCAGCCCCTTGAAGCGGAAGGAGGCGAGGCCCGCCTCTCGCGCGCGGCGGCAGGCTTCGCGGATCAGCAGGGCGCGGATCTCGCCGTCCTCGGCAAGGACGGGCCCGTAGGCTCCGAACAGTCCGGTGGTCGCGTACCCGCGCAAGGGATCGCTGCGAACGAAGAACAGCGGCAGGACGCCGAGGGGCTCGCCCCGAGGGTGGGCTCGCGCGATCAGCCAGGGCGCGCGGAGCCCGTAGGCCCGTTCTCCCGCGCGGCGCCAGCCGTGCAGGTGGTAGCAGTTCGCGCCCTCCTTGCGCGAGACGTAGTCGTCCCATTCCGGACCCGCCTCGGGGTCGAGCTCCTCGATCACCATGCGTCACCTCCGTCCGGTTGCGAGATAGCAGCGCGCGTGCCAGCACGGGCCGGCTCCATCCTCAGAGGAAGGCGCCGGCGCCCCACGGCCGCGGAGGGCGTTGCGTCACCGCCACACAGTTGCACCGGGGTGGCCGCTGTTGCGCGCGCCGGGTCCAAAGGGCGTGCTGCTTGCGGGAAGATTCGAGACGCGCCGGCGGCTCGGCGCCGGCGGGTTGGCAGAGGTGTTCGCGGCGACCGACCGGAGCACGAACACCGAGGTCGCGGTCAAGCTGCTGCACGCGCACCTCGCGCGGGACGGGGCGACCTGCGAGCGGTTCCGCCGCGAGGTGGCCATCGCCCGCGCCCTCGAGCATCCCGGGATCGTGCGCGTCTTCGATCTGCATGAGCACCAGGGGCGGCCGCTGATCAGCATGGAGCTGCTGCGCGGCCGGACGCTGCACGAGCGCGTTCTGCGGGAAGGACCGGTTCCGCCCCAGGAGGCGCGCCGGATCGCGCTGGAGATCTGCTGCGCGCTGCGCGCCGCGCACCACGAGGGCGTCGTCCATCGGGACCTCAAGCCGCAGAACGTCTTCCTCACCGCCGCGGGCGCGGTGAAGGTCCTCGACTTCGGGCTGGCGCGCATCGCGGGCCAGGCGCGCCTCACGGTGGGGGACGCTGTCGCCGGGACGCCGGGCTACATCGCCCCGGAGGTCCTCGCGGGGGAGGGGGGCGACGCGCGCGCCGATCTCTACGCGCTCGGCGCCGTCTGGTTCGAGATGCTGACCGGACGGCGCGCGTGCGACTCGGGCGCGCTGCGGATCGAGGGGCGCGACGCCGAGGTGCTCCAGCGCGCCCTGGAGCCCGATCCGGAGCGGCGGTTCCTCGACGCCAGCCAGCTCTTGCGCGCGCTGGGTGGAACGGCGGTGCCGGCGCCTCCCCCCGCCGCGCCTCCGCTCTCGGCCGGCGACTACGACGTGCTGGTGCACGACGTGGTACGCCCCCGCGCGCCGATGCAGCCGATCGAGAGCGTGCTGCAGCAGCTCGGGGCTGGCGCCAGCCTGGGCTGGAAGTGGCGGCTGCTCGGAGCGGGACAGGCGGTGCTGGTCAGCGGCGCGAGCCGCAAGACCGCAGAGGTGGCCGCGGCGCTGTGCGCGGCGCAGGGGCTTCCGGTCACCGTTCGTCCGGTGTCGCGGCGCCCCGCCTCCGAAGAGTGGCTGGCGCGCCACGGCGGATGGATCCTCGCGCTGCTCACGGGCGCCGCCACCGCAGTGCTCTGCGCGATCTTCGCCGCCAGCTACGCCTGGGTGGCCGGCGCCCTCGCCTTGGGGTACGCCCTCTCCTGGGGCCTGCGCCCTCCGGCGAGCGAGGCTCCGCTGTCGGGATTGCCCGCCCACACCTCCAGCTTGCTCCGGCTGGCGGACGGCGTGGCGCGCCGCGCGCGCGTGGTCCGGGCGCGGCGGCCTGCCTTGGCGGCGCTCGCGCAGCAAGCAGAAGACGCGGCCCGCAGGGCGCAGGCGGCGGGCGACGACGACGCGATGGCGCAGCGGCTGCTCGAGATGGCCGCGTCCATGGACGACGCTCTCGCAACTCCAGGGGAAACGAATCGCGGCTCCGCCGCTCACCATGTCCGCTGCAAGGGGCCCGCATGAGCCTCACTCCTGCCATTCCCCGCCCGATCGAGCGCTCCCGGAAGGGAGCGCCGCACCTGCTCGAAGTGCTCGACGGCGCGACTCCGCTGCGGCCGCTGGCGCGCCGTTCGCTTGCAGGCGCCGACGAGGTCCTCCTCGGGCGCGGCGAAGGCGTGACCCGCGAAGGTCGAACCCTGCGCATCGGGCTGCCCGACCGCTGGATGTCCACGGCCCACGCGCGCCTGCGGCGCGAGGGCGAGAGCTGGCGCGCCGAAGACCTGGGCAGCACCAACGGCACGTTCGTGAACGGCGAGCCGATGCGCGAGCGCGAGCTGGCGGACGGCGACGTCTTGGAGATGGGGCACACGCACCTGCTCTTCCGGGCTTCCGCTCCCGAGCAGGGCCTGCCGCCGCCGCCCCTTCCGGCGCTCGCCACGATGTCCGCGGCGCTGGCGGAGTCGCTCGGCAGCGTGCCGGCGATCGCGCGCTCGATGCTGCCCGTGATCATCGGGGGAGAGACCGGGACCGGGAAGGAAGTGCTGGCGCGGGCGCTGCACGAGCTGTCCGGCAGGAGCGGTCCCTTCGTGGCGGTGAACTGCGCTGCGATCGCGCCCACCCTGCTGGAGGCCGAGCTGTTCGGCCACCGCCGGGGAGCGTTCACGGGCGCGGTGGAAACGCGTCCCGGCCTGGTGCGGGCCGCGGACGGCGGCACGCTGTTCCTCGACGAGATCGGGGACCTGCCGCTGCCGGTCCAGGCCGCGCTGCTGCGGGTGGTCCAGGAGCGCGAGGTGCTGGCGGTGGGCTCGGTCGAGCCGGTCCGCGTCGACGTCCGCGTGCTGGCCGCGACGCACGCCGACCTGGAGGACGCCATCGCGGTCCAGCGCTTCCGCGCCGATCTCTACGCGCGGCTGGCGGGCTTCGTCCTCCAGTTGCCCGCGCTGCGCAAGCGCCGGGAGGACCTGGGCCTGCTGATCGCCTCGTTGCTGCGCAAGCACGGCGGAGAGAGGGTGACGATCGCGCCCGAGGCGGGCCGCGCGCTGCTCTGCCACCGTTGGCCGATGAACGTCCGGGAGCTCGAGCAGTGCATCGCCTCCGCGCTCGCGCTCGCCGGCGACGGGCCGATCGGGCTCGCCCATCTGCCCGAATCCGTCCGCCGTCCGCTGCCGCGAGCTCCCGCGATCGCGGGGCTGCGGCCGCGCACGCTCGCGCCCGAGGATATCCAGCAGCGGGACCAGCTCGCCGCGCTGTTGCGCGAGCACGACGGGAACGTGGCCGCAGTCGCGCGCGTGCTGGGGAAGGCCCGCATGCAAGTGCACCGATGGGTCAAGCGCTTCGACCTGTCCCTTGCGGACTACCGGTAGTTGCGCGATACCGCGCGCATGCTCGGAATCGACCTGACGAAAAAGCGCGCCCTCGTCGCGGGAGTGGCCGACGACGCGGGGTTCGGATTCGGCATCGCGAAGGCGCTCGCCGAGGCGGGCGCCAGCGTGGTGGTCGGGACCTGGCCCCCGGCGCTGAACATCTTCGAGACCCTGATCCGCCGCGGCAAGATCGACGAGTCGCGCAAGCTCGCGAGCGGCGCGATGCTCGAGTTCGAGAAGATCTATCCGCTCGACGCGGCCTACGACACGCTCGGGGACTGTCCGGATGACGTGCGCACCAGCAAGCGCTACAACGAGCGCGGCGACTTCTCCGTCCAGGGGCTGGCGGACGCGCTGCGCCGCGATTTCGGAGAGAAGCCGCTGGACATCGTGGTGCACTCGCTGGCCAACGGCCCGGAAGTGAAGAAGCCGCTCTTGGAGACCTCGCGCAACGGGTACCTCACCGCCGTGAGCGTGAGTGCGTACTCGATGGTGTCGATGCTGCAGCGGCTGGCCCCGTTGATGCGCCCGGGCGGCAGCGCGCTTTCCCTCACCTACCTGGCCAGCGAGCGCGCGGTGCCGGGATATGGCGGGGGCATGTCTTCGGCGAAGGCCGCCTTGGAGAGCGACACGCGCACGCTCGCGTTCGAGGCGGGCCGGAAGTACGGGATCCGGGTGAACACCATCTCGGCAGGCCCTTTGGCCTCGCGCGCCGCCAGCGCCATCGGGTTCATCGAGGAGATGGTCGACTTCTACAAGGCGAACTCGCCGCTGCCGGAGCAGCTCTCGGCCCAGGAAGTGGGGCAGGTGGCGGCGTTCCTCTCCAGCCCGCTCGCGAGCGGGATCACGGGAACGACCATCTACGTGGACAAGGGCTTCCACACGATGGGACGGATGATGGCCGAGTCTCCGTAAGCGTGTTCCCGCCTTCGCGGGAACAAGCAGAAAAGGCATAGGCGCAAAGCCGCGCCTACGGCGCGGCAGCGCCTATCGCGCGCTCCAGCGCATCGCGCAGGTCGCGCTCGTGCTCCGGCGTCAGGAGTCCGATGCGGCTCCAGACCACGCTGCCGGTTCGATCGAGGAGCACGAGCGTGGGCAGCCGCGAGATCGAGAAGGCGTCGCTCGCCGTTCCGTCGTCGATCACCACCGGGAACTTCAACGCGTGCTGGTCGAGGAAGGCGCGCAACTGAGCGTCCCGGTCGGGCGCGGTGTCGTCGGTGTCGACCGAGTAGAGCTCCACCCCGCGCGGCTGGTACTCGTTCCACAGCCGTTGCAGCCGGGGCATCGAGACCCGGCAGGGCGCGCACCAGGTGGCCCAGAAGTCGACCAGGGTCACCTTCCCTTCCGGCAGCGCCGCCGTCCCGCCGCCCAGCAAAGGCAGCGTGACCTGCGGCGCCCGCTTCAGCGAGACCGCCGGAACCGGCCGCCGCGCCTGGCTCACCGACAGCGCGACCACGCTGCCGATGGCCGCGAGCACCAGGGCCCAGATCCACAGCTCGCTCCCGCGCGCCCTCAGCGCCTGATCCGCCATCGGGGCCGTACCATGCGGGGCACCCCACGCTGCGTCAACCGACGAAACCTGGGCGCCGAGTTTCGGTTTCGGGGACACCCTACGCAACTCCGTGCCAACTGACGGATCTGGCATGGAAGTTTCGTAGGGTGTCCCGGAAACTGGACGGCCAGCGGGGGGTGTGTCAGCGTCGGAACATGAAGTGGATCGTCCTACTCGGTCTGCTTGGGGGATTGGCCTGGCTGATCGCCACGGTGCCGCCCAAGACTGCCGCGAAGATGGCGGCGAAGGGGCTGAGGTCCGGCTGGGAATGGGTGGAGTCGGTGACCCGGCGGGAGCCGCCGGCGCGGACGCCGCCCAAGGTGTCGTCGGCCAAGGTCCAGGCGGCGACCCCGCAGCGCAGGGCCAGCCGGGACGGGATCGTGCCCCAAGCGCCAAAAGAAAAACTGGAGCCCGGCGATCGCAAGGCGCTGGACGACCTGCTCGCGCAGCCCGCGCGGGCGGGAAACGGCCGCTGATCCGCCGCCGCAGTCGTGCTAGGAAAGCGCCCTCGTGGCGCTGGCTTTCGGCATCCCGCGGCAACGGTGGCCGCTCGCGATCGCGATGGTCCTGCTGCTCGCTTTCATGCTCTCCTGGCTGCAGGGCCGCTTCGACGCGAGCGACTCGAAGAAGGCGATCACCGCGGCCATGTCCTGGAAGCCGGCCGGCGGCCAGACCGTGTTCGACGCGCTCGCCGCCCGCAACGAAGGCGACCCCCAGTGCACGGGCAAGGTGGTCTCGCAGCTTCTCGGCGACGTCGAGGTCCGCTGCGCCCTGCCCCGGAACCCGGCCGCCGACTACGAGTTCCGGGTGCTCCTCGACGGCAAGCGCCCTCCGCGGGCCGCGAACGCCGCCGCCCAGGAGTTGGTGGCGCGCATGGTCCAGAAGTAGACGGCCGCGTTGCCGCGCCGGACGAGCGTCCCCACCCTTGCCCGCATGACGCTCGCGCTCGCGCTGCTGCTCGCCGCACGGCCGCTCTGGACCGACGCCCCGCAGGCCAAGGAGAGGGCCACCGCCCCGCCGGCCTCGATCGCGGCCCTGGTCAAGGTCTCGATGCCGGCGGTGGTGGGCATCGTCGCCACCACCGCGCGCTCCGGTAGCAACGACCCGTTCCGGGAGTTCCTCGAGCGCATGTACGGGCAGAGCGGGGGCGGCCCCAGCGAGACGCCGGTCCGCGGCATCGGCACGGGCTTCTTCGTCCGCGCCGACGGGCTGATCGCCACCAACGGCCACGTGATCGAGGGCGCGACCGACATCACCGTGCAGGTCGGCGAGGACGAGCGCGTCTACCGCGGCACGCTGGTAGGCCACGACGACGCCACCGACCTGGCGCTGCTCAAGATCGAAGGCGACAAGCCGTTTCCGGTGCTGCCGCTCGGCGAGAGCGATCGCCTCGAAGTCGGCGAGTGGGTGGTCGCCATCGGCAACCCCTTCGGACTCTCCCGCTCGGTGACCACGGGGATCGTCAGCTTCAAGGGCCGCCGCGACGTGAACCCCAGCGGGAAGCCGGGCTACTACGACTTCATCCAGACCGACGCCGCCATCAACCCCGGCAACTCCGGCGGGCCCCTGCTCGACGCCCGCGGCGCGGTGATCGGGATCAACGCGGCCGTGAACCCCTCCGGCCAGGGGATCGGCTTCGCCATTCCGGTGGAGCAGCTTCGCGACGTTGCTCCGCAGCTCGCCGCCCGAGGCCACGTCGTGCGCAGCTACATGGGCATCTCCATCCAGGAATCGATGTCCGCCGAGCTGGCGGAGAGCTTCGGCGTCCCGAGCGGCAAGGGCGTGGTGGTCACCGAGGTGACCGAGGACGGGCCCGCCGCGCGGGCCGGGATCAAGCCGGGCGACGTGATCGTCTCCTTCGAAGGCGAGACGCTGGTCGAGAGCTACCGCCTCCGCTGGCTGACCGCGCGCACCACTCCGGGCAAGCGCGTCCGCGTCGGCCTGTGGCGGGCAGGCAAGGCGCAGGAGGTCCAGGTGCTGCTCCTCGAGAAGCCGGGCGCCGCCTGGGAGCCGCGGCCGCCCTCGCCCGCGCTTCGCCGCGACCAGGAGCCCTTCGGCTTCGCCGTCGAGGATCCGCCGAAAGACGACGGCGACCATGGTCGGGGAGTCCGCGTCAGCAGCATCGATCTGCGCGGCTGCGCGTATCGCGCCGGCGTGCGGGAAGGCGACCTGATCCTGGAGGTCGACGGCCAGCCGGTAATCGACAAGGCCGCATACCGAAAGGTGATTTCAAGCACTGGTCCCGTTTCGAGGCTCTACGTGCGGCGCGGCGCCAAGGCGCTCTTCTTCGGCTTGCGCCGAGAGGCTCCGCTCGCATCGCGCGCGAGATCCGGCAGCGCCGGAGATGCGACCAGGTAGGCGACTGGCCGGACTTCCCGAAATCTTCATCTATTCCGTGTGCGACCTTCATGTACGCCACGCATCCTCGAAATGTGGGGGGCTGAGATCGTTTTGGGCGTTTCCCGGGTGCGGGCGGGCTCACTTTGGCCCAGACTCCGGGTCGCCGAGGAGAACGCGGAATGGGCTCGAGCAGGCTGCCAGGCTTCTACAAGATGAAAATGGCGGAGCGGCTGCGCCGCATCGCCGAGCAGCTCGAGCTGTCGCGCGACGATTTGGACGGCCTGGGGGAGAGCGCCACGCTGCCCCTGCCGAACGCGGACGCGATGATCGAGAACGCGGTCGGTGTGCTGGGCCTGCCGGTAGGCATCGGGCTCAACTTCTTGATCAACGGCGAGGACGTGATGATCCCGATGGCCGTCGAGGAGCCCTCGGTGATCGCGGCGGTCTCGCTCGCGGCCAAGATCGCCCGCGACGGCGGCGGCTTCCGGGCAGAGTCGGACGAGCCGCGCATGATCGGCCAGGTCCAGGTCACCGAGCTGACCAATCCCGAGGCCGCCCGGACCGCCATCCTCCGCGAGAAGGACTCCATCCTCGCCGCCGCCAATGCGCTGCACCCCGCGATGAAGGCGCGCGGCGGCGGAGCCAAGGACGTCGAGGTGCGCCTGCTCCCGGTCGGCTCGGAGACGCACGCGATCGTGCACCTGATCGTCGACACGCAGGAGGCGATGGGCGCCAACCTGATCAACACCATGTGCGAGGGCGTGGCGCCGCTGCTCGAGCGCATCACCGGCGGGCGCGTGCGCCTGCGGATCCTCTCCAACCTGGCCGACCTGCGCCTGGCGCGGGCCTCCTGCCGCATTCCGTTCGAGGCGCTGGCCGACTTCGGGTTTTCGGGCGCCGAGGTCGCGCACGGCATCGCGGAAGCCTCGCGGTTCGCCGACGCCGATCCCTACCGCGCCTGCACGCACAACAAGGGCGTGATGAACGGCGTCGATGCCGTGGCGCTCGCCACCGGCAACGACTGGCGCGCCATCGAGGCCGGCGCGCATGCCTGGTGCGCCCGCAACGGCCGGTACCAGCCGCTCACCCGCTGGTGGGTCGAAGGCGGCGCGCTCCACGGGAGCATCGAGATCCCCATCCAGGTCGGCACCGTCGGGGGCGCCGTGAAGGCCAACCCGCTCATTCCCGTGCTGCTCCGGATGATGGGCAATCCGGGGGCGCAGAGGCTCGCCGGCATCATGGCGGCGGTCGGCCTGGCGCAGAACATGGCGGCCCTGCGCGCGCTCGGGACCGTGGGCATCCAGAAGGGGCACATGGCGCTGCACGCGCGCAACCTGGCCGTGAGCGCCGGCGCGAAGGGATCGGCGGTGGAAGAGGTCGCCCGCGCGCTGATCGCCGCCGGCGAGATCAAGCTCCACCGGGCGCAGGAGATCCTCGCCAAGCTGGCCGCGGCCCGCGGGCCCTCTCCCGAGGCGACGTAAGAGGAGCGACTGGAAGCACCGGCCTGCATCGTCGAGTACTCGCGGATCGCCGAGCCTCGGCTGCGCGCGTTCCTCGAGGGGAAGCTGCGCGAGTTCCAGAGCCTGCCGGTTGACCTGCGCGACACGGCCGCCGCGCTGCGCGACTACCTGTTGCGCGGAGGGAAGCGGCTGCGCGGCGCCCTGCTGCTGGTCGGCAACGGCGCGGCGGGCGGCCAGCGGGAAGCGGCGCTCGATGCGTCGCTGGGCGTGGAGCTCCTCCACGCGTACCTCCTGATCCACGACGACTTCATGGACCAGGACGACGTGCGCCGTGGGGGCCCGACGCTGCACCGCGCCCTCGGCGGCGACCATCTTGCTTCCAGCCTCGCGTTGCTCTGCGGCAGCCTGTGCGAGAGCTGGGCCTACCAGCTGCTGGGCCCCGCCTCGCGGGTCGCGGCGCATGCGCTCGAGCGCGTGATCCTCGGCCAGATGGCGGATCTGAAGGCCGCGCGCGGGCGCGAGCTGACCGAGAAGGAGATCCTCGAGGTGGAGCGGGCGAAGACCGGCTCGTACACGTTCGAGCTTCCGCTCCACCTCGGGGCCACGCTGGCGGGAGCGCCGCAGCCGCTGCTCGACGCGCTCAGCGGGTATGCGCGGCCGCTGGGGGTGGCGTTCCAGATCGCGGACGATCTGCTCGGGACCTTCGGGGCGCCCGAGGTGACGGGAAAGCCGAACGCGAGCGATCTGCGCGAGGGAAAGCGCACCCTGATCGTGGCGCGGGCGCTGGAGGCCGCGACGCCGAAGGACGCGGCGCGGCTGCGGTCACAGCTCGGCAAGCCGGGTGCGGACGTGGACGAGCTGCGGGAGATCCTCAAGCGGAGCGGGGCCGAGGCTTCGGCCCGCGCCGACGCGGAGCGGCTCTGCGAGGAGGCGCTGCGGGCCCTGGAGTCGCCGGTCCTGCCGGCGAAGGCGGCGAAGGACTTGCGGGAGGTCGCGCTGTACACGGTTCAGCGGGCGCTTTAGCGGGCCCGGACGGCCGGCGAACCTGCGCTCTCGGGGGGGGAGACCAACGTCTCTCTTCGCTCGATCCGGTCTTTCGTACAATCCGGTCCGGGGGGACCTCCCGTGGAGGACAAGAAGAACCTGGGGGCGGCGCCGGCCTCCGGGCACGTGTGCCTGCCCTTCGACGTCAATCGATCGTCGGCGGTCACCGCCGAGGCCCTCAAGTCCCTGTATCAGACCAGCGAACGCGGACGGCAGGGCTCGTTCCCGCTCGGCGCGTTGGCACACTTCCACAGCGGCACGGATCTGCTGGTCGAACGCAGCCGGCCGATCCGCGCCATCGCCCACGGCGAGGTGGTGGCCGCGCGCATCGGAATGGGGCCTGGCGAGCATCCCTGGGGCGACACGGGGTTCGTGCTCCTGCGCCATCCGCTCGCGGACAACAGGTCGATCTTCAGCCTGTTCGTCCACCTGCAGCGCGAGCCCCTCCACCCCGACCGCACCAATGCGCCCTGGCTGCGCCGGCTCCTCCTCGATGGAGCAGAAGACCGCAAGCCGAAGTGGCGGGTGATCGCCGACGCTCCCACCTGGAGCGACCAGGACAGGGGCAACTTCTCGCCAGCCAACATGCAGAAGGGCAAGAAGCTCAAGGCCGGCGTCTATGAGGAAGAGGACCGCCTCGGGGAAAAGAGCCTCTACGTCAAGCTCCAGGGCCAGTGGGTCAGGGCCGCGCAGGACGCAACGACGAAGGTCAAGGAAGTGCCGCCGTTCGCGGACTTCGACGTCGATGCGGCGGCCAGGAAGAGGGCGATCGTGGCCGCGCTGAAGAACGGCAAGGTCGCCGTCCTGGATACCGACAAGAAGGACGGCAAGCGCCGGTGGACGGTGGAGGCGGGGGAGCCGGTCGGCGTGGCCGGCAGCTATCTGGGGTTGCAAGTGGTGCACTGGTCCGTGTTCTCCAAGGACGCGGTGTTCCCCATGGGCTCCTTGCCGAAGAAGGAATTCGGCACCGAAGACCAGGTGAAGCTGAGCGAGCTGGATCTAAACGAGGAGCGAGGAGACGTCGAGCACACCAGGAAGCTGATCGAGGCGCTCGATCCGGACAAGAAGTCCATCGGCAAGATGCCTCACGCCATTCCCGTGCCGGGCGAAGTGCAGTTCTTCTACCGCACGCCCGCCGAGTGCTGGCGCTCGCGCTACCTGGCCGTGAAAGGCGTGACCGAGTTCGCGCTCGACGCCGACAAGTTCCTGGAGCAGGACCGGCACAAGTCGCACACCGACAAGGAGCGCCAGGACTTCAAGAAGAAGGTCCAGCCCTTCCTTTTCTGGAAGGACCTGGACAAGGCCGACGAGTTCCCGCGCGACGGCAAGGCGCTGTTCGTCCACCCAGTCACCGCAGTGCGGCTGATGGCCGCCCGCCAGTACCTGGTGAAGGTCAGCGGATGGCTGACGCCGGCAAAGGACCTGCCGGGAGGGAAGGACAAGTTTCCGCAGCTCCCCCATCAATCGAACGTCTCGATCGTCCTGCTGCGGGTGCCGGCAGCCACCGCGGGCAGCGAGGACACCATCTACAAGGTGGATCTTCGCGACGGCCGGGCACGGGTGAACAAGCTGGTGATCGGCAATCCGAAGGCGCCGAGCGCATCCAACATGCATTGGAGCCAGGATTCGGTCTCGGACGTGCCCGTGGTGGTGGGTCAGTCCTATGGGGCGCTCTGGTTCCCCCAGTCCGAAAAGGGTCCCCTGCCGCTCGAGGTGGTGCGCAAGTCCCTGGCCTACGACTGGAACATCTTCAAGCCAACGGCCTCGGACGCCGACGCCGGCCGGTTCATCGTCCGGCGGGCCGTGAGGGTCGAGATCCATCTCAACTGGTTCGACGGATCGCCGGCTGCCGGCGCGAGCTACGCCCTGGACCTGGGCGACAAGCGCACCATCCAGGGAATATCCGACAACGCCGGGATCTGCTCGGCGCTGATCCCAGTCCCGGAAGGAAAGCCGGTTTTCCGCCTGCAGAACGTGGACGGCGATCTGTGGACGCGGGCGTTCCGAGTCGTCCTCGGCTGACAGCACGGAGGCAACCGATGCTCCTTCCCGTCGAATCGCAAAAACCGCCGCAGGCGCTCCTGCAGCAACCCATGTTCGACCTGCACCCGGGCCAGGCCATGGACCTGGTCATTCCCGGCGACGCGCCCCGCGACGAGTCGGAATACTGGTTCGTGAAGATGAACCGGCCCGACGACTTGGATTCGCTCTGGATGCCCGATCCCAAAGCCGGCAACGAATGCATGTATCTGCTCGGAGGCGAGGACACCTACAACGCCATCGCCAGCGCTCTGGAGACGACCTACAAGCCGGGACCCAACGGCGAGAAGCCGAAGGACCCGTTCATCTACCTGGCCAACTGGACGATCAACTTCGACTTCAACCTCAAGCGGAAGGGAAAACAGAGCGAGCCCGCGACCACGCTACAGCACTACCTCACCACCGCCGCGGAGGGGCACGGCGTGATGGTCCGCGGCATCTTCTGGTTCCGCACCCGATTGTACGATCCGGACCAGAACCGGGTGGAGCGGGACTACATCAACAAACTTTCCAACGGACATGCCTTCCTGGACGGGAAGCACAACTGGCTCGGCTCGCACCACCAGAAATTATTGCTGATCAACGGGTCCGAGGGATTGGTCGCCTTCGCCGGCGGCGTCGACTTCAACTACGACCGCGTATTCGCGTTCAACGAGAAGGTCCCTTCGCCGGAGGGAGACCTGTCGAACGACGAGATGAAGAAGACGCACGTCTGCACGGACGCGGGATCCCCGCTGCTCGACGTGCATGCCCGCATCCGCGGACCTGCGGCCTACGACTTGCTCGACGTCTTCGTGCGACGATATGCGGACCACGTCAGCGCCAGGGGCACCACCATCCTCGCGCCGTACCGGGACTCGCGTCCGCGGAAGTCAGACCGATGCTACGTGCGGGTGTGCACGACGTTCGGCGACAATCCGAGCGAGCAGGGCGAGAAATTCTTCGTTCCCAACCTGGCCGCGCGAGACGGCCTCTATGGGCCCGCTGCGGAGGGAAAGGTCGATACCGTCACCATCGAGGGAGAAACCCCGAACCCGATGGCGTCGCCGGGCCAGCCTTACTGGTTCGCTCCGAAGGGCCGCAAGTCCGGCCTGGCGCAGGTGCTGTACGGGATCAGTTCCGCGCGCAGGTTCATCTACTTCGAAGACCAATACATGGTGAGCGAGGAGATCGCCAACGCGATCCGCGATGCGTCCCACCGCGGCGTGCAGGTGCTGGGCGTCATTCCCCACCAGTTCATCAGTCCGGACTTCGACCACGGTTACAGCAACGTGCTGGCGGGCGTCCGGCTCAGCCGTGTGATCCGGATCGTGCACGGAGAGAAGGCCGACCCGAACAAGCTCAACTTCCTGTTCTGCCCCGTGTGGGACCACCAGAAGACGGCGAAGGCGGAGCGATACCAGTACATCCACTCCAAGGTCTTCATCTTCGACGACGCGTTCTGCACCATCGGTTCGATGAATTTCAACCGGCGCAGCACCACGCATGACTCCGAGCTCTGCGTCGGGTTCCATGAGCCGGGCTCGTACCGACAGCTCGAATTCGGATTCGCCCACCGCCTGCGGATGCGACTCTGGGCGCGCCACCTCGGGTTTGCCGAGAGCGATCTGCACCTGCTCGCCGACCCGCTGGCAGCCATCAAGGATTATTGGAGCCAGGTGAAGTACGACTCCGCGTTGACGGTCGGCGCCAGGAAGGTGGTGCCCAACGTGGAGCGCTACGACTGGACCTTCGACTCTCCGCTCACAGATCGGCCAGTCGCCCTCAGGACCGAAGTCAACTCGCTGCTCGACCCCGGCGACGACGACGCCGTCACCCGCGACCTTCCCTCGCAGAGCAAGGTCCCGTTCCCCGTGCGGCCTGAATCGGACAAGGTGATGCTTCCGGTCTTCTAGAGGGGACGGGCTGGCCAGGCATCGGTCAACTGCCCGATGAACGGGGTCCCTTGCCCGCTCGTCAGCCAGCCAGCAAGTGGGGTAAACTGACGAAACCCGCTTCATGTGCGCGGGGGCTTTGGGGGAGCCGCCGGCATGGCCCGGATCCAGTGTGTCGACGCCGTCCGGAAGCCGGCGGAGATGGAGCCGCCCGACCTGGAAGGGATCGAGGGGCGGTGGCTGGACGTCCCGCGGCTCCAGCAGCGCTCGACCGAGGCGCGCAGCAACTTCTGGTGCGGGCGCGCCGCGGCGGCGATGATCTACGACTACTACTGCAAGGCCAAGGGGAAGACCGACGAGTACGTCGGGCACGACGAGGGGGAAAAGGGCTCCGGCCTCAACGGGCAGAAGCTCAACCTCCGCTACTTCGGCGGCCCCGACAAGGGGAAGATCGCCGGCATCAGCGCGGACGGGCGCTGCTATCCGCAATCGATCTTCACGGCCGCCGGCTGGAAGACCAAGAGCGACGAGCTGGCCGACAAGAACGAGAAGGTCGATCCCGATGACGTCGACAAGAAGTTCGCTCCCCACGTCGAGCAGTTGAAGAAGAACAACCCGATCGTCCAGTTCACGCAGCTCACGGATCACCGCGGCCACATCGTGGTGATCAGCGGCTACAAGCGCGACGCGCAGCGCGGCGAGCTCTGGCTGCGCATCGTCGATCCCTGCTGGCCGCACGACGATCTGCTCGGCGAGGGCAACTACAAGATGATCACCCGGCCGCAGAGGCCGGACAAGGAGTTCTCCGAGTACTGGCTGAAGGCACGGCGCCTGCTGGAGATGTACCCGAAGCGGACGACGCGCCTGTACGCGCACGCCGACAACCCGCTCGGGCACTATCTCTACGCCATCCCCGATCAGCCGGTGAAGGACGACAGCGAGCTGGTGCACAAGGTCGGCAAGGGCCTGGGCGCGACCGCCGGCGAGAAGGAAGGCGAGGCGAAGACCCCGGCCGCGTCGACGCCGCCGAAGTCGGGCGTGCCGCGGCTCCCGTACGCGATCGACGGGTCGGTCCTGATCAACGCCAAAGCGGTCACCTCGCTGTACCACCAGACCGAGCGTGGACTGGGCGGGTTCTTCCCGCTGGGCGACAGCGGGCTCTTCCACTGCGGCGCGCACGTGACGCCCGCGTCCGGGTCGCCGATCCTGGCGATGAGCGACGGCGAGCTGGTGGCGGCCCGGATCGGCGGCGGGCCCGGCGAGCATGCCTGGGGCGACACCGGCTTCGCGCTGCTGCGGCACGTCCTCGAGGGCGACAAGCTGATCTACTGCCTCTATCTGCATTTGCAGCGCGAGCCGCTCCATCCCGACCGCACCGACGCGCTGTGGCTCCGCCGGCTCCTGATCGACGCGATGCTGGAGAAGGGCGCCGAGAAGAAGCCGAAGTGGCGCGTGCAGGAAGCGCAGCCCACCTGGAAGGACGAGGACAAGGGGAAATTCTCGCCCACCAACGTGCAGCCGAAGGACCTGCTCGAGCCGGGCACGTACGAGGAAGAAGAGGAGCTGGTCGCCGACTCGAAGCGGTACGTGAAGCTGAAGGGCAAGTGGGTGCGGGCGCTGGGGCCGGACGGGACCGGCGGGAAGGTGACGGAGCTGTCGCCTTTCGCCGACTTCGACCTGGAGAAGGCGTGCAAGAACGATCCCCACGTCAAGGACCTGCGCGACGGGAAGGTCTCCGTCTTCGACGATCTCAAGGCAGCGGACGGCAAGGCGCGGCGCTGCACGGTCGAGTCGGGCGAGACCGTCGGCAAGGCGGGCTCGTATCTCGGCTCCCCCTCGCTCCACTGGTCGGTGTTCAGCAAGGACGCCGTGTTCCCGACCGGAGCGCTCGGGGAGCAGGAGTTCAAGGAGGACGAGCAGCCCAAGCTTGCCTCGCTGGACTTGTCTTCCAAGGAGCATGGGACCAAGGAGCACGCCACCGCGCTGATCGAGGCGCTCGATCCGAAGAAGAAGGTGATGGGGAACGCGGACCTGGCCTGGATCGTCGAGCCGGGCGAGCTCCGCCACTTCTACCGCACGCCGACGCAGTGCTGGCGCGGCCGCTACCAGGCGGTCAAGGCGCTGGCGGACTTCAAGCTCGACGTGGACAAGCTGGTGAAGCAGGACCGCTACAAGTCCCACGCCGAGGGCGAGCGGACCGACTTCGGCAAGAACGCCAAGGCCTTCCTCTTCTGGGGCGATCTCTCGAAGGCGGAGGCCTTCCCCACCGACGGCAAGGCGGTCTTCGTGCATCCGGTGACCGCGCTGCGCCTGATGGCCCAGGTGCGGATGGGGCAGGACCGCGACGATCCGCCCGAGAAGAAGGGGGCCAACGCCGACGACCGTCTCCACGCCGGCGAGGATCTGGTGATCGTGGTCCGCGACGCGAAGGGCCCGCTGGCCGCGGTGGACGTCACGGTGAAGGCGGCCGGGAACACCGTGGCGCAGGGCAAGACCGACTCGCAGGGCGAGATCCTGGTGCGCCTGGAGGACGTGCAGGGCCGCGACGTGCTGGTCTCGGTGGACGAGAAGGCGGTGGGCGACAAGGGCCAGCTCGTCCAGGTGGTCAACGAGACCGGAGCACCCGGCACGCTCTTGCCCGGCGATGCTCCCGGGCACCAGAGCTTCAACGGACAGGAAGTGGTCCCCGACCCGCGCCTGGGCCTGCGCATGAAGGTCAAGTCGGGGGCGATGGTGAAGACGTACGCCAGGTGGAACCCCGACAAGTTCCAGCCCGAGCAACCGGTGTCGCTGCTCGAACACCAGATTTCCATCGAGGCGGAGCGGATCGTCTTCCGCCGCGACGACGGCACCTTCGAGCTGATCTCGGTGCTGCAGGGCGGGAAGGAGATCTTCTGCTGGTCGATCGAGGACGGCGAGGAGAAGATCGCCCCCGACCTGCCCGCTTCGCAACAGAAGAAGGATCCGGACGCGATCGCTTCCTGGAGCCAGCGGATCGCCCACCTCCAGGATCACCCGGTGCTCGCAGGACGGGTGCAGAACATCGACGACGGCACGGAGCTGAACGTGCGCTGGTTCGCCGTCGAGTCGATGGGGGCGCCGGAGCACGACCACGAGCTGGGAGAGGCGAAGTGCAAGGTGGCCAAGGCCGGATTCGCGGTGGCCTTCGAGCCGCACGTCCTGACCAGCGACGCCGACCTGCTCAACGCGCCGCGCCCCGTCTATGCGCGCATCAAGGCGAAGGACAAGGAGCTGATCCTCCGCGATCAGGCCGTCACCATCTACGGCGAGTCGAAGTTCCCCGATCCGGCTGCGAAGAAGACGCCGGTAAAGGACGTCGAGCCCGGCAAGGAGCTGGTGGCCTGGTTCGAGGTCACGCGGGGCGACGACACCGACCGGTTCACCGGCTGGGACAACACGCCCTTCGCCACGCGGGAGCTCACCCAGCTCACCGGCGCGGTCGCGCAGCGCCTCTCCGGAGACGGGCAGGACAAGATCTGGGTCGCGCCGGCGTACGCCGCGCAGCACCTCGCGATCGAGAGCGAGAAGAAGATGCTGCCCGGCGATGCCCTCGCCGACCATGCCGCCCTGCTGCGCGCCGTGCATCCCGACGCACCTGAGTGGATGATCGGCGGCGATTTTGGAGCCTCGTGGAAGGCGGAGAACGGGATCGAGACCGGCATCTGCGCGACCGACTGCAAGACCGCGGTCGCGCCCGAGGGCCGCGCCACCGGCTGCACGGAGACCATCCGCGTCACCAACCTCGCTTCCTGCCGCA
Organism: Myxococcales bacterium; assembly: GCA_035635635.1. Lineage (GTDB taxonomy): Bacteria > Myxococcota > Myxococcia > Myxococcales > 40CM-4-68-19 > 40CM-4-68-19. Next base: position 356 of record DASQAS010000037.1, on the reverse strand, counting down.
ACGGCAGCGAGGCAGCCTGCGCCACGGCGATCCAGCCGGGACGGCTGCCGGTGGTGAAGAAGGACGGTTGCCCGGACGAGATCGCCTCCTGCGCGGGCGCGGAGCACGACAAGTCGAAGTGCTTCGTCCGCGGCGTGGTGCGCGGAGACGGCGCCGAGGAGCGCGAGCGGTGGCACGTCCGCCTGCCCATGCGGACGAAGGGCGCGGGTTATCCCTACCTGCGCGACTCGGGGAAGAACCTGCGCGTCCTGTTGATCAACCCGCAGGGAGGCGCGGCGGTGGTCTGCTCGCAGGAGGCGCGCGGGCCGCGCTGGAAGTGCACCGGCAACGCCGAGGCGCCGGACGCGGCGGTCAAG
>DASQAS010000036.1:0-24329 GCA_035635635.1 Myxococcales bacterium | reverse complement strand
TCCCGACGATACGTTCGAGGAGGTCGTCGCCGCGCTGCTTTGTCGTGGCATCGACAGCCTTCAGCACGAACAACGCGTCCAGCACAGCCGCGCACTCCATCGCAGACCCGCGAGCGATGGCGTAGGTACGTGCGGCATCTGTCTGCCCGGTACGGCCAGCCGCTTCAGCAATGTTGAGGGGTATCGAACTTGCTGCGCGGCGCAACTGATCAAGCAACGCGGCGTTCCCTCTTGGAACCTCTTCGGCAGCAGCAGCGGCCAATCCAAGGAACTCGATCGCACTGCGGTACACGTCGAGCTTCTGAAAGCCGAGCATGGGGATTCATGTAGCAGCTGCATCTGACATGCCGAGCAGTCGCCCACGGCCACGTCGCCGTCGCCGTCGCCGTCCACGATCACGACAATGTAGGACGACAGCGTCAACGTCTGTCGCTTGACTGACTGGCAATGCGGCTAGGCCCTCACGGCGCCAGCAGGAACCAGGCCTTCAGATATTCGGTCTCCGGAACGCCGAGCAGCGGCGGGTGATCGCGCGAGGCGCCGCGCCGCTCCAGCACCTGCAAGGGACGCTTCGCCTCCTGTGAAGCCCACTCCACCACCTCGCCGAACATCTCCGTAGTGACGCGCCCGGAGCAGGAGCAGGTGACCAGCAGCCCCCCGGGCTTGAGCAGCCGCACCGCGCGGTAGTTGATTTCGCGGTACGCGCGCAGCGCTCCTTCCAGTCCCTCCTTGCGCTTGGCGAAGGCGGGCGGGTCCAGCACGATGGTGTCGAACTTGCGGCCTTCCTTGTCGAAGCCGCGCAGTGCCTCCACCGCGTTCTGCGCCCGTGCCTCCAGATTCCGCAGCCCGTTGCGCGCCGCGTTCTCGCGCGTGCGCTGGACGGCGGCCGCGTCCTGGTCGATGGCCAGCACGCTCGCCGCCCGCCGGGCGAGCTGCAGCGAGAACCCGCCGTGGTAGCAGAACGCGTCCAGCGCCTCGCCGCGCGCCAGCTCGCCCGCGCGCAGGTGGTTCTCCGCCTGGTCGAGGTAGCCGCCGGTCTTGTGGTCCGCGAGCAGGTCCACCTCGAGCGCCACGTCCCCTTCGTGATAGCGCGCGCGGAAGTCGCTGCCGGACAGCGGCTCCGCGCGGCGGGGAAGGTGCTCGAACTCGCGTGCCGAGCCGTCGTCCCGGGCGACCACCGCGGTGGCCCCCGTCAGCTCCACCAAGAGGCGCGCGAGCTGCTCCCGCCGGGCCTCGGTCCACTCCGCCAGGTGCTGGACGGCCGCGACGCCGGCGTAGACGTCCACGAAGTATCCGGGGAGCAGATCGGCCTCGCCGTGCGCCAGCCGGAAGGCGTCCGCGCGCGGGAAGATCGCCTTGCGCCGCTCCCAGGCGCGGCGCAGCCGGGTGGCGAGCAGCTCCTCGTCCAGCGGCAGGTCCTGGCGCGAGAGCAGGCGCAGCGCGATGGGGCTCTTCACCGCCCAGAACCCGCGGGCGATGAAGTTCTTGCGCGCGTCCGCGATCCGCACCTCCGCGCCGGAGACCAGGTCGCCCGGGGCCTGGGCGACGTCGCCCCGGAAGATCCAGGGATGGCCGGCCCTGGCGCGCGCCGCGCCCTTCTGCGTCACCGTCACTGTAGGCGGCTGCATGGAAGGGTGCGCAGTCTGGCATGGGCGCAGCCTTGACGCATGCGTTAATCTCGCCCGGATGACGCCCGAGAACGGCGGCGCACCGGCCCGGATCGCGCCGATCGGCGCGCCCCTCACGCCCCAGGAAGCGCGCCGCGTCGCCGCAGCGCTGGAGACGAACATCGCCAGGGCGCTCAAGGGCAAGCAGCCGATCGTGGAGCTGGCGCTGGCCGCGCTCGCCGCCGGCGGTCACCTCCTGCTCGAAGACGTGCCGGGCGTGGGCAAGACCACGCTGGCGCACGCGCTCGCCCGTTCGCTCGACCTCTCGTTCGCGCGCGTGCAGTTCACCAGCGATCTGTTGCCGGGCGACATCACCGGCGTCTCCATCTACGACCAGGCGCGGAACAGCTTCGTCTTCAAGCCGGGCCCGCTGTTCGCCAGCCTGGTGCTGGCGGACGAGATCAACCGCACCACGCCGCGCACGCAGAGCTGCCTGCTCGAGGCGATGGCCGAAGGGCAGGTCTCAGTGGACGGCGCTCCGCGCCCGCTGCCGGTGCCCTTCATGGTGCTGGCGACCCAGAACCCGCACGAGCACGCCGGGACCTATCCCCTGCCGGAATCGCAGCTCGACCGGTTCCTGCTGCGGGTCTCGCTGGGCTATCCCCCGGCGGACGTCGAGCGGGAGCTCCTGCTCGGCGGCGGGACCCAGGGCGAGCTCGCCCACCTGCGGCCGGTCGCCTCCGCGCAGGAGGTGCGCCGCCTGCAGCTTGCGGTCCCGGCCGTGGCCGTCGCGCCGGAGATCGCCGACTACGTGCTGGCGATCGTGGCGGCGACGCGGAGCACGGCGCTGGTGTCGCTCGGCGCTTCACCTCGCGGCGCCATCGCCCTGCTCGGCGTGGCACGCGCCCGCGCGCTCTTGCGTGGCCGCGGGTACGTGGAGCCGGACGACGTGAAGGAGCTCTGCGTTCCGGTGCTGGCCCACCGGATCGTGCTGGCCGGAAGAGGTCCGGGCGGCGGCGAGACCGAGCGCCTCGCCGCGGAGCGGGTGGTGCGCGATCTGGTCGAGCAGGTGCCGGTGCCCGAGTGACGCCGGCCTGGAAGCGCAGGCTCTCGTTCACCCGGATGGGGCGCTGGTACACCGGGCTCACCATCGCGATCGGGCTCGCGGCCACCAACACGGGCAACAACCTGCTCTTCCTGGTGCTGGGGCTCTTGCTCGCCTCGATCATCGTCTCCGGCATCCTCTCCGAGCAGAGCCTGCGCGAGGTGCGCGTCGAGCGGCGGCTGCCCGCGGTGGCGATCGCGGGACAGCCGGCGCTGATCGGCCTGTTGGCCCGCAACGGGAAGGCGCGGGCGCCCTCGTTTTCGCTGGAGGTCCGCGAGGCGCGCGGCGACGTGCCCGGGCGCGGTTTCCTGATCGTCCTGCCGGCGCGCCAGGCCGCCGAGGTCGCCTACCGGTTCGTACCGGAGCGCCGCGGAGTGCACCGCTTCGCGCAGATCGAGGTCGCGACGCGCGCCCCGTTCGGCCTGTTCGAGAAGTCGCGCCCAGTGGACGCGCCGGCCGAGCTGGTGGTGTTTCCCCGGCAGGTCCCTCCGCCGGCCACCGCGCCGCGGGCGCTGGCCCGCGAGGGCGAGAGCCCCGAGGACCGGATCGGGCTGGGGCTCGAGGTGCACTCGCTGCGCGACCACCGGCCGGGGGAGGATGCCCGGAGCATCCACTGGAGATCGAGCGCGCGCGCCGGCCGGCTGATCGGCGTCGATCGCGAGCAGGAGCGGCGCAAGCAGGTCTGCGTGGTGCTGGATCAGCGCCGGCTATCGGGAGAGCCGCTGGAGCGCGCGGTGGAGGTGGCCGCGGCGCTGGTCAGCCGCGAGCTCGACGCCGGGGCGGAGGTGTCGCTGGCGCTCGCGGGCGAGTTCCTGGGAGGAGGCAGCGGCGAGGCGCAGCGGCACGCGGCGCTGCGCATGCTCGCGCTCGTCCAGCCCGGCACGCTGGAACTGCCTCCTCCGCGGCCGGACCCGAAGGCCGCGGTGCTCGAGGTCCGCGGGTGATGGTGCGTGGCGCCACGCTGTTGCAGGCGCAGCGCTGGGCGGGAACGCTGACCGCCACGTTCGCGTTCATCGCCTGCGCGGTGTCGGGCGAGCTGGGCCCGGTGACGATGACCTTGTTTCCGGTCGGCTTGGTTGGCTCGGTGCTGCTGGCCCGGCGGGTCGAGGGCCGCGCGCAGTGGGCCTGGACGGCGATGCTGGCGGCCGTGCTCGTCATCCTCCTGATGGGGGTGATCGCGGGCCATCTCGACATCGTGCTGGCGGCCGCCGAATTCGCCGTGCTGCTCTGCATCCACCGGCTCTGGCACCGCCGCACCGAGCGGGACGAGCTGCTCTTGCTCCTGCTCTCGCTGCTCCTGCTCTGCGCGGGAGCGGCGCTCGCCGCCGAGCTCTCGTATGGCTTCGCTTTCTTGGGCTTCGCGGTCAGCGGCACCTGGGCGATGGCGCTCACGCACCTGCGCTTCGCCATCGAGGCGGGGAGGGGACCTTCGGGATCGGCGGCGCTGCTCCACTCGCGCCGGGTGGCGACGCCGGCGCTGCTGGGCGGGCTGGCCGCGCTCTCCCTGCTCGGCCTGGCCGGTGCGGCGCTGGTGTTCTTCACCTTTCCCCGCGTGAGCATCGGCGGCCTGCGGCGGTCGGCGCGCCCGGGTCCGGTGGCGGGGTTGGGGGACAAGGTCGACCTCGCCCGGGGCGGCACCATCGCCGACGATCCGCGGGTGGCGCTGCGGGTCCGGCTCGATCCTCCGCCGCCCGGCGGAGTCCGCGATCTGGGGATGCACTGGCGGGCGCGCTCGCTCTCGCGCTGGACGGGGCACGGGTGGAGCGCGGCGGACGGCACCGTGCTGCCGGCGGCGCGCCTCCCTCCGCGGCCGGCGATCGGAAAGACCGGCACGCTCGTGGCCGCCGACGTCGAGGTGGTGGGAACCTTCGCCGACGGGATCGTCTTCACGCCCGAGGGCTGGCCGCTCAGCGTCAGCTTCCGCAGGCCCGGTTCGCCCCGCATGCCCGCGCAGCGGCTCTACCGCAACCCCGCGGGCGATCTCTTCTACCAGCCGGTGGACGGCAACGACTTGCGCTACCTGGTGATGGCCGACGCGGGCTCGCCGGACCTCACCATCCTACGCGGCCGCGGGCAGCGCTATCCCTCATGGGTGGCGGCCGATCTGGAGGTGCCCGCCGCGCTCGACCCCCGGGTGCGCGCCCTGGCGGAGCGGCTCGGGGGCGGCAAGGACCCGGCGGAGGCCGCGGCGGCCATCGAGCGCTGGCTGACGGAAAGCCTCCGGTACACGCGCGATCTTCCCGGCCCTGTGCCGGATCCGGTGGCCAGCTTCCTCTTCGACCGGCGCGCCGGGCATTGCGAGCTGTTCTCCAGCGCGATGGTGCTCATGCTGCGGTCGCTCGGGGTCCCGGCCCGCAACGTCACCGGCTATTTCGGAGGCCGGAGCACGGACGCCGGTTACTACGCGGTCCGCGCCGGCGATGCGCACAGCTGGGTCGAGGCGTACTTCCCTGAGGTTGGATTCGTTCCCTTCGACCCGACGCCGCCGTCGGGGCGGGGCGGCGTCCAGGAGGGGGCGTGGGCAAAGGCGGTGCTGCTCTGGGACGCGCTCCAGCAGCGGTGGCGCGCCTTCATCGTCGACTACGATCTGATCGCGCAGGCGCAGGCCATGCGCAGGGTGGGGCAGCTCCTGAGCGAGACCGGACGCCGGCTGGCGGGCAAGGGAGGAGGCGCGGACCGGCTGCGCGCGATGGTCGAGACGACGTTGGTGCTGCTCCTGGCCGGCGCGCTCTTCCTGGCGGTGAGGCGCTTCCGAGGGCGGCATCGGCCGGGGCGGACGCCGGTGCTGACGCCGGACCAGCGGCGCGCGCTTCGGCTCTGGCGTGCCGCGCGGAGCCGGCTGCGCCGGGGCGGCATCGGGATACGGACCAACGGCACCGCACGGGAGCTGGCGCGCGAGGTTCCGGCGCTGGAAGAGGTGGCCGCGGCCTACGCCAGGGTCCGGTGGGGCGGGGAACGGTTGTCGGCCTCGGAGGCCCGGAAGCTGCTCCGGCGGCTCGACGGACGGCTCGATCCGGTTGCACCGGATGCGCGGCCATGACATCTGACCGGCATGCCGGAGCTCCCCGAAGTCGAGATCGCCTCGCGACAGCTGCGCGGATGGCTCGAAGGACGCCGCATCGTGTCGGCGCGCGCCGAGCGATCGCGGGTGATCCGCGGGCAGACGCAGGCGCGATTCGCGGGCCTGGCCGGTCACCGGCTGACGGGCATCGAGCGGTTCGGAAAATGGATGCTGCTCGCGTTCGACGGAGGCGAGGGGCTGATCTCGCACCTGGGGATGACCGGAAAGTGGATCCGGCGCGGCAGCGAGGAACCGCGCCCGTCCCACGTGCGAGCCTCCCTGACGCTGGACGACGGCAACGCCATCGACTACCGCGACATGCGCCTGTTCGGGCGGCTGGTGCGAGGCAGGACCGAGCAGCTCCGGGAATGGTCCGGCCTCCGGGCGCTGGGCCCCGACCCGCTGCGCGGGATCGACGTGGACCGGCTGCATTCGGTCCTCAGCCGCACCCACCGGACCATGAAGGAAGCCCTGATGGACCAGCGGACGCTGGCGGGGCTGGGCAACATCCAGGTCTCCGAGTCGCTGTATCGGGCGAAGATCGATCCGCAGCGGCCGGCGATCTCCATGACGCGCGACGAGACGCAGCGGCTGGCGGACGCCATCGTCGACTCGCTGCGCGCCACGCTGCAGGACGAGGACAGCCCGGAGCCCATCACCTACGTCGAGGAGGGCGGCGAGAACGTCTTCCTGGTCTACGATCGCGAGGGACAGCCCTGCACCAACTGCGGTACCGCCATCAAGCGCATCGTCCAGGGAGGGCGCAGCACGTACTACTGCCCCACCTGCCAGCCCCGCTGGCGGGCGCGGGCGCTCCCGCGTACCGGACCCGCCCGTAGCCCCGCGCGCGCTTCACCCGCCCGTCGCAAGCCGGCGCAGCGGGCGCCTGTCCGCCCGCTCAGGGCGGTCCAGGGCGGCCGCACGCTCCGCCGGAGCCGGTAGAAGAGGGCCGTTTGCCCTCCTCTCCGTCCGTCCCCAACTTGCCCCTGTGCAAACGGCCACGGAGCGGCTCAGCAGCGAGGAGCGGGAGGAGCGCCACGCGCACCGGGAGGCCCTGCGGATCCTGCAGGAGCAGGGATTCGAGCCCATGGTCGGCGGCGCATACGCGCTGAAGACACACACCGGGATCTGGCGCGACACCAAGGACCTCGACCTGTTCCTGCGCAAGGACCGGGTCGCCGCCGCGCTCCAGGCGCTGGGCCGGGCCGGATACCGCACCGAGCTGACCGATCCCCTCTGGCTGGCGAAGGCATATTCGGGACCGTATTTCATCGACCTGATCTTCTCCTCGGGAAACGGGATCGCCACCGTTGACGAGCACTGGCTGCGGCGCGCGCCCCGCAGGGAGGTCCTGGACCGCCAGTCGTTGATCGTCCCGGCGGAAGAGATGATCTGGCAGAAGGCCTTCATCCAGGAGCGCGAGCGATTCGACGGAGCGGACATCCATCACCTGCTGCGCTGCAAGGGCGCGCAGCTGGACTGGGACCACCTCCTGATGCGCTTCGGCGACCGGCACTGGGAGGTGCTGCTGGTCCACCTGATCTCCTTCCGCTTCGCCTTCCCCTCCCACAAGGACGAGGTGCCCGAGGCGGTGATGCGCGAGATGATGCGCCGGCTGGACCGCAAGGAGTCGGAGCCCACCGCCGGCGAGCACGTCTGCCGGGGCACGCTGCTCTCGCGCCAGCAATATCTCCCCGCGACCAACCTCGAGGGCTACCGGGACGCCCGGGAGATCGAGGTGGACGGCTGGACCGGGGACCAGGCGTACCCGGTCCGTTACCCCGATCGAGGAAAGGACGATGCGCATCGCCGCGGTCGGTGATCTGCACTGCCGCGCGGACACGCGCCGGAACATCGCGGTCGCGCTCCGCGGCGTCGACCAGGAGGCGGACGTCCTGCTGCTGGCCGGCGACTTGACCGACCACGGGACGGCGGAAGAGGCGAGCTGGCTCGCCGAGGAGCTGTCGCAGATCAAGATGGAGAAGTGCGCGGTCCTGGGCAACCACGACTACGAGGCCGGACAGCACGCCGAGGTGAGGAAGATCCTCTGCGACTCCGGCGTCCACGTCCTCGACGGCGAGCCCTGGGCGCTCAACGACCTGGGCGTCGCCGGCATCAAGGGCTTCGCCGGGGGCTTCGAGCTGGCCCAGCTCCAGCGCTTCGGCGAGGACGCGATGAAGGTCTTCGTCGACGCCTGCATCGCCGAGGAGCTCAAGCTGGAGAAGGCGCTCTTCCAGCTGCGCACCCGCCACCGCGTCGCCCTGCTCCACTACGCGCCCTGCCGCCAGACCCTGGAAGGAGAGCCCCTCGAGATCTTCCCCTTCCTCGGGGCCACCCGCCTCTCCGGACCGATCGATCAGCTCCGCCCCAACCTCGCCATCCACGGCCATGCCCACCGCGGCACGCTCAAGGGCGCGACCCGCGGCGGCGTGCCGGTGTTCAACGTCGCCCTCCCGGTGCTGCGCCGGCTGGAGAAGCCGGTGGGCTTCTTGACCCTCGACGTCTAGACGCAATGCTGCTCAGTCAAGCGCGCCGAGGCGAACAGATCTGCGTCGACGTGGTCGTGGGCGGATCAGATCGTCAGAACGAGACGCAGCGGCACTGGATCACGTCCGTCCGGGAATTCCAGAACCCGCGCCAGGTGTCGCTGGGGACGACGCCGCAGTTGACCCAGCGCCCGTCCAGGGCAGCGATCGGGCTCGGATTCGCGCGAATCCGGACCTGCGCCGCGATGCAGGTCCCGCTCTCGCCCGGGTGCCAGTCCTGCCCCGAGAGATCCATGCAGTAGGCGTCGCAGCTGACGCTGCCGTCGTTCCGGCCGTCGTAGGCCAGGAGCTTGCCGGGAAACGCTCCAGGATCACCTTTCGCTCCCTGCGCTCCGCGCTCGCCCGGAATGCCCTGCGGCCCCCGTTCGCCGGTGGCCCCTTTCTCGCCCGGAGCTCCCGGTTCGCCCTTGGGGCCAGGTTCTCCCTTCGGGCCTGGATCCCCCTTCAAGCCGGGATCGCCCCTCGGACCCGCGTCACCCTTCGGTCCTTGCGGCCCGGCCGCGCCAGGCGGCTGCTCGCCGTCCGTCGCTGTCTTCTCTGGCGCACAAGCCGCGGTTCCGAGCGCCAGCGCAAGTCCAATCGTGCCCCACAGCTTCTTCATCTCTCCCCCCGTCCCGCCCTATGGCTCGATCGTCCGATACAGATACGTCAGCCGCAGCTTCCCGCTCTTCGCCTGCTCCAACGCGTCCGGCCCGATCCGGATCATCTTCGCCGACGTCGTTGGCAGCTGCGCGGTCAGAAACTTGATGGTCTGGCTCGCCCAGATCGAGAACATCGGCCGCTTCCGCGCCTTGTCCGCGGCCCGCCAGAACGTCACGTGCGCGTAGATCCGGGCAGGCTCCAGCTCTCCCGCAGGCGCGATCTTCCGGGCGATCACCAGGCAGTCCGTCCGCTCCTCGTCGATCTGCGACCACCCCGCAAAGGGACCCGCGGGCTGCAGATGCGTGACGATCTCCGCCGAGTGTTTGCGGTGCAGCAGATAGGTCCGCCGCTCGCCCGGCAAGGATTCCCGCCGCTCCAGCGCGGCCGGGTCGACCAGCAACGCCTGCGGATCGCCGCGCAGATATCTTCCCTGCGACACCGCCAGCCCCGGCTCCCGGCCGCCAATCTTCCCGATCAGCTCGCGGACGTCCGCGTCGGTGAGGAATGCCCAGAGCTGGCGGGCCGGCATCGCCTCACCATCGCACAGAACTCTCACTCGATGACCACAGGGATGGCCTCCGCTGCGCCTCCTCGCGACCCGACCAGCACCTGGAAGTCTCCCCGCCGCACGAACTGGCCGTACAAGCGCGCGCCCGATACCTGGGCGCCGCCCGGCAGCGTCCACTGCGCGGCAGCATTCCCGTCCGCCGCCAGGAGCGCGCAGCCCGCGCCCTCCCGCGCGTGCAGCTTCCCTTCCACCAGCGCGCAGCCATCCCCCTGGACCGCGATCGGCGGCGCGTCCCCGACCTGCGCCGTGACGGTCAGGACCGCGGCCGGCCCGCTCTCCGCGGTGAAGGTCACATGGCCCTGGTGCGTTCCTGCCTTGAGCCCCTTCGCGTCGACCTTGATGCCGATGCGCGCCGGCGTCTCCGCCTCCGCCCGGGAAACCCCGATGAAGCTCGCGTCCGCCGCGATGGCGACGACCTGCGCGCTTCCATTCGCCGAGACGGACACGGTCTGCGCCGCCGGCGCCCGGCCTGGCCGGACCGTGAACCGGAGCGCCTCTCGCGAGAGCTTGAGCACGGCCGGTCCCGTGCCGGTCTGCTCGTCGAGCAGGGCAAGCGCGCGCGAGGCGTCGATGCGCCCGCTCTGCACGCCGCGGATGGGAATGGCGGAAGCGACGATGGCCTTGCGCACCTGCGCGAGCGTGGCCTTCGGGTGCACCGACCAGAGCAAGGCGGCGAGCCCGGAGACGTGCGGAGCCGCCATGCTGGTGCCGTCGTAGCGTTCGTACTTTCCCGGAGCGGTGGTGGAGAGGATGCCGACGCCGGGCGCCGCCACCATCGCGCCCCGGTCGGAGAAGTCCGCCAGCAGATCGCCCGGCGTCGAGGCCCCGACCGAGACGACGTTGTCCAGGCGGAGATTGGCGGGAAAGCTCGGGGACGGCGCCGCGTCGTTGCCGGCGGCGGCGACGAACAGCACTCCCTTGCGGTTGGCGCGCGCGACCGCGTTCGCGATCACCTGGCTGTTGCCGCCTCCTCCCCAGGAGGCGTTGATCACTCGCGCCCCGTGCTCCGTGGCGAAGTCGATGGCCTTGGCGAGCTGATCGCTCCGGCCGCCGCGCGGCCCGATGGCCCGCAACGCCATCAGCGAGACCTTCCAGTCCACCCCCGTGACGCCCGTGTGGTTGTCGCCTGCCGCGCCGATGGTCCCCGCGACGTGCGTGCCGTGCCATCGCTCCTCTCCCGAGGCCGCGGGAGAGGGATCGGGATCGTCATCCACGAAGTCCCATCCGCTTCGTCCGGTGGACTCGTCGTCCAGGTCGTCGTCCTGCGCGTCCGCCGTTCCCACCTTCGCGTCGTTTCCCCAGAGGTTCGGTTTCAGGTCGGGGTGATCGAGGGCGACCCCGTCGTCGACCACCGCCACCACGACGGCCTTGTCTCCGGTGGACCGCGCCCACGCTGCAGGCGCTCCGATCTTCGCCATCCCCCAGAGGTCCTTGTACCGTGGGTCGTCCGGGACGCGTGTAGAGCGGTAGACGTAGATGGGCTCGGCGTAGGCCACGCCGGGGCTGGCGGCAGCCTCTGCCGCTGCCGCGGCGGGATTGGCGCCGCCTTCGACGGGCAGCCTCAAGAGCGGCCCGTCCTCCTCGGAGCCGGACGAGACTGCGGCCAGCGCCACGATCGGCGGTCCCTCGGCGGTCAGCGCGGTCCGCGGCGGTGGGGACGCATCTCGCTCGAGCTGGACGAGGATCGCGTCGGAGACCACCTCCGCCGGCCGGCCTGCGCCGCCGCACGCGAGGGTGGCCGCCGCGGCGACGGCCGCCGCAGCGGCGGAACGCGGGCGCCGGCGCCGGAAGCGAGGGAATGCCGGGTCCTCGGCGTCGAAGATCGGGTCCAGCGGCTCGAACCGCGCGTCCAGGAAGCGGAGCGGATCGCCGCCTGGAGAGAAGAGCTTCTCCTCGTGCATGAAGTTGGCCTCCAGCGCCGCGGAAGCGGCTCCGGACCGCCATTGCAGGGGCCGTGCCGGGGCCCTGCCGAGGGAAGCGCCACGCGAGCGCGGTCTCAAAACGGCGCGAGGGTGCCAGAATGCGACCCGTGCCCGCGTTCCGCTGGGACGGAGACGATCTCGAGCTAACGCTGCACGCGCAGCCCGGCGCGCGGCGCAGCGAGGTCCAGGGTCTCCACGGCGACGCGCTCAAGGTCCGGATCGCGGCGCCGCCCGCGGAAGGCGCCGCCAACCGCGCCCTGCTCGAGCTCATCGCGGAAGCCTTCGGGGTCCCGCAGGGTCGCTGCCTTTTGCTCTCAGGCGCGGCCAGCCGCCGCAAGCGCGTCCGGATCGAGCGCCCGGACCGCGCCCGCGCGGACTCCACCCTGGCCGCCTGGCTTCAGACCAGCTCGTAGGCCCGCGCCAGCGCCGCGTCGAGCTGCTTGGGATCGCCGCCGCCCGCCTGCGCCATCTCGGGCTTTCCGCCGCCACGGCCGCCCAGCGTCTTGGACAGCTCCTTGACCAGGTTCCCGGCCGGATACTTCTTCGAGAGGTCGGGCGTGACGGCGACCAGAATCGTCGCTTTGCCGTCGCTCTCGGCGCCGAGGATCACGATCCCGCTCTTCAGCTGATCCCGGAGCTTGTCGGCCAGCTCGCGCAGCGCCTCGGGGTCGCCGTTGTCGTGCCGGGCCGCCAGCACCTTCACCCCGCGCACCTCGCGCGCCCCCAGCGCCAGCTCGCTGGACTTCGCCGCCGCCTGCTTGCGCTGCAGCGACTCCAGCTCGCGCTCCAGCTCCTTGATCCGACCCGCCGCCTGCTCGGCGCGCACAGCCACGTCCTTGGGAGCCGCGCGCAGCGCCGCCGCCGCCCGCGCGAGCTGCTGCTCCTCGTCGTGAACCACCTTGACCGCCTCGGGCCCGGTCACCGCCGCGATGCGCCGGACGCCGGCCGCGATCGCTCCCTCGCTGGTGATCTTGAAGAAGCCGATGTCGCCGGAGCGGGAGACGTGCGTCCCGCCGCACAGCTCGACCGACGGACCGATCTGCAGCACCCGGACCTTGGCGAGCTGCGTGTACTTGTCGCCGAAGAACGCAAGCGCTCCGGACTTCACGGCGGACTCCGGGTCCATCAGCTTCGTCTGCGCCTCGTAATTCTCGTAGACGAGCTGGTTGACCCGCCTCTCGATCTCCATCCGCTGCTCGTCGCTGAGCGGCTGATAGGCGGTGTAGTCGAAGCGCAGGTAGTCCGGCGCCACCACCGAGCCGGCCTGCTTCACGCCCTCTCCCAGGACCTCGCGCAGCGCGCGGTGGAGCAGGTGCGTGGCGCTGTGGTTCCGCCGCAAGCCGGCGCGGCGCGGCGCATCGACGATCAGCTCCACCTTCTCGCCGGTGGTGAACGCGCCCTCCAGCACTTTCACCTTGTGCACGATCAGCCCGTGCACCGGCCGCTGCGTGTCGAGGATCTGCGCCCGCGAGGAGTTGCTGGTGACGAATCCGGTGTCGCCCACCTGGCCGCCGGACTCCCCGTAGAACGGCGTACGGTCGAAGGTCATCTCGCCTTCGTCGCCCGCCGCGAGTTTCTGCACGCGCTTGCCGGCGGAGAGGATGGCCTTCAGCGTCGCCTCGGAGGCGACCTGCTCGTAGCCGAGGAACTCGTTCTCGCCCATCTCGGCCGCCAGCGCCTTGTGGGCGTCGGCGATGCCGGTCTCGCCCGACCCGGCGAACGAGCCGCGGGTGCGCTGCTCCTCCATCCGCTTCTCGAAGCCCTCGACGTCCACGGTCGCGCCGCTCTCCGCCGCGATCACCTGCGTCAGGTCGAGCGGGAACCCGTAGGTGTCGTGCAGCTTGAATGCCAGCTCGCCGGAAACCCGCTTGCTGCGGGCCAGCTCCTCCGCGAGGATGGCGTTGCCGCGATCCAGCGTGCGCAGGAACAGGTCGGTCTCGTGCTGCACCGTCTCCAGCACGCGGACGCGCGAGTCCCGGAGCTCGGGATACGCGTCGCCCATGGTCTCGATCACCTTCCCGGTGACCTGCGCGTAGAGGGTCGGGTCGGGCGTGAGCCGCTGCGCGTGCCGGATGGCGCGGCGCAGGATGCGCCGCAGCACGTAGCCGCGGCCCTCGTTCGAGGGCAGCACGCCGTCCGATAACAGAAAGGCGGCGGCGCGCGAGTGGTCGGCGACCACGCGCATCGACGCGGAAGGGCCGCGCGCGTCCAGCGCCTCGTTGGGCGAGTACGGCTTGCCGGAGATGCGCGAGGCTTCGTCGATCAAGGGTCGCAGCAGATCGGTGTCGTAGTTCGAGGGGACGTTCTGCACCGCCGCGGCCACGCGCTCCAGGCCCGCCCCGGTGTCGATCGAAGGCTTGGGCAGCGGGTGCAGCGGCCCGTCCGCTTCCTTCCGCTCGAACTGCATGAAGACCAGGTTCCAGAGCTCCATCCACGAGTCGCTGCCCAGCTGCTCCGACTGGTCCAGGGCGAAGAAGCGGTGGGCGTGCTCGTCGATCCGCGACTGCGAGGTCTCCGTTCCCCGATAGAGATGGATCTCGCTGCAGGGACCGCAGGGACCGGTCGGCCCCATCGCCCAGAAGTTGTCCTTCTCACCGAGGCGGAAGATGCGCTCCTTGCGCACGCCGATGGCCTTCCAGAGCGCCTCGGCCTCGTCGTCGTCGCGGAACACGGTGACCGCGAGCCGGTCCGCCGGAAGCCCCAGCGTGCGGGTGAGGAACTCCCAGGCGTACGCGATCGCCTCCTTCTTGAAGTAGTCGCCGAAGGAGAAGTTCCCCAGCATCTCGAAGAAGGTGTGGTGCCGCGCGGTGAAGCCGACGTTCTCGAGGTCGTTGTGCTTGCCCCCGGCGCGCACGCACTTCTGCGAGGAGACGGCGCGCTGGTAGTCGCGCGTCTCGCGGCCGGTGAAGACGTCCTTGAACTGGTTCATGCCGGCGTTGGTGAAGAGCAGCGTCGGATCGTTCTGGGGAACGAGCGAGGAGCTCTTCACTCGCCTGTGCCCCCGCTCCTCGAAGAAGCGGAGGAAGGCCTCGCGGATCCCGGCGCCGGTCCTGGGTGTTGCCATGGGGGCGGGAAGATAAGGAAAGGCGCCCCGAAAGTCACCCAAGCCTCAGCCCCTCGACAGCGCGCGGACGACCGCGGCGCTGCGGGACAGCCGGCGCGACCCCGCGCGGGCTAGAACGGGATATACGTCGCCATCCCCGCCGTGAAGCTGTCCACCGCCCGGATCTGCGTCTCTCCCGGGGCCAGGACCCACTCGCGCCGGAAATCGGCCCGGAAATAGACCGGCCCCCAGACCTTGTACGCCATCGACGCCGCCAGCAGCGACCGTTCGTCGAGGCGGAACGCGTCCGAGAACCCGCTCATGTTCTTGCGCAGGTAGTACCCGGAGAGCTTGATGGTCTCGAACTTGGGGACCGACGCATAGACGCCCAAGGACGCGCCGGTCGGGTCCCCGTCGCGGTCCTGGTACAGGCCGCCCACCTGGATGAACCCGCCGAAGTTCAGCGCGAGCTCGCCGTAGTAGCCGCGCTGGCTGAACGAGGTGTCGCCGTTGCGCGCCGCGACCGCCGCGTCGTACTTGGCGACGTAAGCCGTCCCGCTGCCCTGCGGGACCGCGTACTGGACGCGCCCCAGATCGTAGAGCTGGTCGAAGTATTCGGGGATGTACCCGGGCTGCATCATCCGGTACTCGAACTTCGTCTGCACGCTCATCTCGATCAGCGGCACCGGCAAGCGCAGGTCGGTCAGCACGCCCACGTGGATGCCGTTTCCGGCGCCGGCGATCCGGTTGAAGTCCGTATAGGGGATCAGGCTGATCAGCGCGTTGCGCAGCAACTCGAACTCGGTGTCCACGCCCATCGCGTAGACCGGGCGCGTGTTGGGGACGATCGGGTTGCCCTGCGGATCCTGGGCGAGCGGCCCGGTCACGTTGTACGGCGCCGTCCGGTCCATCGCGCCGCTCACGCCGATGGCCCAGCCGCGCAGGATCGGCATGTCCCCGAAGGGGCGCAGGTACGCGCGGCCTGCCATCAGGGTCGGATTGCCCACCCAGTCGGTCAGGGTCTCCACGCCGACGAAATCGGTGTTCACGTCCAGCGCGAGGCCCGCTTTCGGGTGGTCGAGGCTGAGCGTGTTCGAGTAACGGCTCACCAGCGTGCCATGGCCGATCGACGATCCCCAGAGCTGGCCGGCGAGCACGTAGAGCGGGTCGCGCTTGTTCCCATAGCGCACGTAGCGGACGAACTTGGAGAAGTCCTGCGGCTCGTCCCAGTCGCGCTTGCGGAGGATGCCGAGGTACGTCTTCGACTCGCGGGTGTAGCCGCCGGCGCAGCACTGGTCGTTGTTCCAGACCATGAGGTTGAGCGGCACCGCCACGCCGAGCCCGACCGGGCCGAGCGTGAAGTCGGCGTTCACTACCGTGGCCGCGTACGAGCCCTCGCTCTGGATGTTCTGCACCGCCAGGCCGATGGTCGCGCCGGAGCCGCCTCCGAACAGCGCCGACGGATCGGAGAACGCCTGGTTGTTGGCTCCCGCCGCGTTCGGCTGCGGGAAGCTGCTCTCCGCGGGCGGCTGCTCCTGTGCCGCGGCGGCAATCGCGATCAGGACCGTGCTGGCAAATACGCGCATGCGCATGTCGGCTCCGATTCCCGAGGGTCAGCTCCGACGAGTAGCGGAGCCTCTCGGGTAGGAGCGAGAAAACGGTGGCGACGGCCACGCCCACTCGCGGCGGCGTTGTGCGGAAAGAGAGGTGCCGCGGTTACGAGCTCAGAGGCTGTCGCCAAGCCGCCTGCGGCGGCCGCGACAGAATCAGCGCGCGGAAGAGCTGCGCGAACCCGGCGGGCGCGGTGGCGTCGGGCCAGCGCGGCGAGCCCAGCGGCGGCAGCTCCAGCGCGAGCAGGCGCGAGAGCAGCGGGAAGCGGCGCCGGACGTCGGCTTCCGGCGCGGCGAACACCTCGCAGGTCGCGAGCCGCCGCAGCCGCCAGAGGTCGGTGTAGCTCGCACAGCGGACCGAAAGGTCGGCGCCGAGCAGCGCGTGCAGGGGAAGCTCCTCGGCGGCGAGGCCTTCATCCCCGGCGGCGGCGCGGAGCTGGCGGAAGTCGATCGACCACTCCACGTGCTCGCCTCGGCCCAGCGCACCGAGCAGCCGCACCGGCCCCGGCTCGAAGTCGCCGCCGAATTCCGTGAGCACCGCGGCGCCGCCGGGAGCGAGGACGCGCGCGATCTCGCAGATCAGCCGGACCGCGCCGGCGTTGCGTCCGTTCTCGACGGGGAGATCGGCGATCACCTCGTTCGCCAGGATGAGGCCGTCGATGGAGCGCGATTGGAGGGGAAGCTCCAGCGCGTCGGCGCGGACGCCGGACCAGCGCGCGTGCGGGCCGCGCGGCTGCGACGGCTCCAGCGCACGGCGGCGCTGTGCGCCGAGCAACGCCGGGGAGAGATCGAGCGCGGTCCAACGCGCGCCGGTGAACGGCCCGGCGTCCCCGCGCCAGGCAGCCTCCGCGACGTGCCCGGCGCCGCCGCCGATCTCGATGACCCCGCTGCGGCCCGGGCGGATGCCGCGCGCGCCGATGCCCGAGAGCAGCGCTTCGCCATACCGGCGGCCGCCCAGCGCCGGATGCGGGAAGCGAAGCAGGTGAGAGATGGTGCACTCGACCTCGTCGAACCTGCGCCGCGCGGCGAGGCGGTCCTTGCGGTGGTGGGCGCGGTTCGGGTGCTCCACGACTGTTCCCGCAACTAAAGCAAACTGCTAAATCGCATTCGGCGGTAGCGGCTACTGAAACGTCAGAACGCCGAATCCCACCGCGGTTGCCGCGAAGGTGGTGTAGCCCACGATCTGGTGGGCGAGCGCGTAGTCTCGCTGCGAGACCGAGCCGCCCTTGCCGGCGGTGACGAAGCCCAGCGCGATCTGCGCCACCATCCCCGCCGTGGCGACCCCCATGGAGATCTTGTGCAGCGTGGCGGTGTCCAGCCGCGCCGGCTTTGGGAGGGGGCTGGGCGCGAAGACGGCGAGGGCGCCGGTGGCGGCGAATACCGCCGCGGAGGTGAACGCGAAGTATTTGTGCCAGTCGTACCAGCGGCCGGTGTCGCCCCCGCCGCCGTACTTGTCGTTGTAGTTGAGCTGGCCGAAGACCACCGTCGCTCCCAGCGTCGCCAAGGTCAGCATCCCGCCGACCTGGTGGAGCTGGAGCATGGTGCGGCGCTTCTCGAGCTGGCTCTGCAGCTCCAGCTGGTGGGCCACGGCCTGCGCATCGGGCGCCGCGGGCTTGGGCAAGAGATCGACGTCCTCCGGCGGCGACTGTTGCGCAGGCCCCGGCTGCTCCGCCGGAACTCCCTGCAGCGACAGCATCAGGGCCGTCGCGAGCGCGATCACTTCTCGTTCCCGAAGTGGAGGTCGCCCGAGATCATGGCCTTGTCGTTGACCTTGATCAGCAGGAGCTCGGGCCGCTCCACCTTGTACGCGTCGAGGCTGATCGGGAACGAGAACGTCGCGCGGACTCCGCTCCCCTCGGGCTCGAGCTTCACCGGCACCTCCTGCGGATGCTTCTCGCCGTTCAGCTCCACGGTGGCGTGGAGCGTGGCCTGGCGGGGACCGTCCAGGGGAAGCTTGACGTCGGACATCGTGCCCTTGACCTCCGCGTACGGATGGGCCGCCTCGCGGGTGGCCTCCCGCATGTGGACGTCGCGGTTGGAGTTGCCGCTGTCGAACGTGGCCACCTTGGCGCGCACCTGTACCTTGACGGTGCCGTCCGGTAAAGCCAGCGCGCGACCTTCGACCTGCTTGGTGGTGCCGTGCACCTCGTGCAGCTTGTGCACCACCACGTAGCCCAGGGTCCCCTGGCGCAGATCGAGAAGCTGCTGGCCCTGGGTCGGAGCGCAGAGAAGGAGGGCGATCAGAGCGACGAGCACGGGGACCCCTTTGGAACCTCAGAGCGCGGTGGCCTGGCCCTTCCGCTCCGCCTCGCGCTGCGTCTTGAGCCTCTTCATCCGGCGCTTGATCAGCTCGCGCTTGAGCGCGCTCAGGCGATCGACGAACAGCTTGCCCTGCAGGTGGTCCATCTCGTGCTGGACGCAGACCGAGAGCAGCGTATTGGCGGCTTCCTTCTGCTTCCGCTTGCCGTCGCGGTCGGTGTACTCCACCACGATGTGCCCGAAGCGGGTGACGTCCTCGTATTCGTCGGGGACGGAGAGGCAGCCTTCGGTGTAGGTGAACTCGCCCTCGGCCAGCTTGAGGACCGGGTCGATCAGCCAGAAGAGGCCCTCGCCCTTCTTCTTCGGCGGCTCGCCTTCCGCGGTGGAGCGCTGGTCCACGTCCATGGCGATGACGTTGAGGTGCACGCCGATCTGCGGTGCGGCGAGACCGACGCCGTTCGCCTCGTACATGCTCTCGGCCAGGTCGTCGCACAGCTTGCGGACCTTGGCGTCGACCTCGCCGACGGGCTTGGCCTTCTGCTTCAGGCGGGGGTCGGGCCAGATCAGGATTTCACGCAGCGCCATGCTCTCTCGCTCCTCGTACATGCAACCAGGCGGTAATAGGCCAGTATATTCACAGCACACCGCCACCGCCAGAATGGATTCCTCAGGGTGGCGTTTGATTCAGAGCAACGCGACCGGATCCATGTCCAGCACGAGCTGGACTCCGGCGACGGAGTGCGAAGCCTGCAGCGCCCGGGCGGCGCGGTGCAAGGGAGGATGTTCGGCAGCCCGGAGCAGGAGCTGCCACCGGTGCTTGCCCCGGACCCGGGCCAGTGGAGCCGGGGCGGGGCCGAGGACCTCGAGCGCTTCTCCCCCGGCGGTGAGCCCGCGCGCGCGGGCCGCGATCCGCTCGGCCGCGCCGCGGACCCGGGGCTCCGAATTCCCCAGCAGCCGCACGGAGAGCAGCCGCGCGAACGGCGGAAAGCGGAGCTCCTCGCGTCGGCGCAGCTCGGCGGCGGCGAACGCGTCGTAATCGAGCGCCACGGCGTCGGGCTTGAAGGCCTGGACGAGCACGCGCCCCGGCGAGGACGCGCGTCCGGCCCTTCCGGCGACCTGCGTGAGGAGCTGCATGCATCGCTCCGCCGCGCGGAAGTCGGGCAGGTGGAGCGGGCCGTCGGCGTCGAGGACGCCCACCAGGGTCACGCCGGGAAAGTCGTGTCCTTTCGCGACCATCTGGGTGCCGACCAGGATGTCCAGCTCGCGGCGGGCAAACCGGGCCAGGATCGCGGCCGCCTGTCCCGGTCCGGAGGCGGCGTCCCGGTCCAGGCGGGCCACGCGGGCCCTGGGAACCACCGCCTCGAGTTGCTCCTCCACCTTCTCGGTTCCTCCCCCGAGCGGGGCGAGCTTCGTTCCCCCGCAGGCAGCGCAGCTTCTCCCCGACCGCTCCTCGTGGCCGCAGAGGTGGCAGCGCAGGCGCTCGCCGCCCGATCGGTGCAGCACCAGCGCGACCGAGCAGTTGGGGCAGCCGACCGCCGCTCCGCAGCTGGCGCAGAGCAGGGCGCGCGTGTGCCCGCGTCGATTGAGGAAGAGGATGGCCTGCTCGCCGCGCGCCAAGGTCTCGCGCAACGCCGAGGCCAGCTCGGGCGTGATCAGCTCGTCGGAGACCCGGCGCCTGATTACGGTGAGAGCCGGCAGCGGCCGCGCCTCCACCCGCTCGGGCAGGCGCAGCGTGCGGAGCTTGCCCTCCTGCGCGCGGCGCAGCGTCTCCAGCGAGGGCGTCGCGCTGCCCAGCACGGCGACCGCCGCCGCTCTCTGCGCGCGCACCAGCGCGAGATCGCGCGCGTGGTACCGCAGGCGGTCCTCCTGCTTGTACGAGGGTTCGTGCTCCTCGTCGACGACGGCGATGCCGAGGCGGGCGACCGGGGCCCAGATGGCGCTTCGCGCTCCCACCACGATGCCGGCCCGGCCGTCGCGGACGCGCTGCCACTCGGCCACGCGCTCGGGCTCCGAGAGGCCGGAGTGGAGCACGGCCACGTCGGCCCCGAACCGGGCGCGAAACCGGCCGGCGAGCTGCGGCGTGAGCGCGATCTCGGGGACCAGCGCGAGCGCGCCCAGTCCCCGCCCCCGGGCATGCGCGATGGCTTCCAGGTACACCCAGGTCTTCCCGCTGCCGGTCACGCCGTGCAGCAGGAACGGGGCGAACGAGCGCGCGTCGATGGCCGCGGTGATCTCCCGCAGGGCCGCGGACTGCGCCGGCGTCGGGGTGTGCTCCTGCGAACCCCAGGGCGCGTCGGCGAGACGGGCCGGGCCCGCGGGCACCTGGTCGAGCTTCGCCAGCTTGCGCTCGGCGAGCGCGCGCAGGTGCGGCCGAGCGCGCGGGAACGCGACCAGCACCTCTTCCACCGGCACCGGTCCGCTGCGCGCCAGGAGCCAGGCGAGGACCTCGGCCTGCCGCGGAGCGCGGCGCAACTCTTCGGTCGATGCGCCAGGCACCGCTTCCGCCGTCTCGACGAGCTGCGCGCCGACGCGCGGGCGGACCTCTTCGCGCGAGAGCACGATCAGGCCGCGCCGGGACAGATCCGAGAGCACCGGCCGCCCGAGCTTCGCTCCCGAGGCGGCCTTGCGCAGCGCGCGGCGCAGCGCCTGCTCCTGTCCGGGGAGATCCAGCTGCCCGGTCTCGAGCGCGGCGCGCCCGGCCTCCGTCAGCCTGGGGACCAGCGCGTCGCGCACGTCGAGGCCTGGCGGCAGCGCGGCCTTGAGCGCGGGGCCGAGCGGCGCGAGGTAGTGGGCGGCGGCCCAGCGGACGAGCCCGACGATCTCCCCGTTGAGCAGGGGGGCGTCATCGAGCAGCCGGACGGCGTCGCGGACCTCTCCCTGCGGCTCGGCCGGACCGAGGACGATCCCGGTCTCGGTGCGCCTCCCGAGCGGCACCACCACGCGGCGTCCGGCCTCCGCCGCGCCCAGCTCCCGCGCGATCCGGTACGTGAACACGCCGTCCGCGGCGGGGACGTTCAGCGCGACGGCATACAGCTCATTCGTCTGAATCTTCTTCCTCTTCCTGCGCGCCGGCGCGGACGCCCTTCGCCTCCAGCACTTCGAATCGCGCCGCCAGCCGGCCCGAGGACCAGAGCTCGATCACCCGCGGGAACCATTCGCCGGCGGCGGGGGTGCCGTACTGCAAGAGACGCAAGTCGGCGCCGCCCTGCGCGATCAGCCGGGCGGGGGCGTTGATGTCCTTGTAGATCCAGAGCTGCGGCTTCGACTCGTCGCGGGGAGCCGCTCCGAGGACGTAGACGGTCTGGTCGTAGAGGCGCGACACCGCCGCGCCCGCGGTCACGTCGGCTCCAGCGGCGAGCGCGGCCACGCGGAGGGTCTGCGGTGCGTCGGCTGTCGGAATGCCGCGATAGGCGATCAGCGGGCACGCCATCTGCACCAGGCGCAGCGCAGGCCCCGAGGGCCCTTCGGGCACGCCTTCGGGATTCTGCGCGGTTCCCTTGACCGAGACGGCTTGCCCGCCCTCGGGCTCGAGGCGGCATTGGAGCGGGAAGCGGAGCTGGAGCTGGGCGTTGCGCTGCGGCTCGTCGCCCGCCACCAGCGTGCCCAGGAGCGTGACCTCCCGCGACCGGAGCTGCCGCGCGCGCTGCGCGGTGTGCTTGAGGAGCGAGGCGGAGGAAGGGATGTAGGCGAGCAGCACGGCGAGCAGGAGGCGCATCACGGGACCACCTTGCGCAGCCAGGCGAGGAGACCGTCACGCAGGTCGGGCCGCTTGAGCGCGTAGGCGACGTTGGCTGTCAAGAAACCCAGGCGATCGCCGGCGTCGTGCCGCTCGCCCTTGAAGCGGACGCCGATCAGCCGTCCCTGCTGGGCGAGCACGGCCAGGGCATCGGTGAGTTGGATCTCGCCGCCCGCCCCCGGCTTCACCTGCTCGAGCACGTCGAAGATCTCGGGCGGGAGCAGGTACCGGCCGATCACGGCCAGGTTGGATGGAGCGGATCCCCGGGGCGGCTTCTCCACGATGCGGTCGACGAGGATGTTGCCGTCCGGCAGGGCCTTTCCCGCGCCGACGCCGTACAGGTGCGTCTGGTCCTCTGCCACCGGCATCAGCGCCACGGCCGCCTTCCCGGTCTGCACCGAGACCTTGGCGAGCTGGCCGATGGCCGGGTCGTCCGAATCGATCAGGTCGTCGCCCAGCAGCACGCCGAACCACTCGTCGCCGACCGCCGGCCGGGAGGCGAGCACCGCGTGGCCGAGCCCGAGCGGCTCCTTCTGTCGCACGCTGATCAGGCGGACCATGTCGCTGATGCGGCGGACCTGCTGGAACAGGTCGGTCTTGCGCTTGCGCTCGAGCATATCCTCCAGCTCGTAGCTGCGGTCGAAGTGGTCCTCGATCGACGACTTGCCCCGGCCGTTGACCAGGATCACCTGCGACGCCCCGGCCCTCACCGCCTCCTCGACGATCAGCTGGATCGTGGGGGTGTCCACGATGGGCAGCATCTCCTTCGGGACGGCCTTGGTGGCGGGGAGAAACCGCGTTCCCAGGCCGGCGGCGGGGATGACGACCTTGCGCAAGGGGTGCTTCATGGCGGCGCGCAAGGTAGCAAAGGGGTCCGACACAGGCCAGCCGCATATATTGTCGGATTGCATGCGATGCGCACTGGTCCTGCTGCTCGTCGCCGGAGCCGCAGCCGCGGACAACCGTGTCCAGGATCCCGGCTCGCCGTGGCAGACCACGGTGGACACGCCGCGCGCCACCGCCATGGGCGGCGCCCACGCGGCGATCGCGACCGGGAACGACGCGCTCGCCGTCAACCCGGCGGGGCTCGGGCAGAGCCGGCGGTATCACCTCGAGGTGGACGGGATGTACGACTCGAAGTTTCCGGCCCAGGCGGTGCTGGCGAGCCTGGTCGACTCCGTCTCCAGCCCGGTCGCCACCGGCGCGCTCTGGACCCGGTGGGCGAGCGGCCAGCCTTCGGGGCGCGGGGAGGGCTGGAGCCTCGGGCTCGCGTACTCGGGCCTGATCGGTCCCGGGCTTTTCCTCGGCGGCGAGACGAAGTACCTGAGGTTCCACACGCCGGAGGGGCTGGTGCAGAAGTTCGCGCAGGACATCGGATTCCTCGGCCGGCGCGGCAACTTCGCCTGGGCGGCCGTGATGCAGAACATCTCCACGGAGAAGATCCCGCTGTTCCCGCTCACGGGCACGGTCGGCGTGGCCTGGGGAACCGACGCGGACTGGCACATCGCCTTCGACTACAAGGCGGACCTCTCCGACACGAGCAGCGTGAAGAACCGGCTGGCAGGCGGATTGGAGGTGCTGGTCGGCGACGCGCTGGCGCTGCGGGGCGGCGTGACCTGGGACACCAGCGCGCAGCAATGGTGGCTCTCCGCGGGGGCGGGTCTGCTCACCGAGAAGGGCGGCCTGCAGGTCGTCTGGCGGCGGCGGATCGAAGGACCGTACGACCAGTTCTTCCAGGCCGGCATCACGGTCTTTCTGCAGTAGCTCAGCGCGCGATCCGCGGCGCCACCAGAGGCTGTCCCGTCGAGGGGTGCAGGATCACCTCCACCTGCGTGCCATAGACGGGGCCCAGCACGTCCGGGCGCACGACCTCGGCGGGCGGCCCCTGCGCGACCACGCGGCCGCGGTCCATCAGCGCCAGCCGATCGCAGGCGGCGCCCGCCAGGGCCAGGTCGTGGAGCACGAGCAGCGCGCCGCCGCCCTCGCGCGCGCGGCGGCGGAGCGCGTTCACCAAGATTACTTGATGGAAGAGGTCGAGCGCGGCGGTGGGCTCGTCCAGCACCAGGAGCGCGGCTTCCTGCGCGAAGGCGCGGGCGAGGAACACGCGCTGGCGCTCGCCGCCCGAGAGCTGCGAGACGGGGCGATCGGCCAGGTCCAGGGCGTCCATCTCGCGCAGGCACTCGCGCGCCCGCTCGAAGTCTCCCGGGCCTTCCAAGGCCCAGAGGCCCAG
>DASQAS010000035.1:0-19549 GCA_035635635.1 Myxococcales bacterium | reverse complement strand
CGTCGGGATGCTCACGCGATTGTGTCGGTGATCTGATCTGCCCACGGCCACGTCGCCGTCGCCGTCGCCGTCCACGCTCACGACCACGTCGACGTCGACGCAGACCTGTTCGTCTCGGTGCGCTTGACTGAGCAGCATTGGCGCTAATCTCACGCGCCGGGGGAAGGTCCGGTATATTGTCGGCCGCATGAGCCAGCCCGCGCCTTCGCTGCGCGACACGAATGTCGAGAAGCTGGGGTCCCTGCGGTTCGACGTGCTGGTTCTCGGGGGCGGCATCAACGGGGCCGTCTCGGCGGCGGCGTTGGCCGCTCGTGGCGTCCGGGTGGCGCTGATCGACTGCGGCGATTTCGCCTCGCTGACCTCGCAGCAGTCGTCGAACCTGGCGTGGGGCGGCATCAAGTATCTGGAGACGTACGAGTTCAAGCTGGTGAGCAAGCTGTGCCACGCGCGCAACCGGCTGCTGCGCGCGTATCCAAGCACGGTGCAGGAGATCCGCTTCTTCACCTCGGTCGCGCGGAGGTTCCGGCACAACCGCTTCAAGCTCTGGCTGGGGGCCTGGCTGTACTGGGCCATCGGGGTGTTCTTCACGCGAAGGCCCAGGCTCCTGTCGGCGCGCGACATCGCGTTCGAGGAGCCGATCGTGGAGACGGAGGGGCTGCAGGGCGGATTCGAGTATTCGGACGCGTACCTGCACGACAACGACGCGCGCTTCGTCTGGGGCTTCATCCGCTCCGCGCTCGACCACGGCTGCATCGCGGCCAACTACGTGGAGGCGCTGGGGTCGAGCCGGGAGAAGGACGGCTGGGTGACGCGGGCGCGGGACGTCCTCACCGGCCGCGAGCTGACCATCTCGTCCACCTTGCTGATCAACGCCTGCGGTCCGTACGCCGACGAGGTCAACGCGCGCGACGGGATCTCCACCGCGCACCGGCACGTCTTCTCGAAGGGCATCCACATCCTGGTGGATCGGCTCACGCCGCGGCGCCGCGTGCTCACCTTCTTCGCCGACGACGGCCGCCTCTTCTTCGTGATCCCGATGGGAGGCAAGACCTGCATCGGGACCACCGACACCCGGGTGGAGACTCCCGAGGTGGAGGTCACGCCCGAGGACCGCCGCTTCGTGCTCGACAACATCAACAAGCGGCTGCGGCTGCCGCGGCCGCTGGCGGAGGGCGACATCATCGCCGAGCGCTGCGGCGTGCGGCCGCTGGTCGTCTCCGGCAACGGGAGCACCGCGCGCGACTGGACGCAGCTCTCGCGCAAGCACGCCATCGACACCGACGCGCCGCGCGGCCGCATCACCATCTTCGGCGGGAAGCTCACCGATTGCCTCAACGTCGGCGAGGAGATCTGCGCCGAGGCGCGCCGGCTGGGCGTCGAGCTGCCTTACGGGAGGCGAAGCTGGTACGGAGAGCCTGAGGCGCCCATCCGCGAGGAGTACTTCCACCAGGCCCGGCTGATGAACCTGGACGCGCTCACCTCGCCCCATTCGAGCGAGAAGCTCTCCACCCGCCTCTGGCGGCGGTACGGCGGGGAAGCGATCGGGCTGCTGGAGGCGATCCGCCGCGACCCCCGACAGGCGCAGGTGATCATCGAGACCAGCGAGTACATCCGCTGCGAGCTGGACGAAGCGGCGCGGCGGGAGATGGTGGTCAAGCTGGAGGACTTCCTGCGGCGGCGTTCGAAGATCGCGCTGGTCGTGCGGCAGGAGGAGATCCGCACGGCGCCCGGGCTTCGCGAGGCCTGCAGGATCCTGTTCGGAGAGGACCAGGTAGAGGCGAAGATCGCCGAGTACTTCGGGACGGAGGCGGCCTCGGCCTGGTCCCGTCGGCATGCGGTGGGGGTCGAGTAGGCGCGGGCTCGCCCCGGGGCGAGCGCAGAATGGGACCTTTCGTTCCAGAACGAGACCCATCCTGACTCAACTTGAACCACCGGCCGCGAGGCGCGCGCGCCCCTGCGCGGAAGACCGGCCGCCCGCTACTTCTCGATATCGATCGCCTTCTGCGGGTTCCGTTCGTGGAGTGCGTCGAGCACCATCCGCACTGCCTCGCGGGCTCCCTGGGCCAGGCGGACGCTGACCCTCCCCAGGTCGCGGCCGCCGACCAGCTCGGCTGCGCCGCCGGTGCGGTCGAGCGCCACCACGGGCTTGCCGTCGCGGAGCAGCAGGCCGACTTCGCTCAGGGTTCCGCCTCCGCCTCCGAGGACGATGGCGGCGTCCACCGCCATGGCGACCAGGGCACCCTGGGCCGAGTTGACCCCGGTGGGAATGGCGAGGTCGACCCACGGATTGGCTTCCTTGCGGGAGGTGCCGGGGAGGATGCCGAGGCAGATGCCAGGGCCGTTGGCCTCCTTGTAACCGCGGGATGCCCCGGCCATGCAGCCCCCGAGGCCTCCGCAGACGAGGTGTACGCCGGCCTTGGCGAGCTCGGCGCCGACCTCGGCGGCCAGGCGCTCGCGCGCGGAGCCGGGCTGTCCGTCGCCGATCACGCCGATCACCGGGCGGCGCTGCTCCTCGTTCTGGGCCGGCTGCTCGGCCGCGGGCGCGGCGCCGGAGCGTTCGTCGGCGGCGGCCTGGTCGCGTACCATGCCCCGAACATGCGCACACCCGGGGGCCGCAGGCAACGAAACCGCGGGCCCCTGCGGGCTCTACCGGATTTCGAGCTTCCCGATCGCGAAGTCCGGCCCGGCGAACACGTCGGTCCCCGACCGATCCCGCACCGCCGCCCGGAAGCTGCTCGCGAGCGCCTGTCCGTCGAACACGGTCCCCGGAGCGGCCCCCGGGGTAAGCTTCAGGCGCACCGAGTAGTAGAACGACGCCGCGCCGGGGAACGGGCGGACGGCCACGTCGCCGCGCCGGTTGTTGGAACCCGCCCCAGCCGTGGTGTCGACGCGCTTCTGGCTGATGCCGCTGTAGAGCACGCCGTTGCTGATTGCCGCGCCCACGGCCTGCGGAGCGTTGCCGAGCGCCAGGACCGCGGTGGACGCCGGCACCGTGGCCGGCACCGTGGTCCTGAGCAGCGTCGCGTCGGGCCCCACCTTGGTGGTGTCGAGCGGCAGGTTCATGCCTGCCGCGAACACGCCGTTGCGGACCGTGTCGTTCGTTCCCAGCGTGAGCGGGAACAGCGAGGTGTTCGAGACCAGGTCGAGCTGCACGACGCTGAAGTTGGACGAGGCGTTCGCCACCAGCCGCAGCCGGCCGCCCGAAGGCGGGTTCGTGTAGAGGAGGCCGTGGACGTTCGTGGTTCCCGTCCCGGTGGTCGCCGGCACCACCGTGTCGGTCGCCGTGAGCGTCTGACCGCCGATGGTGTTGAACGTCACGCTCACCGTTTTCTGGCCGTCGTCCGCCGCGCCGAAGCTCACGTTGGCCGGCCGGTTCGCCGCCGCGTCCGAGCTGGTGAACGCGACCGTTCCCGCGTAGGTCGGCACCCGGTTGGCGAAGGAGTCCTGCGCGGTGACGGTCGCATCGGAGGGCGACCCGGCCCACGCGTCGGAGTTGTTGAACATGACCACGAGCACGGTCGCGCCGGGGACCACGGTGGTGGAAGCTCCGCACGAAAGCGACGCGACAGTCGCGTCACGCGCAGTGACCGTCTGGAGCCCCGCCGTCCGGAGCTGGATCGCGAACGCGCGCGAGCCGGCGTCGGTGGGCGTGTACGCTCCCGGCGCCCCGATCTGGGCGGCCGCGTCGGTGGAGCTGATCGAGATCGTCCCGGTGTACCCGCTCGCTATGTTGCCGAAGGCGTCGCGCACGACCACCAGGAAGCCCACCTCGGCGCCAGCCCCCGCCGTGCCCGGCAGGTCGAGCAGGCTGCAAGCCGCGCCAGCTCCCGCCGAGACGGTGAAGCTGCCGGAGCCCGCCGCGCGGCCGTCGCTGACCGACAACGTCTGCGACCCGGCCTGCCGGAAGGTGAGACTGAAAGTACGCTGCCCCGCATCGGCCGAGGTGAAGGTGAAGCTCGCGGGCAGCGTCGCAGTCGCGTCGCTGGAGGAGAAGCTGACCGTCCCCGCGTAGGACGCGGCCGTGTTGCCGAACGTGTCCTTCGCCGTCACGGTGGTCGCCGCCGGCGAGCCCGCGGTCGCGGAGCCGCCGCTCACGAGCAGCGCGACCGCGTCCGCCGCCACGATGCTCACCGAGCTGGTGTTGACGTGGATGATCCCCCCGACCTCGTTCACGGTGGCGAAATGGTTGCCCGCGCTCACGAAGGCGAGCGCCACGTTCCGGACGCCGTTGCCGAATCCGCCGGTGGCAGGAAGAAGATCGGAGTGATCGGTCGACGTGACGCTGGCGGAGCCGCCGTAATCGGCGGCGACGTTGCCGTGCGCGTCGACGGCGGTGATGGTCAGCGCCAGCGGCTCGCCGGCGAGCGCGGCGCTGGGCAGGCGGGAGAGGCTGTACGTCGCCGCGCGCCCCGCATTGACCAGGGTCTCGGCGCTGCCGGCGATCGACGGGTTCGCAGTATCCATCGCCAGGATGGATTGATCGCCCGCGGTGCCGAACTGCGCGATCACGTCCGCCCTGCCCGCCATCGCCGCCGTGAAGGTGACGTCGGCGGGCGCCCTGCCGGCCGCGTCGGTCAGGACGAAGTGCACGCGCCCGGTGTAGCCCGTCGCCACGTTCGCGAACGCGTCGCGGACCGTGACCGCCATCGGCAGGTTGGTGTCGACAGTCACGCTCGCGGCCAGATCCAGCGAGATGCGGCTCGCGCCGGCGGGCTTCACGGTCAGGTTCTCGCGCCCGGTGGCCGACCCGCCAACCTGGGTCACGGTGACCGTCTGCAGCCCGGCGGTGACCAGCCGGAACCCGAGGTTCAGCTGTCCCCGATCCGAAGACGTGAACGGCACGTCCGCGGGCAGCGTCGCGTTGGGATCGGTCGAGGTGAAGTGGACCCTGCCGTCGAAGCTCTTCACCACGCGGCCGTTCTTGTCCAGCGCGCTGACCTGACCGATCAGCACGTTCCCCGCCACGGTGGTGGCGGGCAGGTCGATGTCGAACGCGACGGCCTTGCCGGACTTCACGTCGAAGTCGCCAAAGCCGTCCCGGTCGCCGTCGCGGTCGCTCGCAAACACCGTGTGCGTGCCCGCGGTCTGGAAGGTGATGGCGACCGTCTTCCGGCCCTGGTCGGCCGCCGTGAACGTGATGGCCGACGGAAGGACGGCATCGGCGTCGTCCGACGAGAGAACCACGGTGCCGTGGTAGACGGCGTCCACCGTTCCGGCGGCGTTCAGCGCGGTCAGCCCGACGCTGACCTCCTCGCCGGCGTTGACCGTGGCCGGGAGCGCGATCTCGAACGATCCGCTCCGCGAGGTGGTGGTGGACCTGCGAGAGGTTTCCGAGCCGCAGGCAGCGGCCAGGACCCCGGCGATCAGCGCGAGCCGCTTCATGGCGTGCTCCCGAATTTGCCGACGAGGGCGTTCAGGTCCGCGTCGTCGATGGCGGAATTGGCGTCGAGATCGACGCTCGAGTCGTAGATCAAGTTGTTGGTGACCGAGGGCGTCGAGCCCATGCGCGCGGCCAGCGAGGCCATGTTGAAGAAGTCGATCACGCCGGTCCGGTTGAAGTCGCCGTTGCCGTTCGCGACCGGCGGCTCGCTGTTCGGATGGATCTCCCAGACGCCGCGGCCGTAGGTGGCGATCCGCAGCACGCTGCCGTTGGCGGAGATGCGGATGTCCCAGACGCGGACGGCCGGCAGGCCGTTCCCGTACGGCGACCAGGTCTTGCCGCCGTCGGTGGTCCGGTAGAGGCCGATCTCGGTTCCGACCCAGAGGGTCTGGTCGGAGAGGTCGGTGGGATCGTAGCGCATCGCGTAGACCGGCGCGTTGGGCAGGTCGAAGCCCGAGCCGTCTCCGTGGAACGCCTGCCAGGTATTGCCGGCGTCGATGGTCTTGTAGACGTGGCCGACCGAGGCCGGGATGAGCACCGACGGATCGCACGTCGCCGGGACCGGGTTGCCGGCGCACCCCACGGCATTCGAGACCATCGCGTTGCTGGAGACCAGCCAGGTGGTCCTCGAGTCGGTTCCGCCCAGGCTGGCGGGATTCCGGGGAGCGGCGAAGTCGCTGCCGTTCCCGATCCAGATGGTCCCGGTGCCCAGCCCGGTCACGTTCGGGAACCGGACGCTGTGCACGGCGCTGGTCACCACCGCGCCGGTGGCAGCCCCCGGCTTGTCCACGACCAGGAACGAGCCCATCGAGGTGGTGCTGCTGGTGGTGACGCCGCCGTAGATGCGCGTGTTCGGTACGCCGTCGATGGTGTAGCGGTACGGCGAGACGCGCAGGCCCATGCCGCGGATGGTGCGGACCGTTCCGTCCACCACGACGCCGTTGGTGGGAACGACGACCCGTACGCTGGCGAGCAGCGAGACCGGGTTGATGGTCCAGAGGGCGGCGGTGGCGTTCGAGGCCGAGGCCACGGCCGCGCTGTCGTCATCGACCGTGTCGTACCGGATCAGGAACGGATCGGACGCGAACGCGCCGGGGTTGCGCCAATTGGCGATCTCCACCCCGTTCTGGATGCGGGTGGCCTGGCTGCAGTCCCACATCCGCGGCACGCAGAACCGCCGTGTGCCGTTGACCGAGATCCAGTAGACCGCGTTCTGGCCCTTGGTGTCCGAGACGGCGGCCGAGGCCAGCCCGTCACCTCCGAGGATCTGGTCCCAGATGCCCGGGTTGAAGTCGGCGATGAAATTCTCGTCCTCGATCAGCCGCCAGCGCGTGCCGTTGTCCTGGAGTCCACCGAACACCACGTTCGGGTTGCCCAGCGTCGGATCGCCCGTGCCGATTCCATAGAACAGGTGCGTGGCGAGGCCGAAGTCTGGCTGGCTCCACGAGCCGAGCTCCGGCGTGGGCACGTCCCAGATGTTGCGGGTGACGAAGAGGCCGCCGTCGGTGCCCGCCATCAGGACCGGCTGCCCGCCGATCCGCAGCGCCAGCGCGGTGTGCCAGTCGGCGTGGACATAGGGGAGGAAACCGAAGTTGGTGAATCCGATCCCGCCCTGCGGCAGCCAGTGCGAGGACAGCGAGTAGGTCGCGCCGCCATCCACGGTGATGGCGCTGCAGAGGTCGCCGCCGAAGATGGCGCGGTTGGAGTCGCCCGGATCGACCGCCACCGCC
The DNA here is from genome assembly GCA_035635635.1 of Myxococcales bacterium. Lineage (GTDB taxonomy): Bacteria > Myxococcota > Myxococcia > Myxococcales > 40CM-4-68-19 > 40CM-4-68-19. The sequence goes on along the minus strand of DASQAS010000035.1, from coordinate 12,439 downwards.
AGGTTGTAGAAGCTCTGGACGTGGGCCAGGTTCATGGTGCGGCAACCGGCCTGCGCTTCGCTGGCGAGGGTGGTGGGGTTCTTGACCGTGGTCGGAGTGGTGGGCGGAGTGGTCAGCGTCAGGCCGGTGCCGATGCGCGTCCAGGTCGAGCCGCCGTCGACGCTCTTGAGATACGCCGCGACCGATGCGGTAAACGCCGGTGCCGCGATGCTGGTCTCCTGCGCCGAGCCTCCCTGCGCGTAGAGGACTGTGTGCGCCGGATCGCCGGTCGCGCCCGCCCCGAAAGCGATGCGTCCCACGTCGGTGAGGTTGCTGCCGGTCACGTTGGCGGGGAGGCCGCCCGCGGTCCTGATCGACACCCAGGTCGACCCGCCGTCCACGCTCTTCCAGAAGTCGCCCTTGTTGTAGTCGGCCGGGTTCGGATCGCCGGCGCACGCCAGCGAGCCAGTCAGGCCCGCCGACCTCGCTTCCGACGACGGGGAGGGCGGCCGGGTTCCAACGGTCGCTCCGGGAAGCGTGGGGCAGGCGTAGACGCCGCTGACCACCCACTGCGACTTGCCGTCGGCGCCCGTGCCGACGAACGCGATCTGCCAGGTGGCCTCGCGGGTCTTGCCGCTGCGCGGAGTGGTGGTGCCGATCGCAGGCTCGTTGGGGAGATCGACGAGCTGGAAGCTCGAGCCGGCGTCGGTGGACATGTAGAAGCCGTCGTCGGTGGCGACGAGGATGCGCATCGCGTCGTTGGGATCGAGCTTGATCTCGCGGATGTTGAGAGGAGCCGTCGGGAAGTCGTCCGCGGGATGCGCGGGGGAACCGAGCTGGATCGGCGAGTCCCAGATCCCCGAGAGGTCGCCGGGCGTATAGGTGCCCTTCACGATCACGCCCGACTGCTGATCGAAGGCGTCGCCCAGGCCGACCCACACGGTCACCTGGCCGGTTCCGGCGTTGAAGTGGGAATCGATCGCGATCGCACCGATGGCCAGGGCGCCCAGGTTGTCGGTGATCGGGATCCAGAACGGGTAGTTGGTGCTGAGATCCGCGCCGGGAAGCGGGACCCAGATGCCCCCGCCCGAGGTGCCGAGGAAGACGAAGTTGGGATCGCCGGGATGGACGGCGATCGCCGTCGGCCGCCCCGAGTCCAGCGCCTTGTAGTAGCTGCCGTTGAACTCGTTGCGCGCCGCGAGCGGACCAAGGTTCGCCCAGGTCCGGGTGCCTGGCGTCGTCGCGCCCGCCGCGGCGGCCTGCGCGACCACCATCGGATCATTCCAGCGCCGCCGCTCCTGCGCCGCGATGTTGAGGAGGTACTTCTGCGCGTCCGGCGTGCGGGGACCGATCTCCGCCGCCAGCGCGAGCCCGCGGATCTGCGCATCGTCGGCCTCGTTCTGCCCGCTCTCGTCCGCGGCTTCGCTGAGCAAGGCGGAGAGCTCGGGCAAGCCGTCAGCGCCCGCCTTGAGCGCGTTCTTCGCGGAGAGGAGCGTGGCCTGTCGCTGCGTCGCTTCCCAGGTCCGGAAGGCATTCGCGACCCGGGGTGAGACCAGGAAGGCCGGCAGAGGGACGACGAGCAGTGCGGCCCATAGCCAAGGTTTACTGGGCATCGAAAACTCCGGGGCTGTCGAAACTCGGAAAGAGCGGGGGGGCGCGTGGAATTGGAGTCTGCTGAAAAGTGAGCAAAGGAATACTGGACGGCTCGTACGTGGGTCAACGGGCCCGGCGCACGCACTCCCGCCCACCGGGCTCGGGCCCGTTCGACGCGGCGCGACAACCCACTAAAATCCGGGAGTTGGGATTCGGCTAGGACGAGAGAAGGGCCGGAAGCGGCAGCTCAGAGCCCGCCTCGAACACCATCACGCCCTCGTCCACGTACTCTTCCAGGTCCTCCGCCAGCCAGCGCTGCCGGGCCCGGATCTTGTGGAAACGTACCGCACAACTCTCCCCGTCGTAGGAGAGGATCACGTTGAACCGTCCCGGATGACGCGAGAGCGCCGCGGACATCGCGCGCGCGGTGAGCAGGCCAGCGGTGAGCAGCAGCAGCGGGCAGGAGCGCACCATGCGCGTCTCGAGCATCGACTCCATCCGCAGGCGGTTTGCGCTGCACTCCAGGCCGGTCTGATTGGGAAAGTCCTTTGGGCTCAGGTGCGGCTTGTTCACGAAGCCGCGCAAGAGGAAGCATCCGCCCGCCTCGACGATGTCCACGTCGACGACGCGCGGCGGAACCACGGCCTGGACCTCACGGCTGCGAAGGTCCTCCAGGTAGCGGCCCATGCGGCGGTTGAACTTCATTCGTGGGTTAGAATAGGCCACAAAGGCCGCCGCACCATACAAACGGCTTCGGGTTTGGGACTCGCGCCTTTCGGCGCTTCGTGGGTCGGGTTCGGGTGCGGGGTCGGGGCTAGGGGTTCGCGCGAAGCGTCACTGCCCCCAGACCGTCACCACCAGATTCCGCCGCTGCATCTCCCGCCGGTGTTCCCAGAGATGGATCCCCTGCCACGTCCCGAGCGCGAGGTCTCCTCCACTCACCGGCAGCGTCTCGGCGGTCCTGGTGAGCGCGGCGCGGATGTGCGAGGGCATGTCGTCCGGACCTTCCGTATCGTGCTCGTAGTCGGCGTCTTCGGGCGCCACGCGGGCGAGGAAGCGCTGCAGGTCGCGGCGGACCGCCGGGTCCGCGTTCTCTTGCACGACCAGCGAGGCGCTGGTGTGCTGCACGCAGACGTTGCAGAGTCCGGTGCGCACGCCGGACGCAGTCACCACACGGCGGACCATCTCGGTGACGTCGTGGAGACCCTGACCCCGGCCCTCGACGTGGACAGTCTCCTGGTGCAGCTTCAAGCGGGCTCCCAGCGCGCGGGCTGGCCCGCCTCGATCCGGCCGCGCAGCCTTTCTTGTGGTTGGAACCGGCCCTTGTACCGGAGCGAAGGGCAGTCTTCCACGCGATAGCCGAGATAGACGTAGGCGAGGCAGCGGTGGCGCGCGTACTCCAGGGCGCGGAGGATGTTCAGCGTGCCCAGCGAGAGGTTGGAACGTTCCGGATCGTAGTAGCAGTAGACGGCGGAGAGCGCCCGGTGCGTCTCGTCGGCGATGCCGACCCCGACCAGCTCGTCGCCGTCCCAGTAGGAGAACTCGCGTGCAGCGGTATGGGGGAAGCAGAACTGCATCGCGTACGACTCGATGCCGATCCGGTCCGGCTTCCAGCCGCGCTCCTCCTCCCGGCTCTCGTGCCAGCGCCGGTACAAGGCGAGGCGCACGTGGTCGACCACCGGCTCTCCGACCTCCAGGCGCAGGGAGACAGCCCGCTTGAGCACGCGCTTCAGGTTGAGCGAGGGAATGAACGTCGCCACCGGGACCCGGACCGAGACGCACTCGTCGCAGGTGGCACACACCGGCCGGAAGTAGACCGGCCCGAACCTGCGCCAGCCGCGCTCGAGCAGGTCGTCCAGCTCCGCTACCGTCACTCCGGTCATCAGCAGCGTCTCGGTAGAGGAGCTGCGACCTTCCAGATAGGGGCAGGGCTCGGGGCCCGCGATGCGATGCTGCAGCAGTCGCACGGCCGTATTGTAACTCCGGCCGCCGCGCATGGGAGGGGGGACTCGATGAATCTGCTGATCTTCCAGCCCGAAGACCTCCGTGAGGATGGGACCGTCCGGCTGTCGGGGCGCCGGCTCCGCCATGCGTTGGAGGTTCTCCGCGCGGCGGAAGGGGACCTGCTGCGGGTGGGTCTGCTGGGCGGGCAGACCGGAACTGCCGAGGTGCTCCGCGCGGCCGGGGACGAGCTGGTGCTCCGGCCGTCGCTGACGGAGGCGCCGCCGCTCAGGCCAGGGATCGATCTGCTGCTGGCCCTGCCGAGACCCAAGGCGTTGCGCAAGGTCCTGCCGGCCGCCGCGTCCCTGGGAGTGGACCGCATCGTCCTGGTCAACGCGGCGCGGGTGGAGAAGAGCTACTTCGAGTCGCGGGTTCTCGAGCCGGAGTCGATCAGGGAGCTGCTTCTGCTCGGCCTGGAGCAGGCGCGCGACACCCGCCTGCCCGAGGTGCTGGTCCGCGAGCGGTTCCGGCCGTTCGTCGAGGACGAGATCGACGCGCTCTGGCCACTGGCGCAGCGTCTGATCGCGCACCCCGGCGCCCGCGCAGCGCCTGCGCGGGACCCGAGGCGCGTGGCGCTGGCCGTCGGGCCGGAAGGCGGATGGGTTCCGTTTGAAGTCGAGCTTCTCGCCGCGCGCGGATTCGAGCCGTTCACGCTGGGGCCACGGACTTTGCGGGTGGAGGTTGCGGTCGCGTACGCCCTCGGCGCGCTCAGGGGGCTTTGAGCCGATCCATGCTCAGGCCGTAGAACGCGGCCCGCCCGGTGAAGCGCCAGCCGAGGTGCGCGCCGCAGCTCGCGCAGACGGAGATCTGCCAGGCGCAGCCGGGAAACCAGCTCCAGTACGACGAGGGTCGGCTCACCTCGCGGCAGCCGGCGGCCTTGGCGAAGCCGGCGATCACGTACTCGAACCCGTCGGGGTTCACGAACGCGCGCGTCTGTTGCCCCTCCAGCGGGATGCGGTCCTGGTCGAACGCGATCTCCGCGCCGCAAGCCGCACATCGCCAGACGCTGCCGCCCTGGACGGCGACCGCGCCGCCCGCTTGCTGTGCGTCCTCGCGCAGCACGACGGGATTGTAGCCTTGGCGGCCATGCCTGAGCACGAACAGCCGCGGGTTGCGTTCCCTCGCGCGCCATGTCACGGAGTGCGGGTGCTCGAGCGCCTCTTCCAGCTCGCGGCGCGCGGGACCGCCGCGGGCTTCTGGGTGACGCAGTGAGGCGGCTGCTTCCGCCGAGCGCAGGGCCGGACGCGCTGCGGCTGATCGGCACCCGCGCGGCCCGCGGTTTTGCCGACGGGATCGCCAGCGTCCTTTTGGCGAGCTATCTCTCGCGGCTCGGGTTCACGCCGGTGGAGATCGGGGCCATCGCCACCGCCACGCTGTTCGGCTCCGCCGTGCTCCTGCTCGCCGTCGGCCTGCTCGGCCATCGCTACCGGCGTAGGACAGTGCTCCTGGCCTCGGCCGTCCTGATGTGCGCGACCGGAGTGGCGTTCTACCTCGCCACCGGGTTCTGGGCGCTGCTGGCGGTGGCCTTCGTCGGGACGCTCAACCCGTCGTCCGGCGACGTGACCCTGTTCCTGCCCACCGAGCAGGCGGTGCTCGCCGAGGTGTCGGCGAGCCGGGACCGGACCACGCTCTTCGCCTGGTACAACCTCGCTGGCGCGTTCGCGGGCGCCTTCGGATCGCTCGCGGCCGGCCTTCCCGACGCGCTGGCGCCTGCCCGGGCGGCCCAGGCCGAGCGCGCTGCCTTTCTCGTCTACGGCGCGATCGGGGCGCTCAGCGCCCTCGCCTACCGCAAGCTCTCTCCTCATCTGGAGCCGCCCCGGACGGCGCAGACCGGCACGGCCCTGAAGAAGTCCCGCGGAGTGGTCCTGCAGCTCGCGACCCTGTTCTCGATCGATGCGTTCGGGGGCGGGTTCGTGGTGCAGTCGATCGTCGCCCTCTGGCTGTTCCGGCGCTTCGATCTGGCGGTGAGCACTGCGGGAGCGATCTTCTTCGCAGTCAACCTCCTCTCGTCGATCTCGCAGCTCGTCTCGGCGCGGATCGCGGCCCGGATCGGCCACGTGCGCACGATGGTGTACACGCACCTGCCGGCCAACCTCTTCCTGGTGCTGGCCGGGCTGATGCCGACGCTGCCGCTGGCGGCGCTCTTCCTTCTCCTCCGGGCGATGCTCTCGCAGATGGACGTTCCCGCGCGCCAGGCCTACGTGATGGCGATGGTGCCGCGCGAGGAGCGCGCGGCGGCGGCCAGCGTGACCAACGTCCCGCGCAGCCTGGCGTCCGCCATCGGTCCGCTGCTGGCCGGGGCGCTGTTGCAGAAGAGCCTGATCGGATGGCCGCTGATCTGCGGGGGCGCGCTCAAGATTGCCTATGATTTGATGCTTTACGCCACGTTTTCCCGGCGGATGCCGGCAGAGGGCGAAAGCTGACGGACGGCCGCTCGACCGTATGCGCCGCGAAAGCCTGCACAAGCTGCCCATGACCTGCTATGGAGGGCGCCCCTTTCTCCGGAGCGACGGTCGATGAAGCGGATCCTGGTCACGGGCGCGGTCGGTCAGATCGGGTCGGAGCTCACGCTCGCGCTGCGCCAGCGCTATGGCGGAGACTCGGTGGTGGCGAGCGACGTCCGCATGCCCACCGACGCCGCCCTCCGCGACGGCGGCCCGTTCGAGTTCGTGGACTGCCTGGATCCGCATCACCTGACCCGGGTGATGCAGATCCACCACGTGGACACCGTCTATCACCTGGCCGCCCTGCTCTCCGCCGTCGGCGAGCTGCGGCCGCTGCAGGCCTGGCAGCTCAACGTCAACGGCCTGGTGAACGTGCTGGAGGCGGCCCGGCAGTACAAGTGCGCCCTGTTCTTCCCCAGCTCCATCGGGTCCTTCGGCCCGGACACCCCGCGCGAGCGCACGCCGCAGGTCACCATCCAGCGTCCCACCACCATGTACGGCGTCACCAAGGTGGTGGGCGAGATGCTTTGCGAGGATTACCACCGGCGCTTCGGCATGGACACGCGCGGGCTGCGGTTCCCCGGCCTGATCTCGTACCAGACCGAGCCCGGCGGCGGGACCACCGACTACGCGGTGGACATCTTCCGGCAGGCGCTGCAGCACGGCAACTACACCTGCTACCTGCGGGCGGACGCACGGCTGCCGATGATGTACATGCCCGACGCGATCCGCGCGATGATCGAGCTGATGGAGGCGGAGCCCACCCGGCTGGTCCACCGCAACGCGTACAACCTGGGCGCGATGGACTTCACCCCCGCCGAGATCGGGGAAGCCATCAAGAAGCGCATCCCGGCCTTCCACGTCGAGTACCACGTGGATCCGCGCCGGCAGGCCATCGCGGATTCCTGGCCGGAGTCGATCGACGACAGCGCCGCGCGGGAGGAGTGGAAGTGGGCGCCGCGCTACCGGCTCGACGCGATGGTCGACGACATGCTGGAGAAGCTGCGGTAGCCGCGGCGCCGGAGGAGACGAGATGCCGCTGCAGAAGCTGCTCGAGGAGCTGAAGACCCAGCTCGCCGACCTGGAGGGCGCGGGCACCGCCAAAGGCGCGGAGCACGTGGTGGTCGCGGTGAAGCCTCCGCAGGGCGGCCGCGGGCCGCGGTTCGTGCTGGAGGGTTTCGGGGAGCGCGAGTTCATCCGGATGAACTCGAACTCGTACCTGGGGCTCTCGCTGCGCAGCGAGCTGATCGACGCGGAGGAGCGCGCGGCGCACGCCTTCGGCGTCGGACCCGGCGCGGTGCGGTTCATCAGCGGAACGTACGAGCCCCACCTGAGGCTCGAGCAGGCCCTGGCGGACTTCCACGGCCGCCCATCTGCGATGGTCGCCGGCTCGGCCTACACGGCGGTGGCGGGCGTCCTCTTCAGTCTCTCCACACCGGAGACGGTGCTGATCTCCGACGAGCTGAATCACAACTGCATCGTCAACGGCATGAAGCTCGCGCCCAACAAGGAGCGCAAGGTGTACGCGCACCTCGACCTCCGCGCCCTGGAGCAACGGCTCGAAGAATCGGTGGGCGAGGCGGAAGGCGCGCTGTTGATCACCGACGGCGTCTTCAGCATGCGCGGCGACCACGCGCCGGTCGAGCGGATCGCCGAGCTGTGCAAAAAGTACGATCCCCGCTTCGAGCGCGGCTGCGTTCTGGTCGTCGACGACTCCCATGGCGTGGGCGGGTTCGGCACCACCGGCCGGGGAACCGAGGAGATCACCGGCGGCCGCGCCGACGTGCTGATCGGAACGCTAGGCAAGGCGATGGGCGTGAACGGCGGGTACATCGTCTGCGAGCCGCAAGTGATCCGCTGGCTGCGCGAGAAGAACCCGTTCTACATCTACTCGAATCCGATCGCGCCCGGGGAGGCCGCCGCGGCGCTGGCGGCGCTGGAGGTGATCCGGGGCCGCGACGGCGTCGCGTTGCTCTCGCATCTCCGGGCGGTCACGCAGCGGTTCCGCGAGGGACTGCTCCGGCTGGGATTCGAGACCATTCCCGGGCAGCACCCGGTGGTGCCGCTGATGGTCCGCGACACGGAGCGGACGCGGGAGTTGGTGGGCTTCCTTCGCGAGAACGGGGTCCTGGCGACTGGGCTGAACTACCCGGTGGTGCCGCGCGGAGAGCAGCTGATCCGCTTCCAGGTCTCGGCCGACCACACCGACGGCGACATCGACCAGGTGTTGTCGGTGCTTGCAAAGTTCAAGTAAAGGCTGCCCTGTTCATCGTCCCGCGGGTGTCGAGCTCGCAGGGCGTCAGGATCCCACGAGCGGCGTCCACATCTTCTTGCGGCGCTCGATGCGCGTCTGGGCGGTCTCGCCCTCGTACGAGACCACCTTGGGTGGACGATCGAAGGCCGGATGCAGGAAGATGTTGGCGTTGATCACTGCCCACCCGCGGTCGGCCTCGCGGTAGACCCCGGCGCAGTACATGCCGCAGCGCGCGCAGACGATCATCTCGGCGGTGCGCAGTCCGAAGACGTAGCGGGACACGAGCTGCGCGTCCTTCATCCCGATCCGCGCCCGGCCCTCCGGGTCGGAGGTCGTCCGCGCGCCGTGGCGACGGCAGAAGCTGCAGTCGCAGGCGCGGAGAGGGAGCGCGCGAGGGTCCTGCTCCGTCTCGAGGACGACGGCGACGTTTCCGCAGTGACAGGTCCCCTCGAGGTTCATGCTCGATGATGGCGCCGGCCGGGACGGCCCGTCAATGCCGGAAAGCCACGGCAGCCTTGCGATGTTCATCGAGTACCGGACTAGTGACCGGGCTCAAGACGGTATTCCCGAGGGTGAAAGACGTTGCTATGGTATTCCCGCTGTAACCGCGTACTTGAAGGGGGTGCCGGGGGCTACGTCATTCGCAGCGAGCCTGAATAGCACATTTATTTCGATACCATTCTTCATTATTGATCCTCGAACGATAGGCACCGACAAGCCTCTCTTCGGTTGTGCCGATCCAGCTTGTGACCTTTAGGATTCTCCATGCATATTAAGTGCGAGCGAGTTAGACTAAGTCCAGAGCAGATCGATCAACTGCCGACTCCTAAGGTAGTTCCTCGATCCTTGTTTGAAGCCCATTTTGCGGTAGACGTGGGAAAGGATTACGAGGTCCTCGGTTTGTACCTGCAACACGGATTGATGTGGGTATATGTAACAGACGAACTGGATTACGTCCGGGTGGCACCTTCGCCTCTGTTCAGTGTAGTAGACGGCCAAATACCTTCGACTTGGCGTACTTCTTTTCAAGAGGATGGCGCGGTCGTGTTCATTGCTCCGCCCGAGGTCAGCGACCTGTACTTCGCGGATCGGGTTGAAGAGGGCGATCCGTCGGCGTTGGATGCTCTGCAGAGAATACGTAGACAGAAGGACTGGGGACGTTGAGGAGTGGCCTAAGAACCTGTAGCTCTTGCGCGCAATTCAACACGCAGTCCGAGCCGTTGATTTTCGTACCAAAGGAGCTGGAACTCGCGACGTTGTTGGGGCGGTGGTGGCGGCTGGTCAATGAGCACTGTAAGAAGCGTTGCACGTATCTCTGCGCCGATGATTTGACTAGCGCCTTCGGAGTCTTGCTGCGGAGCGTCAAACTCGATCCAGTACGTGGTATGAACGCCCTTGGGAGTGTGGACAACGCGCTCGGCTCGTTTCCAACCACCCTTAGTGCATTGCTTCACGGGTCGTGGCGGCAGGACAACCGTGCCGTGGGCGCGAGCTGCCCACGAATGCTGCTCGGCAACAACGATACGCGTACCAGGAGCCAGCGTTCCCGCCTTGCGGTCGTGCGTCCGGCGTTTCCGGAAAAGTGCGAGCAAGGCGCATGACACGATGACTGTCACGATGACGATCGTCACCCGCGCATGGTTACACAGCTTGTAGGCTAACGGAACAGGTTTCCGATCGGACGTAATAGGCGGATCCGGGAGTTCATAGAGCGCCGTGAAGGACTGGATCGGGAACCAGCATTGCGCCGCGATCCCGCAGCATTGCCACCAGGGCCGAGTCGTGCAGGGCGCGGAGGCGCCCAGGGTCGGCGAAACCCGGCGGCAAGGGCCACGACGGCGGATCGATCCGGCGCGTGAGAATGCTTTTTCCTGTCCGCAGCGCTTTAAACTCGGCGGAATCCACCTGCACGCTCCCGCACCAGGGAAAGAGGTTTGGCCCCGTCATCCGGACGCGCTCGCCGGATGGCGGGTCAGACCAAGGGCCGATAGCGGTTCGCCGCAAGGCGGAGACGTGGGCGCGGGCGCCGGTGCTGCGGCCCAGATCCCGCGCGAGCGCGCGGACGTAGTACCCGCCTCCGGTGACGAGCAGAAGCGTGCTGGAGCCGGGGAGGCGATGCTCCAGCCAGCGGGCCTCGTGGAGATAGACGCGCGAAGGCGGCAGCTCGAACGATTCGCCGCGGTGCGCCCGGCGGTACGCGCGCTCTCCGCCCACGCGCTTGTTGCTGGTGGCCGGAGGAACCTGATCGTGCCATCCGATGAACGGCGCGAGCGCTTCGTCGAGCTCCTGCGGCGTCAGCCCCGAGGGGTCGCCCCGCGCGACCACGCGGCCGAGAGGATCGCCGTTGTCAGTCTCCGCACCCCAGGCGATCTCCGCGACGTACGTCTTGGGGACCGGGTGCAGCAGGTCCATCAGTCGCGTCGCCTGGCCGGCGAGGAGCAGCACCAGCCCCTCGGCGAAGGGGTCCAGGGCGCCGCCGTGGCAGACCGGCAGCTTGTCGCGCCGGATGCCGGCCGCCCGCACGTCCTCCATGAAGGCCTGCACGAGGGCGAAACTGGTCTGGCCAACCGGTTTGTGAACGCGGTAGATGCCGGGGCCGATCTCCGCTCGAACGAAAGGGACGGACATGAAGACCTTCGCACTCCTCGCGCTCGCCGCTCTCCCCGCCTTCGCGCAGGGCGCCGGCAAAGGCAAGACCGAAGTGACCTGGTACGGGCACGCCGCCTTCGTGGTGAAGACGCCGGGCGGGACCACGCTGGCGATCGATCCCTGGATCTCGAACCCTGCCAACAAGGACAAGGCGGCCGCGGACAAGATCCAGAAGCTCGACTACATCCTGATCTCGCACGGACACTTCGACCACGTCGGCGACTCGGTGGCGCTGCAGAAGCGGACCAACGCGAAGATCATCGCGTCGTTCGAGCTGGGAGGGCAGCTCGTGGCGGCGGGCGTGCCGAAGGAGGCGGCAGGCTTCGAGACGCTGGCGGGTCCGGGCGGCATCCTGAAGCTGAACGACGAGGTGAGCGTCGCGCTGGTGCCGGCCGTGCACAGCTCCGGATTCCAGGCGAGCGAGAACGGGCCGATCCTCTACGCGGGCACGCCGGTCGGGTTCGTGATCGTGATCAAGGGAGGGCCGACGCTCTACCACACCGGCGACACCGCCTACTTTCCCGGGATGAAGCGCATCGGCGAGCGCTTCCACCCTGACGTGATGCTCGCGTGCATCGGCGGGCACTTCACCATGGATCCACTCGACGCCGCAGCCGCCGCCCACGACGCCGGCGTGAAGAGCGTGGTCCCGATGCACTTCGGGACGTTTCCGGTCCTCACCGGGACGCCCGAGCAGTTCGCCAAGGCGCTCAAGGCGGGCAGGGCGAAGATGGTGCAGATGCAGATCGGCGAAACCCGGGCGTTCTGAAACGCGGCTCAGCGCTTCAGAGCGGCGAGCGCGCGCAGTCAAACACCTTGGCTCAGCGCGAGCGCGGCAGGTCGCGCAGCCTGCGCCAGAACGACAGCGTCTCGAGCGCGGCGCGGCTCGGCGTGAACGAGAGAGCGCGCTCGCGGGCGGCCGCGCCGAGCCGCCGCGCGAGAGAGGGGTCGCCCAGCAGCTCGCACAGGCCGGCCGCGATCGCGGCGGGGTCGTCGGCCTGGACCACCCTGCCCGTGTCGGCGACCAACTCGGGCGGCGCGCCGTCGCTTCCGGCCACGACCGGCACACCGCAGGCCATCGCTTCCAGCACTCCGCGGCAGCCGCCGTCGTTGCCTTCGCGCAGCCAGACGGCCACGTCGAGCGCGCGGTAGGCCTCGAGCAAGCCGGGCCCCCGCAGATACCCGCCGAACACCGCGCGCGAGAGCCCCAGCTCCGCAGCCAGCTTCCGGAGCAAAGGCTCCTCCTCGCCGCGCCCCACCAGCACCAGCCAGGCCGCCGGAACTTCGCGCTGGACGCGCGCGAAGGCCTGCAGCAGCGCGCCGTGTCCGCGCTCCGGCTTCATGCGCGCCACGATTCCCGCCAGCGGCGCTCCGGCAGGGACTCCCCAGCGCTCCCGGAGCCGGGGAGCCCGGCCGGGAGAGAACCAGTTCGCGTCCACGCCGGCGGGCACGTGCGCCAGCCGGCGCGCGTCGAACCCGGCGGCCGCGAGCTCGGCCAGATATTTCGCGCTGTGCACCA
>DASQAS010000034.1:0-12289 GCA_035635635.1 Myxococcales bacterium | reverse complement strand
CCTGCCCCTGATCCTTCGCTTGCTGGCCTGGGGCGGGGCTCATGGTCGGCTGCAGCTTGGGCAGGTCCGCACGAGCGATCGTCTCGCCGGGCTGCTTCGCGTCCGAGGCGTCGATGGTGAGCATGACCGCCTTGCCCTGGTCGATCGCGGGCAGGTCGGACTTCATCGCGAAGCCGCTGCCGTTCGCGTCCACCTCGAGCGCGCCCACGTCGATCGGATCGCCGGAGGCCGGCTGCATCCAGAGACGGTAGGCCTTGCCGCCGTCCAGGCTCTGGTTCAGACCGTAGCCGTTGACCCGCATCCAGCTCTTGCCATTCGGCAGCTCACCCCAGGTGGCCGCGGCCCAGGATTTCGACTCCGCACCGGGCGCAGCCGCCGCCTTCTTGGCCGGGGCGGGTGCCGCCTGCAGGATCACCGTCGTCCGGCCCGGGCTCTTCGCGATCACCACATCCTTTTGGAGATCTCCGACTTGCTTGGTCATGGCCGCGACCTGGTCCCTGTACTGGCCGGCCTCTCGCTCGGCGTTGCTCGCCCGCTGGGAGGTGGAGCTGATGTTTGAAACCAGGTACGCCAGGAGCGCGACCACCAGGACGATCGCGATGACGGCCGGCAAGGCCGCCTTCCAGGAGTTCCTCGCCTTGCCCTCCGTCAGGCGAGAGAACTTAGGCCTCGTGTCCGTCATGCTCGGGTCCATGACGACAACGGTCTTCATGGCTGAACGGAAGGGCAACCCTACGACTGCGCGAGCGAATCTACGAATCGCTGCGCCTGCGGAGAGCGGGAGCGAGCGCCAGGCACAGCCCGAAGTCCGAGTCGACCGCTTCGGCCGACTCCTTGCGGACGGGCCTGAGGTTCGGGTCGGTCGGAGAGTCGGCGGGAGGACGCCGGCGGGGAGAGCGGCGACTGCTGGGGTCTGCCTTTCTCGACATGGTGCGTTGTTGTACTCGACCTTACACCGCCCCGCAACGTCCCATGGTGGCGCCAGGCCTGCTTTCCTGCTATGACGCGCCGGGACGATGGCTCGCAGGGTCAAGGCGGACCTCACTCCCCGGAAGGTCACCGAGGCGCAGAAGTCCTTGGCGACATTCCCGAATCCCAGTCCGCGCCGCGACTACGAGATCCGGTTCGACTGCCCCGAGTTCACCTGCGTCTGCCCCCTGACCGGCCAGCCGGATTTCGCCACCATCCGGATCAGCTACGTGCCCGACCGCCTCTGCGTGGAGCTGAAGAGCCTCAAGCTCTACCTCTGGAGCTACCGCAACGAAGGCGCGTTCCACGAGGCGGTGACGAACCGCATCCTCGACGACCTCGTGGGCGCCCTGAAACCGCGGCGCTGCGAAGTGACCGGAGACTTCTACGTGCGCGGCGGAATCCACACCGTCGTGGTCGCGCGGCATCCCGACCGCTGATTTGCCTCGCCCCCCTGCCACCGGCAGGATGACCCGGTGCTGGCGGGCGAGCTCCACCCATTCCTGGTGCACTTCGCCGTCGGTCTGCTCCTGGTCGCGCCGCTCGCGGACGTCTTCGGGCTGCTGCTCCGACGGGAGTCGCTCCTGTCGACGGGCCGGTGGACGACGCTGCTGGGGACCGGGTTCTCGCTCCTGGCCATCGCCAGCGGCTGGGGAGCCGACGCGGCGATCGGGGCACACAGCGCCGCCGGGGAAGCCTTGCTCCGGCTGCACGAAGCGCTGGGATATCTGGCGGCGGGCATCTGGCTGCCGGTCGCGGTCTGGCGGGCGGCCTCGAAGCTCGCGCTGCCCCTGCGGGGCCGTACCCTCTACCTGGCGGCATCCTTCGCCGCCGCCTCCGTCCTGCTGGCGGAGACGGTGCTGGGGGGTGCGCTGGTCTACCGCCACGGAGTCGGGCTCAGCCCGGCCGCCCGGGCGGATCCCGTCGTCCGGGCTCCGGCTACTCCTCCAGCTCGCTGACGGTCCGCGGTCGCCGGAGGAGGATCTTCCCCAGGACGAACCCGAAGGCGAGTCCGGCCAGGACCAGCTGACCGGGGTTTTCCTCCGCCCATGCGCCGATCTTCCGGACCGCGTTCTCGGCGACTTCACGGCCCATCATCAGGCCGCGCTGGAAGGCGTCCTCGTCCGGCGAGGGACGAGGCGCGACCTCCGGCATCGGGAGCTGCACCTTGCCTCGCGTCTCGGCCATCTGGCTCACCTCGAGGTCATGCGGGCGAGAAGCAGGCCCGCGAACATGGCGCCGGCGAACACGGCGCCCGGATGGCGGCGCACGAAGCTGCGCCAGTTGAGGGTCTCCGAGACGTTCGCCCGCAGCGCGTTCACGGACTCCTCGATCTCCTCCCGGGCCCGTTCGATCCCGGCCCGGATGGCCTCGGCATCTCTAGGAGATTCAGGCATCGGTCGCCTCCTGCGACGAAATCAACGCGGCGTCCCCGGCGGTTGCATACCGTCCCGCGGGGCATCCGGCTTCATGCCGCTCGCGAGCCGCTTCCGGTCGTGCTCGATTCTCCTCGGCGGCCCGCGGAAGCTCGACCCGCTCGCGCCGGATGCGGCGGATGCCGGTCAGGGTCAGGACCCCGCCGGCGCCGAGGTTCAGCACGGCCACGATCCCGTATGCCGCCCAGCTCGGAAGGACCAGCGCCAGCAGCGCCGAGATGGCCAGCATCAGAAGGAGATATCCGACCGCCACCGCCGGCACTCCCGCCGCGCCCACGGCCAGATCGCGGCCGATCGCGCGAAGGTCCGATTTGATCTCGGAACGCGCGAGCGCGAGGTGCTCGCGCATGAACAGCTGCAGCCCGTCGAGAAGCCGCTGCAGCGCATCCTTCGGATGCATGGTCGCCGCCGGCATGGCGCCAACGTAGGTATCGCCCGGCCGGTGCGCCAGAGGAGGACCGGTCAATGAAGGAGCGGGCGGTCCGGGACGGCCGTCTCCGCGTGCAACCCCTCCTCGAAGCAGCGGATCAGATAGCCGATCAGGAGCAGCGACGAGGCGTTCTCGGTGGCGCGCTCCGGCTCGCGCGCCATGAGATCTGTCGCGTAAGCGAGGAAGAACTGCGCCAGATCCTCGCCCGCCTGGTGGAGGATCAGCTCGTGCAGCCTGTCGCGGTCCATGGCGCGGATCTGCCGCATGAACTCGATCGCCAGCTCCCGCTTGCGCGCGGAGGTCATTCGTGCGGCAGTCCTGGCCATGCGCACCCCCTCCCACATGAGTGGAGGCGGCGGCGCTCTTCGGCAAGCCCGTCGATTTGACATCCGGGCGTCCGAGTGGATGATTCACGTCCAACACCCGGAGGGGCGGGATGTTCACGGGCGTGAAGGTGTTCTCCGCGACCAAGGCCAAGGAGCGGGAGGACCTCGGGGAGCAGGTGACGCGCTGGCTGCGCGCGAACGCGGATCTCGAGATCGTCGATCGGACGGTCATGCAGTCGAGCGACAACGAGTTCCACTGTCTGACGGTGGTGATCTTCTACAAGACGCGGAACGGGGCCAAGAAGCCGTAGCCGAAGGCGGCTTGGCGACTATTTCTGAGCCTCAACCCAATGCCGCGCCGGCGCCCTCTTCGCCAAGGCACGGACGGCGGCCAGCGACGGCCGCGACGACCGGTGATCCTGCGAGACGCGCAGGCCGACAACTCCCAGCACCACCGCGACGGCGGTGCCCAGGCCCAGCCAGGACCACACGCCTGATTTTCGCACGTTCTTCCGCGTACGCGGAGCCACCTGCATCGAGCGCGCGACTCCCGCGAGCGCCTCCAGCGAATGGGCCAGCTCCAGCGCGCTGTGCGGCCGCGCCGCGGGATTGGGCTCCAGGCACCGCTCGACCAGCGCGTCCCAGCGCGGCTCCAGCCCGGGCACCATCTTCGAGGGCGGCGCGAACTTCCCCACCGGAAGCTCGCCGGTGAGCAGCTCGTAGGCCATCACGCCGAACGAATAGATGTCCGCCTTGTGGTCGGCGCGCTTGGCGTCCTTGCGCTGCTCGGGCGCCATGTAGTTGGCGGTGCCCATCGCGACGTTGCTCTGGGTCAGGCACTGGGCGCCCTCGGCGTGCAGGCCGGCGAGGCCGAAGTCCAGCATCTTGGTCTTGAGATCGGGCGTGACCAGGACGTTGTCGGGCTTCAGGTCGCGGTGGACCACCGCACGGGCATGCGCGTAGGCCAGCGCGTGGGCGACCTGGGCGAGCAACGCCGCCAACTGCTTGGCGGGAGGCCGGTTCCGGTGCGCCCAGGTGCGCAAGGACTCGCCCTCGATCAGCTCCATGGCGATGAAGACGTGCTGCCCCGCCTTGCCCCGGCCCAAGAGACGCACGATCCCCGGGTGATCGAGCTGGGCCATCGCCGCGGCCTCTCGGCCGAACCGGCGGACGTAATCCGGGACCGCCGCCATCTGCGGGGTGAGGATCTTCACCGCGACCGGAACCTGGTCGGAGACGCGCGTGCAGCGGAAGACCTCGCCCATCCCGCCCTGGCCGATGCGCTCGTGGACGACGAAGCCGTCCAGCTTCGGGAGCGGGGGCTGCTCGCTCCGGATCTCCGCTTGCGGGGGCGTCCGGGCCGGCGATGGCGGAGCGGGCACGCTCGGCTCCCGCCGGACCTCGAAGCGCACGCCGCAGTGGCCGCAGCGCGCCAGCGAGCCGTTCACGAACAGGCTCACGTCGCAGCGGATGTCGCAATTGGGACACCGCTGGACGGCGCGCTTCTTCGCCAGCGGAGGCTGCGATCGGGGGACGACCGGTTCGCCCATGTGGGTCAGTGTGAACTAGCCGATCGAACTGGCAAGTTTTCGTCAGAAAATGGGTTACGGAACGCTCCCGCCAGTCGAGCGGTCGAGCGCCTCGAGGACCCGGTAGATCTCGACCGGCGCTTCGCGGTTCTTCACTTTCGCGGGCGGGAGCGCCTCGAGCACGAATCGGTCCTTCCCCGCCCGCACCGCGCACTCCTCGGAGATCACCACCATGTCCTCGCGCGCCACGCCGCAGAGTCGCGAGGCGAGGTTCACGCCGTCGCCGATGGCGGTGTAGCTCAACGCCTTCGAGGACCCCATGTTGCCCACCACCACCTGACCGGTGTGCAGCCCGATGCCGATCCGGATTGGCACCTTGTCCTGCCCCGTCCGCTCCTCGTTCCACTCCGCCACGCGCTTCTGCATCTTCACCGCGGCCTGGACCGCGTTGGTGGCGTCGTCCGGCCGCTTCACCGGCGCTCCCCAGAGACCCATGATCGCGTCGCCGATGAACTTGTCGAGGATGCCGTTGTGCTCGAAGAGGATGTCGACCATCAGCTCGAAATAGTCGTTGAGCATCCGGACCACTTCCTGGGCCGGCAGCTTCTCCGCGATGCCGGTGAAGCCCCGGATGTCGCAGAAGAGGATGGTGACCTCCGTGAGCGTCCCCCCCTTGGCCAGCTCCAGCCTGCCCCGCGCCGCCTGCTCGACCAGGGCGGGCGAGAGGAAGCGCGCGAGCTGGGCCCGCTGGGTGGCCTCGTGCTCCAGCGCGCGGGCGTATTCGCTGTTCTCCAGCGCCACCGAGGCCTGCGCCGCGATCGCGGAGAGCACTTCCAGATCCTTCGTGGTGAACGCCGCGATCCGCTCGCGCGAATCGAGGAACATGATTCCCTTCACCTCGTCGCCCGAAGAGCTGAGCAGCGGCACCGCCATGGCGCTGCGCACGCCCAGCGCGATGATCGAGTGCGAGGCCTGGAAACGGGCGTCGGCGATCGCGTCCGAGGTGAGCACACCCTCCTTGGTGAGCTGGACCTGGGCCAGCAGCGTGTCGGAGACCAGCACCTTCCCCTGCCCCGGCTTGCGCTGCCGCATCGCCTGGATCACCAGGTCCTGCGACCCCGGATCGCGCAGAAGGACCACGCCGTTGTCGCAGGGGATCAGATCGAAGGCGATCTGGAGGATGCGGGAGAGCAGCTCGTTCAGGTCGCGCTCGAGTCGGACGTAATTGGAGAACTCGTGCCCCACGCGCAGGCGCTCGTAGTCGCGCTTGAGCTGGTTCACGTCCTGGATCTGCTCCACCGGGGCGAAGGTCGCCTTGGCGGCGGTGCGTGCCACCACTCCCTCCAGCGCGCCGGTGGTGCCGGTGTGCACGATCTCCGCGTTCTTCGCACGCAGTCCGCCCCGGGTGACGCGGAACTCCATCCTGGAGGTGCCGACCATCACCTCGTCGCCGTCCTCGAGCGCGGCCGGCGCCAGGATCCGCTTGCCGTTGAGGAAGGTGCCGTTCGAGGATCCCAGGTCGCTGAGGACGAACCGCTCGCCGTCGCGGTCGATCTGGCTGTGCTTGCGCGAGACCTCGCGGTCGGTCAGGCGGACGTCGGCGGTGGTGCTGCGCCCGATCACGTTGGTGTCGCCGAGCGGGTACTCGGTCACTTCGCCGGCGAGGCCCTCGAGGATCAGGCGCGGCCCGGAGCCCGGGTGGGACGGCTGCGGCCGCTGTGCGTCCGGCGGATGCCGTCCCGAGGCGGTTCGCGGCGCTCCGCACGCAGGGCAAAGGCCGCCGGCCGGCTCGTTCTCGCGGTAGCAGGCTGCGCAAACCGACAAATCAGTCCCCCGGAGGTCGCGGATCGTACCATCCACTCCGCGCTTTACGAGATTTCCGCCTTCTGGTAACGGCGCCTGGTGAAGCTCAAGCAAAGGCCGGAAGATTTCGTCGTGCGCGAGGGCTACCGGTTCGAGCCGGAGCCCGAGGGACCGGTGTGGGTTTACCGGATGGACAAGCAGAAGATCTCCACCTTGCAGGCGCTGGAGCGGATCTCCCGGGACTTTGCCGTCCGCCGCCGCGACCTCTCCATCTGCGGGCTCAAGGACAAGCAGGGCCGGACCGAGCAGCTCGTGGGCGTGCTGGGCGGCGCGCTCGGCAACTCCGAGGTGGTGCAGAGCGGCGATCTGCGCCTCAAGCTGATCGGCCGCACCGCGCAGCCTCTCACCTCGGCGAACATCTCCGCGAACCGGTTCGAGGTCACGGCGCGCGACCTGGGCTCCGAGGAAGCCGGGCGCGTGGCCGAGAGCGTCGCGGAGGTGCAGCGGGTGGGAGTGGTGAACTACTTCGACTCGCAGCGGTTCGGGTTCCTCAAGCACGGCCAGGGATTCATCGCCCGCCACCTGTTGCGCGGGGACTTCGAGTCGGCGCTGAAGGCGTTCCTTGCCACGCCCAGCGAGCTGGACCGGAGCGACGACGCGAAGGTGAAGGCCTTCTGGCGCGATCACTGGGGCCAATGGCAGCTGCGCGCGCCGCAGGAGGCCGCCAAGCGCTATGCGCCGCTGCTCCGGCAGCTGCGCGAGGATCCCGGGGACTTCAAGGGCGCTTTTCTGCACATCGACCGCCGGGTGCGGGCGATGGCGTTGTTCGAGCTGCAGAGCTACGTCTGGAACGAGGGCGTCAAGCGCTACCTGGCCACGCGGGTTGCCACGGCGGAGCTGATCGGGCTGCGCTACCAGGCCGGCGCCTTGACCTTCCCCCGCGGGCTGCCGCGAGCGCTGCGCGATGAGCTCTGGACGAGGACCTTCCCGCTGCTCGCGCCCGACTCGACCTTCGACGACGATCGGGTGCGCGACTCCGCCCTGGGCGCGCTGCGCGCGCAGGGGCTGGCGCTCGCGGATCTCGCGGTCCCCGGCACGCGGCAGCTCTTCTTCAAGCACGAGGAGCGGCCGTTGTTCGTCGTGCCGGGAAAGCTCCGCGTCAATGCACCCCGGCAGGACGAGCTGAACCGGGGGCGGTGGAAGGTCAACCTCTCGTTCACGCTGCCGCCGGGCGCGTACGCCACGCTGGTGGTGCGGCGCGTGCTCTGGTTCGCCGGGGATTCGCGCCGCGCCGACGCAGCCCCGGTGGGACGCGCCTTGGGGCGCCCGCTGGAGCAGAGTCGCCCCGCGCCGCCGGTCCGACGTGAGCCGCCAGGGCAGGGTCCGCGCCGCGAGGAGAAAGTGGGCTATCTGGAGCGACAGCGGCGGAAGAAGGAAGCCCGCGCGAATCGCCGCCAGACGATGAAGAAGTAGGCGCTCGCTCCTTTGCCCGTGGCTTGCAGGCCCGCCTCCCGGGTCAGCAATTTATGGGAAATCAAGGAGACGAGCATGCTGAAAGGCGTCATTGTTGCCTGCGCGTGCGCGCTGGCTGTCCCGATGCAGGCGCGCGCGCAGGTCCAAAGGACCCCGAACACCGTCCCCCCGAAGACCGCCCTGCCGGCGGAAGTGGTCGAGGTGCAGGAGCATCGGTCGCCCGGCAGCATCATCGTGACCGACGTGATCGGCGGCGCCGCGATCGGCGCGCTGGCCGGCGGCGGCGTGGCCGCGTACCGGAACTACGTGCAGGACCAAGGCTGGGGCAACTGGGAGCGCGACGTGCTGATCGGCGCCGGCATCGGCGCGGGCGTCGGCCTGATCCTGGGCGTGGCCACCGCGGCCTCGCAGTCCGATCGGACCTTCACCGGGCCGATCGCGGACCAGCGGCCGACTGGCTTCAGCTCGCCGGTCCCGGTGTACGGCGCCCGGTTCTGAGCAGCGCGCCGCTTGCGGCGCGGAACAGAGGCTTCGCGGCTGGTGCTCAGCGGATTCTTTCCGGGTGGGCGTACACGGTCATCGACCCGTTGCGGACGAATCCACAGAGCGTAATGCCTGAGGCGCGCGAGAGGTCCACCGCGAGCGAGCTGGCCGCGGACACGCTCGCGATCACCGGCACCCCGGCCGCTGATGCCTTCTGCACCACCTCGTACGAGGCGCGCCCGCTGACCACCAGCAGGGCCGCCTCCTTTCCGGGAATCCGGCCGGAAAGCAGCAGCGCACCGACCACCTTGTCGACGGCGTTGTGCCGGCCGATGTCCTCGAAAGCGGCGAGCACGTTGCCTTCCGCGTCGTGCAGGGCGGCGGCGTGGATGCCGCCGGTCCGGGAGAAGTTGGGCTGCCGGCCGCGCAGACCTTCCACCGCGGCGACGATGGCCGCGGCCGGCATGGTTCCCGGAGTGACCGGCAGCGGCGCGCAGCGGGCGATCACGTCGTCCACGCTGCGGCGGCCACAGACCCCGCAGGCCGAGGTGGTGAGCGTGCCGCGCCGGGTGGCCGAAAGCCGCTCGATGTCCAGCGAGATCCCGGGCCCCGGCACCACATCGATGGTATTTCCGTAGCCTTCCTGGTCCGGCCGGCCGCAGTGGGAGACGCGGCCGACGTCGTCGCGGGACGCGATCACGCCCTCGGCGAACAGGAACCCGACCGCCAGCTCCCGATCTGCGCCCGGCGTCCGCATGGTGATGGCCAGCGTCTCGCCCTGCACCCGGATCTCCAGCGGCTCCTCGGCGACGACCTCGTCGTCCGCCGGCGCCTGCAGGACGCCGCTCGCGACCCTGCGCACTTCCCTGCGCGCGACGCCCTTCACGTTTCCTTCAGCCGCAGGACGCCTTCCTCGTCCACCAGCGCCTTGAATTCGACGCCGCACCAGTTGCAGAGCACCTCTTCGTTGTTGCCGAACTCGTCGTACGGATTGTGCGCGCTGCAGGAGGGGCACTCGAACTCCTCGAACCGGCGGCGCGTGCCCAGCGCCGCGCCGGTGGGCTTTTCGTCATCGTCCTCCTCGATGTACCGGGAATGGTCGCGGGGCGCCATGCGATCAGTGTAACGCCAAACATTCTCCGCCGGGGAAAAGTTGCCGCCCTGCCGATCGCCACCCACCTTGCCCGGCGGCATGCTCTGGGTCCTCCTTGCGCTGCAGATCTGGGTCGCCGACGAGTCGGAAAAGGTGCGCCCGGATGCGCGCCCTCCGGCCGCCGCGCAGTCGCCGCGCATCCGGATCGCCGCTGCGGGCGGAGAGTGCGCCGGCGCCCAGATCGTCGTGCGCGGCCCCGCCCTCGGCCTGCGGGCGGCGCCGACCGGCAAGGCGCAGCTCGATCTGTACCGGGTGGGCACGGTGGTCCTGGAGCACCCTTCGGGCCCCGAGGGCTCGACCGGCGAGTGGCCCGACGCGCTGATCCCCGTCCGAGACCGGATCTACGGCGAGCAGCGGCGTGCGTTCCCGGTGGACGTCGCTGAAGGCCGCGCCCAGGCCATCTTCCTAGAGGCCTGCCCGGCGAGCGGGACCGGCCCCGCGCGGCTGGCCGGGGCGGTGAAGCTGTCCTGGCGGGGTGGGTCCGCCGAGGTGCCGGTCGAGGTCCGGGTGCGAGCGTTCGATCTGCCGGCCACGCCGGCCCTCGCCACCGCCTTCGGGTTCTCCGGCTACTCCGCCGCCCGCGGACATCGCCGCGGCGTGGAGGCGGCGCGGGAGCTGACGCGCGCCTACGACCTGGCGGCGCTCCGGCGCGGGATCACGCTGTTCGGTGGGACGCAGGATCCTCCCTCGTTCAGCAAGTCCGAAGGCGGCGTGCAGATCGACTGGACCAGCTACGACCAGGAGGTGGGCCCGTTCCTGGACGGCATCGCGCTGCCGAGCGGGGCGCGGTGGACCGCGGTCGAGCTGCGGGAGCCAGGAAAGCTGACCCGGGCGCAGCGGCGCTCCTATCGCCGGCAGTGGCAGGAGCACTTCCGGCAGCGGGGATGGCTGGATCGGCTCTTCCGCTACGTCCACGACGAGCCGTCGCCGGACGCGTTCCCCGAGGTGGAGGCGCGGGCGAAGGAGATGCGCGAGGACGCTCCGGACGTCCGGCGGCTGGTGACGACCTCGTGGGCCGGTGCCCTACCCGACGTGGACCTCTGGACGCCGCTGCTCAACTGCGTGGGGGAGAAGGACCCGACCTGTCCGCGCGCCGTCCCGCGCGCGAAGTATTCGCGCCTGTGGTGGTACCAGAGCTGCATGTCGCACGGCTGCAGCAGCGACGGGAGGCCGGTGCTCGATCCCGCCTTCCGCGGCTGGCCGAGCTACATGATCGACGCTCCGGCCACGGCCGCGCGCGTGATGGGGACGCTGGCGTTCGCGAACGAGGTGGCCGGGGAGCTCTACTTCGACACCGTGTTCGCCTACCACGAGACCGATCCCTGGCAGTCGCAGTGGGCCTTTGGGGGAAACGGCGACGGCACCCTCTTCTACCCGGGCACACCCGATCGGATCGGCGGGCAGAGGGACGTGCCGATCGAATCCTTTCGCCTCGTGCAGATCTCGCGCTCGCTGGCGGACCACGCCTATCTCACGCTCTGCGCCCGGCTCGGGGATCCGGCGCTCGCCCGGGCCGAGGCGCGTGCCCTCGCTCCTTCGCTGCGCGGCTTCTCGCGCGATCCCAAGGCGTACGCACGGATGCGCGAGACGCTGGCCGCGCGGATCGAGGTGCTGCTCTTGTCGGCCCGCAAGCTCGGGGCGGCGCGCGGAGCTGAATAGGCGGCCTGGACGGGAGGTCCCTGCTAGACATGCATCCGATGCTCGCGCTGATCCTCGCCGCGCTCTGCCCCGCGCAGAAGCTTCCCCCGATGAAGCTCACGCCGGGCGAAGTGCTGACCTTCAAGCTCGACGTCGTCGGGGCCGAGGTGGGAACCTTCGAGGTGCGCACCGAAGCTCCGCCGTCTTCGGAGAAGGGGGCGGCCATCCAGCTCAGCTCGCGGGCCAAGACCAACGCCTTCATGGCGACCAACGTGGGGCGCTACGACGTCTACGCCACCGCGCTGGTCGCGCGGGACTTCGCCCCTCTGCGCTACCGCGAGGACATGGACGAGAGCGAGGTGCACCGCGGCACCGAGATGGTCTTCCCGCCCGAGGGCGGAAAGCTGGTGGTGAAGGCCACCCGGAACGGCGAGCCGGAGCCGTACACGGTGGACGCCGACCCCGACGTGCGCGACGTGATCTCCGCGCTTTACATCCTGCGGATGCTGCCGGTGAACCAGGAGGTGTGCCTGGAGGTGTTCGCGGGCAAGAAGGTCTGGAAGCTCACAGGCAAGATGGGCGGCAAGGAGACCATCGACACGCCGATCGGCCGCTTCACCAGCCTGCGCTTCGACGGCGAAGCCGTCCTCGCAGACAATCCGAAGATCAAGCGGCCCGCGCTGATGTGGGTGACCGACGACGCGCGGCGGCTGCCGCTTTCCGGCATCGCGGAGACGCGGGGAAAGACGATCCGCGCGCAGCTGATCTCGGCGCCGGGGATGCGCCGGGCGGCACGAAAATAGAAGGTTCCCTCGTGAAGGACGTAGCCGCCTACCGCGGCTGCGGCCAAGCCCAATTCAGTCAGTCAAGCGACAGACGTTGACGTTGTCGTTGGACGTTGTCGTGATCGTAGCCCTGATCCGTTTTGGTGGACACCTCGATGCGGCGAGAATGGCCGCAAGGCGAGGGCATGGTCCACAAATCGAAGAGACGGTTCACGAGCGACTTCAAGGCTCACGCGGTAGAGCTTGTGAGGGTGAGCGGGAAGT
>DASQAS010000033.1:0-27556 GCA_035635635.1 Myxococcales bacterium | reverse complement strand
ACGTTGGCGATCCGGCCGCCCGGCTTGAGCGCCCGCGACAGCCGCTGCAGATACGCCGGGCCGTCCGGGAAGTGGTGGTACGTGTCGACGATCAGGATCAGGTCGCAGCCGCCCGCTGGCAGGAGCGCGTCGTCGGCCAGCGAGAGCACCGGCGTGACGTTGCGCGCGCCGGAGTCCCGGATCCGGTCGCGCAGCACGGCGAGGATCCGGGGCTCGACGTCGACCGCGTAGACGCGTCCGGCGTCCCCGAGGACCCGCGCCAACCGCAGCGAGAAGTACCCGGGGCCAGCGCCGATGTCGCAGGCCACCTGTCCGGGGCGGAGGTTCAGCGCGCGCACCACGTCGTCCGGCTTCTGCCACTCGGCGCGCGAGGGCTCTTCCATCCGAGCGATGTACGCCTCGAGGTCGGCAGGGTTCCCGTGCCGGTCCTTGTGGTCCTTGGGATGCGGGTCGCCGGAGCTTGCCATCGCGATCAGGAGGGAGGCGAGGATGGGCGACACGCTACGCACCCGCGCGCGCATAGCGCTTCGCGGCGCGGACCTTGGCCTGGGCCGCGACCTCCTCGCGGTTGCGGGGGGACGCGGTGGTGACCAGCGAGCCCACCAGCCTGCGGGCGGCCGCGGTCACCTCCTGGACGGCGCGATCGAACGCTTTTGCGTTCGCCTTGGAGGGGTGGTGGAAGCCGCTCAGCTTGCGGACGAACTGCAGCGAGGAGGCGTGGATCTCCTCCTCGGTGGCGGGCGGCTTGAAGTTGAACAGGGTTCGGATGTTCCGGCACATGGGGAGCTTCCTAATCGATCCGGGCTCACTTCGCACCGTAGGAGATGCGGTAGATGGCGTTCGCCGAGTCGTCGGAGACCAGGAGGGCCCCGTCCGGCATCACCAGCACGTCCACCGGCCGTCCCCACGCCTGCAGCCTCTTCCCGCCCCGGTTCGAGGCGTCGGCCTGCTCGTCGGCGCGCATGCTGTAGCCCTGATTCGGGTCCTCGCGCTTGGGGTCGGGCGGCAGCCAGCCGCTGGCGAAGACCTCCTGGGAGACGACCTTGTCGCCTTGGAGCCGCACGCGCACGATGTCGTAGCCGCGGGGGATCGATCGGTTCCAGGAGCCGTGCTCGGCGATGAAGATGTTCTTCCGGTACTCCGGGGGGAACATCGACCCCGTGTAGAAGCGCATCCCCAGCGCCGCGACGTGGGGACCCAGGTTGGCCGCGGGAGGCGTGACCTGGTTGCACGGCTTTTCCTTGCCGAACTGCGGATCGGGGATGTCGGTGCCATGGCAGTACGGATAGCCGAAGTGCAGGCCGGGCCCGGGAGCGCGGTCCAACTCGTCGGGCGGCAGGTCGTCGCCCATGTCGTCGCGGCCGTTGTCGGTGAACCAGAGGACGTGCGTGTCCGGGTGCCAGTCGAATCCGACGGTGTTGCGCACGCCGTGGGCGTAGATCTCGCGCTTCGTGCCGTCGACCGAGATCCGCGCGATCGACGCGTAGATGGCGTCCTTCGACTTGCAGATGTTGCAGGGGGCGCCGACCGGAACGTAGAGCCAGCCATCCGGACCGAAGGCGATGAACTTCCAGCCGTGGTGCGCTTCGGTGGGAAAGTCGTCGCGCACCACCGCCGGTTTCGGGGGCTGATCGAGATGCTTTTCGATGTTGTCGTAGCGCAGCACGCGCGAGCGCTCCGCGACGTAGAGCGCCCCGTCGCGGAAGGCGACGCCGTTCGGGTTCTCCAGGCCTCTTGCGATGGTGATGATCTGATCCGCCTTGTTCGCGTGCTTCACGTCGATCAGCGCATAGACGTTGCCGGCGCGGCGCGTGCTGACGAACAGGACTCCTCCCGGGCTGAGGACCATCTCCCGCGCGTTCTCTACGTTCTCGGCGTAGACGTCGATCTTGAACCCTGGCGGCAGCTTGATCCGATCGAGATGGATCGGCGCCGCGCCGGCGAGCGCGGGAAGGCAGCAGAGGATCAGGGACATCCGGCTGCGCATGGGAATCATGCGGCCCCTCCTTGCGGGGGGTCAGACCATGACCTTTTTCCAGCGTCCGCGCCGGAAGATCGCGGCCGCTAGCATTGCCAGCGTCGAGAAAGCGACGGCGACCGCCAAGAACGTCCCCTCTGGACCCAGCCCGAGCTTCACCGCCAGCAGCCAGGCCAGCGGCAGCTCCCAGATCCAGAAGACGACCAGGTTGAGGAGCGTCGGCGTCATCGTATCGCCCGCGCCGTTGAACGACTGCGAGAGCACCATGCCGTAGGCGTAGAAGGGGAAGCCCGCGGCGACGATCCGCAGGCAGTCGACGCCGAACTCCATGACCTGGGGGTCGGAAGTGAAGGCGGACACGATCGGCCGCGCGAACACCAAGAAGACGAGGCCGGCCAGCGAGAGGAACGCGAGGTTGTAGAGGCAGGCGCGCCAGACAGACCGCTCGGCGCGATCGGGATCGCGGGCCCCCAGCGCCTGCCCGACCATCGTCGCCGCGGCGTTGCTCATTCCCCAGGAGGGCAGGATCGCGAAGACCACGGCGCGGATGCCGATCGTGTAGCCCGCCAGCGCCTCCGACCCGAACGTAGCGACGATGCGGACCAGGCCGATCCAACTCGCCATCCCGATGATCGACTGGAAGGCCCCCGAGCCGGAGAGGCGCGCGACGGTGCGCATCACGCCGAGGTCGATGCGCAGGTGGCGCCTCGCCACCGGAACCCGCGAGCCGGGCCGGAGCAGGCGGCTGATCGCGTAGAGCGCGCCGATCCCTCGCCCGATGGTGGTGCCCACGGCGGCGCCGGTGACGCCCAGTTCCGGGAAGGGACCCACGCCGAAGACGAAGCAGGGACCGAGGACGATGTTGATCGCGTTCGCCAGCCAGAGCACGCGCATGGCGATGGCGGCGTCGCCCGCGCCGCGGAAGACGGCGTTGATCACGAAGATCAAGACGATGGTGGCCTC
Organism: Myxococcales bacterium; assembly: GCA_035635635.1. Lineage (GTDB taxonomy): Bacteria > Myxococcota > Myxococcia > Myxococcales > 40CM-4-68-19 > 40CM-4-68-19. The sequence continues at coordinate 24,615 of DASQAS010000033.1, read as the reverse complement.
GCCGCCGAGCATCACCCGCGTGTAGCCGGACCCGATCTGGAGCACGCCAGGCGACGCCCCCATCAGCGCGAGCAGGCGCGGGGCGAAGGCGACGCCCAGGCTCCCCAGAAGGAGCGCACCGGCAGCGCCCAGGACGGTCGCCTGCACCGCCACGATCGCGGCGCCCTCGCGGTCCTTTTCGCCGATCCGCCGCGCGACCACCGCCGTGGTCCCGATGCCCAGGCCCATCGCCAGCGCGTAAATCAGCGTGAGCATGGACTCGGTGAGGCCGATGGTCGCGACCGCGTCGGGCCCCAGCTTGCTGACGAAGAAGACGTCGGTGACCGCAAAGACGCTCTCCAGCGCCATCTCCAGCACCATCGGGATGGAGAGCAGGAGGATGGAGCGCCCGATCGGGCCTTTGGTATAATCGTGCTCCGACCCGCGCAGCGCCTCGCGCACGTCTGCCCAGAAGCCCACAGGAGTAGCGACGGGTGGAGCAGTGAGATCGGAAGGTTCGGACATAATCTTGCGCGATCCTAACTGCGGTGCGACGCTTCGCCGCATGAGCTTGGGCAAGCTGCTGGTCCTCGTGCTCGGCCTCGCGGCCGTCGCCTTCACGGTCCGCGTCGCCCTGACGGGCACCATCGGCCGCGACTCGTCGGCGCACAGCGCTCCGCGGCGCCAGCTCGACAACGTCCGCGAGAAGGCCAAGGACCTGGAGCGCCAGCAGCAGAAGGCGGCGGACGACATCGCTCGCCGCACCGAGTAGCTCACTTCCCCGAGCGGGACTTCTTCTCCTTCACCAGATTGTCGACCACCGCCGGATCCGCCAGCGTCGACGTATCGCCGAGCGCGTCGAATTCGTCCGCCGCGATCTTGCGCAGGATGCGCCGCATGATCTTGCCCGAGCGCGTCTTGGGCAGTCCGGGCGCCCAGTGGATCACGTCCGGCGAGGCCAGCGGCCCGATGCCCTTGCGCACGTGCTGCACCAGCTCGGCCCGCAGCGCGTCGGTGGGTTGCACTCCCTGCTTGAGCGTGACGTAGGCGTAGATGCCCTGGCCCTTGATGTCGTGGGGGAACCCCACCACCGCCGCCTCCGCGACGTCGTGGTGCGAGACCAGCGCGCTCTCCACCTCCGCCGTCCCCAGCCGGTGCCCGCTCACGTTGATCACGTCGTCCACGCGGCCGGTGATCCAGTAGTAGCCGTCCTCGTCACGGCGGCAGCCGTCGCCCGTGAAGTACCGGCCGGGGAAGGAAGTGAAGTACGTCTTCCGGAACCGGTCGGGATCTCCGAACACGCCGCGCATCATGCCCGGCCAGGGCCGCGAGATGCAGAGGTTGCCGGTGCACGGTCCCTCGAGGACCTTTCCCTGGTCGTCCACCACCGTGGGCTCTACCCCGAAGAACGGGAGCGTGGCGGAGCCCGGCTTGAGCGGCGTGGCGCCGGGCAGTGGCGTGATCAGGATGCCGCCCGTCTCCGTCTGCCACCAGGTGTCGACCACCGGGCAGCGGCCGTCGCCGACCACGTTGTAGTACCAGAGCCACACCTCGGGATTGATCGGCTCGCCCACCGTTCCGAGCAGGCGCAGGCTCTTGCGGCTGCGCGCCTTCACTGGCGCCTCGCCTTCGCGCGCGATGGCGCGGATGGCCGTGGGGGCGGTATAGATGATGGTCACCTTGTACTTGTCGATGACGTCCCAGAAGCGGCCCCAGTCGGGGTACTGCGGGACCCCTTCGAACATCACGCTGGTCGCGCCGTTCGAGAGGGGGCCGTAGACCACGTAGCTGTGGCCGGTGACCCAGCCGCAGTCTGCCGTGCACCAATAGATGTCCTCTTCGCGGATGTCGAAGATCTGCTCGTGCGTCAGCGAGACGAAGACCATGTAGCCGCCGGTCGTGTGCATCACGCCCTTCGGCTTCCCGGTGGACCCGGAAGTGTAGAGGATGAAGAGTGGATCCTCGGCGTCCATCTGCTCCGGCTCGCACTCCTCGGGCACGCCCTTGACCAGGTCGTGCCACCACCTGTCGCGGCCTTGCGTGAACGGGACTTCCTTGCCGGTGCGCTTGAGCACCACGACGGTCTTCACGTCGGGGCACTCCTTGAGCGCGTCGTCGGTGGTCTGCTTGAGCGGGACGATGCGGCCGCCGCGGTAGCCGCCGTCGGCGGTGATCACCACCTCGCTGCTGCAGTCCTGGATGCGGTTCTTGAGCGACTCGGCCGAGAACCCGCCGAAGACCACGCTGTGGATGGCGCCGATGCGGGCGCAGGCGAGCATCGAGATGGCGAGCTCGGGGACCATCGGCAGGTAGATGGTGACCCGGTCCCCCTTCTTGACGCCGACCTTCTTCAGGGCGTTGGCGAACTTGCAAGTCTCGCGGTGCACGTCCGCATAGGTGAGCGTGCGCGACTCTTCGGGGGAATCGCCCTCCCAGATCAGCGCAGGCTTGTTGCGACGGGCGCCCGACAGGTGCCGGTCGAGGCAGTTCACGGAGGCGTTGAGCTTGCCGCCGATGAACCACTCGATCTTCGCGGTGTTGAAGTCCCACTTGGAAACCGTGCTCCACTTCTTGTTCCAGGTGATCCGCTCGGCGTGCTCGGCCCAGAACCCGTCCGGGTTCGAGATGGAGCGGTCGTAGAGCGCGCGGTACTGTTCGAGGCTCTTGGTCCGCGCTTTCTTCGAGAACTCCGCGGAGGCATTGATGACGCGCTCGCCGCTCTTGTCCGCCATGATGGGGACCTCCTGCTGCAGGATCGAGGGGGACGTACTCTACCGATCTGTTACAGTTTTGCGAACCCCATGGCACTCCAAATCGACGTGATGCGGATTTCGCCGGCCCGGGGAGAGCCGCTCCCCCTGCCTTCGTACGCGACCGACGGCGCCGCGGGCGTGGATTTGCGCGCGGACACCTCCGTGACGCTGGCCCCGGGTGAGCGGGCGCTGGTCCCCACGGGGCTCGCCGTGGCGATCCCGCCGGGATTCGAGGGACAAGTGCGCCCGCGCTCCGGCCTGGCGCTGCGCGACGGCGTCACCTGCCTGAACAGCCCGGGAACGATCGACAGCGACTACCGCGGAGAGGTGGGCGTGATCCTCGCCAACCTGGGGCAGAAGAGCGTCACGCTGCAGAGGGGCGAGCGGATCGCGCAGCTCGTGTTCGCGCGCGTGGAGCGGGCCGAGTTTGGCGAGGGCGCGTCGCTGCCGTCCACCGTCCGCGGCCAGGGCGGCTTTGGCCACACCGGCCGGGGTTGAAGCCAGGTGATCTCGATCGCGGAGCTCCTCGGCCGGACCGCGCGCAGCGTCGCGCCCGGCCCGCGCGGCCATCCGTTCCTCGGCAGCCTGCCCGAAGTACGGCGCGACCCGATCGGGCTCTTCCTGGAATCGTTCCGGCGCTACGGCGAGGTGGTGCGGTTCCGGTTCGGCCCGAAGATCGCCCACCTGATCAGCGGCCCCGCCGGGATCAACCACGTGCTCGCGGAGAACCACCGCAACTACGGCAAGCAGACGCGAGGCTACCGGAACCTGAGGTACGTGCTGGGCAACGGGCTGCTCACCAGCGAAGGAGATCTCTGGAAGCGGCAGCGCCGCATCGCGCAGCCCGCGTTCCACCGGCAGAAGATCGCGGGCTTCGGCGAGACGATGGTGCGCGCGGCGCGCGAGACGGCGGAGGCGCTCGCGGCGCGGCGCGGGGAGACCGTCGATCTGCACCACGAGATCATGCGGCTCACGCTGCGGATCGTGGGCGAGACGTTGCTCGGCACCGATCCCACCGACAGCGCCGACGAAGTGGGCTCCGCGCTCGCCTACCTGCTGCCGCTCGCCAACGAGCGCAGCAGCCGCGTCCTGGAGCTTCCGCCGCTCTTCCCCACCCGGGAGAACCGCCGGTTCCGGCGCGAGCTCGCCACGCTGGACGCGGTGGTGCTGCGGATGATCGCCGAGCGGCGCAAGCGCCCTTCGGACCGGGGCGACCTGCTCTCGATGCTGATCGAGGCGCGCGACGCCGAGACCGGCGAGGCGATGGACGACCGCCAGCTTCGCGACGAGACGATGACGATCTTCCTCGCCGGGCACGAGACCACCGCGAACGCGCTCACCTACGCCTTCTTGCTGCTCTCGCGCTACCCGGCCGCCCTGCGGGACCTGCGCGCGGAGCTTTCGCAGGTCCTGGGAGGGCGGACGCCTGGCGTCGAGGACCTTTCCCGGCTCACGCTCACGCGGCGGATCGTGCAGGAAGCGATGCGGCTCTATCCGCCGGCCTGGATCATCGCGCGATCGGCGAGCGGCGCGGACGAGATCGGCGGGTTTCCAATCCCCGCCGGGTCGCTGGTGCTGATCAGTCCCTACGTGGTGCATCGGCATCCTGGGCTGTGGAGCAACCCCGAAGGCTTCGATCCGCAGCGCTTCGCCTCCGAGCCGGCGCGCGGAGCGTACCTGCCGTTCGGAGCGGGACCCCGCATGTGCATCGGCAGCGGCTTCGCGTCGATGGAAGCGGAGCTCGTGCTCGCGACGCTCGCGCGCGACCTGGCGTTCGAGCTGCCGCCCGGCGAGCCGGTCGAGCTGGAGCCGAGCATCACGCTCCGTCCCAAGAATGGGCTGGCGATGACGGTGCGCTGATCCTCGCACCTTCGAGCACCTGCCTGGCCCCGGACGGGGAAGAGGCGGCTGACCCCCTCGTTGTCAAGGTCCAACCGAGCAGCAGGCAACCAAGGTTGAACCGGCGCAGGTGGAAGGAAGGCAAGTCGTAAGCTCGCGCTGGCTTGATGGATGCGGGAACAATTCGCGGGCACGGGGACTCCCCTGGGGGTACGAAGCTCGCCCCGGGCGGGTGCCGCTACCCACCCCCGGGGGGATCGGACCCGCCGCGGGGCGAGTCATGCAGGATTCGGCTCGCCTCGTAGAGCCCCTTGCGGTTTCTCCGATCTCTCATGATGCTGCTGGCCGGATGACGACCAGGCTGATGACCCCATTGGCCCGGAAGTTGCCGATCGCTGTATCGGTCCTCGGCTCGCTCTGCGCATGTGCACAGCCGGCTCCTGCTCCGCCGCCGGATGGCACCTTTCAGGAAGTGATCTTCGACCGCTACTCTTCGCTCTCGCGCAACGAGGAGATCGCGCGGCGGACGCTGTCGCCGCTGACGCAGCGGCGCGGCCAGCAGATGCTCGCGGCGACCCACCAGGCGTTCCGGGATCAGCCGATCGATCTGACGAAGGAGAGATTCACCGTCTATGTTCCGGGAGGGCCGCCGGCGAAGGAGGGCTTCGGGCTTCTGGTCTTCATCGCGCCCTGGTCCGAGGCGACGCGGCCGCAGATGTGGCGGCCGCCTCTCAGCCGGCACGGGATGATCTTCGTCAGCGCGATGAGCTCCGGCAACGACGCGAAGGTCCTCGACCGGCGAATGCCGCTGGCGCTGCTGGCCTACGAGAACGTGCTCGCGCGGTATCCGATCGACCCGAAGCGGGTCTACGTCGGCGGCCTTTCCGGCGGCTCGCGGGCCGCCGAGATGACGGCGCTGGCCTACCCGGACGTGTTCCGCGGGGTCTTGTTGAACGCCGGCAGCGACCCGATCGGCGGTGAGGCCGGCAACTACCTCCCACCCGCGGACCTGTTCCATATGTTTCAGGAGACGAGGCTCGTTTACGTGACCGGCGATGGAGACGAGCGCAACCTCCACGACGACCGGATCAGCCGGGCCTCGATGCGGGACTGGTGCGTGTTCGACATCGAGGTCAAGGACGCCCGGAAGCTGGGGCATGAACAGCTCGATCAACGATCGTTCGACCTGGCGCTGGCCGCATTGGAGAAGAGAGGCGCGATCGATGCGGGCGAGCTCGCGCGCTGCAATGCGCGGCTGCAGCGCGAGCTGGCGGCGAGGATTGCCGGGATCGAAACGGCCATCGCCCGGGGCGATCGCGAGGGCGCTCTCGCGCGACTGAAGGACGTGGACGGACACTATGGAAGCCTGGCGGCGCCCGCCATCTTCGAACTGGACGCGCGGATCGCAGCGCGCTGATCCTCCGCTGCGGAGCTACCGCGCCCGCATCCCGCGGCGCAGTCCCTTCTTCCGCCGCGCGCGCTTCCGCTTCAGGGCCTGCCGTTTCACCTTGCTGCGGTTCTTGATGGACTTTTTCGTGCGGGGCATGGCGCGCTCTCTAGCACAGCGCGCGCGGGCGCGCGACGTGGGGCAGACGTGGGCCACGGGGCAGGAACGCCTCGCGTGCCCTTGCAAGCGGGTGAGCGGTGCTGGTACATGCGTTCAGTGCGCCTGTGCGTCCTGTCCAGCGGCAGCGGCGGCAACTCAGTCTGGGTGGACACGGGCGCGGCGCGCATCCTGATCGACGCCGGTCTTCCCTTGCGGGAGACGGCGCGGCGGTGCAGGAGCGCAGGGCTGGACGTTCGCGACCTGACCGACGTCTTCCTCACCCACGAGCACGCGGACCATGCCCACGCGGCCGGGATCCTCGCGCGCAAGCTCGACGTCCGTGTGCACGCGACCCGCGGCACCCTGCGCGCCCTGCGCGACCCTCCCCCCGAGAAGCTGCGCTGCCCGCTCCGCGGCGGCGTCCCCGTACGACTCTGCGGCTTGACGGTCACGCCGGTCGAGCTTCCCCACGACGCCTGCGAGCCGGTCGCGTACGTCCTCGACGACGGCCTCACCCGGGCGGCCGTCCTCACCGACCTGGGCAGCGTCAACGCCGGCATCGTGCGCGCCCTTCAAGAGCTGGACGCGCTGGTGCTGGAGATGAACCACGACGAGCGGATGCTGCTGCAAGGTCCCTATCCCTGGTCCTTGAAGCGGCGCATCCAGAGCGACGTCGGGCACCTCTCCAACACGCAGGGCGCGCGGCTACTCCAAAAAGTCATGCACGCCGGGCTGCGCTACCTGGTGCTCGCCCATCTCTCCGAGCACAACAACACCGAGCGGCACGCGCGGCAGGCGGCGGACCGCGTGCTGGAGAAGCGCGGCGCCGACGTCCGCGTCTGCATGGGCTCGCAGGCGCGCGCGCTCGATCCCGTGCTGCTCGAGCCGGCGCGCGCCGCGCCGCTGCGCAAAGCGCGGCAGTTGGCGCTGTTCGGCTGATGCTATAGAAGCCGCGCATGATCCCGCGCTACAGCCGGCCCGAGATGGTCGCGCTCTGGACCCCGGAGCGCCGCTACCAGACCTGGCTCCAGGTGGAGCTCGCCGCGGGGCGGGCGATGGCGGATGCCGGCCTGGTGCCTCGCGAGGCGATCGAGACCTGCGCGGCGAAGGGCGGCACCTTCTCCGCCGCGGACGCGGCCCGCATCGACGAGATCGAGAAGACCACCCGCCACGACGTGATCGCGTTCCTCACCTTCCTGGAGGAGCGGATCGGCCCGGCAGCGCGCCACCTGCACTTCGGGATGACCTCCTCGGACGTGCTCGACACCTCGCTCGCCATCCTCCTGCGCGACGCCGCCGATCTGCTGATCGCGGGCCTGGACGAGGCGCAAAAGGCCGTCACCCAGCGCGCGCTGGAGCACAAGCGGACCGTCTGCATCGGCCGCTCCCACGGGATCCACGCCGAGCCCACTACGTTTGGCTGGAAGCTGGTGGTCTGGGTGGACGAGCTGGCCCGAGCCAAGGCGCGGCTGCAGCGGGCGCGGGAGGTCATCGCGGTGGGCAAGCTCTCCGGCGCGGTTGGGACCTTCGCTCACCTCTCGCCGCAGATCGAGGACATGGCGATGGCCTCGCTGGGCCTGCGCCCCGCGCCCGCCTCGACGCAGATCATCCAGCGCGACCGCCACGCCGAGTACTTCGGCGCCCTCGCGCTGCTCGGGGCCTCGATCGAGAAGTTCGCGGTGGAGATCCGCCACCTGCAGCGCACCGAGGTGCGCGAGGCCGAGGAGTCCTTCGGCAAGGGCCAGAAGGGCTCCTCCGCCATGCCGCACAAGCGCAATCCCATCCTCTCCGAGAACCTGAGCGGCCTGGCGCGGGTCCTGCGCGGCTACGCGCTCTCGGCGCTGGAGGACGTGCCGCTCTGGCACGAGCGCGACATCAGCCACTCCAGCGTGGAGCGGGTGATCGGCCCCGACGCGACCGTCACCCTGGACTTCATGCTCCACCGCTTCGCCGGCCTGATGCGGGGTCTGCGCGTCTACCCGGAGCGGATGCGCGAGAACCTCGAGCTCACCCGCGGGCTGGTCTTCTCCCAGCCGGTGCTGCTCCAGCTGATCGAGAAGGGCATGGAGCGCCAGGCGGCGTACGTGGTGGTACAGCGGAACGCGATGAAGGTCTGGGAGGAGAACCGCGACTTCCGCTCGCTGCTCGCCGAGGACCCCGAGGTGAAGAAGCTGCTGAAGCCCAAGGAACTGGCCGCCTGCTTCGACCTGGACCGCCAGCTCCGGCACATCGACGCCGTCTTCGAGCGCGTCCTGGGAAAGTAGCCGGCTCCGCCAGCCGCGATCAGCTCTCCGGGTCCCCGTCCCCCGCCGTAGCCGCGAGGAACGGCAGCCGGAGCTCGATTCGCGCCCCGCCGCCCTCGGCGTTGAGCGCGCTGGCCGAACCGCCGTGCGCCTCCGCCACGCGGCGGGCCAGCGCGAGCCCGAGTCCGAACCCGGGGCGCCCGGGAGCTCCCTCGCCCCGGAAGAACGGGTCGAAGACGCGCGGCAGGTCCTCGCTGGAGATCCCCGGCCCGCGATCGCGCACCGCGAAGACCGCAGACCCGTCGGCGCGCCGCGCCTCGATCTCCACCGGGCTGCGGCTGCCGTACTTGCGCGCGTTGTCGAGCAGGTTGTCGAGCGCGCGCGCGAGCAGCGCCTCGTCCGCCTGGATCCGCAGCCCCGGCTCGACGCGCGCCGCGATGGTCAGCTCCGGATCCAGCGCCAGGGCGCGCTGCCGCGCCTTCTCGACCACGGTAGCGGCCTCCAGCGGGACCTTGCGCAGCGGGATCGAGGCCAGGTCCAGCCGGCTGGCGGTGAGCACGTCCGCGATCAGCCGATCCAGCTCGTCCACTTCCTCGGAGATGGTGGAGAGACGCCGGCGCAACGTCTGGTCCTGGGCGTCCACCAGCTCGAGCGCCACCTTGATCCGCGCCAGCGGCGTGCGCAGCTCGTGCGAGACATTGGCCAGGAGCTCCTTCTCCGCCCTGCGCGCGGCCTGGATGCGGTCGGCCATCTCGTCGAAGCTGCGCGCCAGGCGCCCCACCTCGTCGTCGCGCACCTTCCCCAGGCCGCTGCGCCTCGAGAACTCGCCGCGCCCGTAGGCCTCCACCGCCGCGGCGAGCTGCTCCAGGGGACGGGAGATCGAGCGCGAGAGCGGATAGACCATCACCAGCGAGACGACCAGCGCGGCCAGCACCCAGAGCAGGCCGCGGATCGCGGCCCTGCGGCCGGCGCCCTCGGCGAGCGGAAAGCGCATCAAGAGAACCGTTCCGCCGCGACCGGGAGCCCCGGCGATCCCGCGAGCCACCCAGGTGGGACCTCTTCGAAATTGCTCCAGATCGTCGGCATCCGGTGGCGGAATCGGGTTGCCGGCGGACGCGATCACCTCGCCGCCCGGACCCAGCACCACCGCGTCCCATCCGAGCTCCTCGTTGAGGTCGAGGACCGCGCGCTGCAGGGCCGCGGTGTCGGAAGGCGGCGGGAGCATGCGCCCGATGTGGCCGGCGAACCGCGGCCCGCCTCGGCCGGCCGCGAAGAAAGGCCGGCCGGTGAGGAAGCCGATGAAGCCGACCACCACCACCACCGCCAGCAAGACACCGAGGAAGGCGAGGTACAGGCGCAGGTACAGGCGCCGCGGGTGCACTAGGACTCCCGGGCGAGCAGATATCCAGCTCCGCGCACGGTTTTTACATACCGCGGATGACGTGGATCCGTCTCGATCTTCTGCCGCAGGCGGGAGACGTGCACGTCGATGCTGCGGTCGAACGCGTCGTCGGCGTGGTCGCCCTTCATCTCCTCCAGCAGCTGATCGCGGGTGAGCACGCGGCCGGAGTTGCGGGCGAGCGCGCAGAGCAGCTCGTACTCGTGCGCGGTGAGCGTCTGGCGCTGGCCGTCCACCGTCACTTCGCGCGCGGCGAAGTCGATCACCAGCCCGCCGCTCTGGAAGCGCGGCGCGTCCGCCGGCTCGACCCGGCGCAGCACCGCGCGGATGCGCGCGAGGAGCTCGCGCGGGTTGAACGGCTTGGCCAGGTAGTCGTCCGCTCCCAGCTCCAGCCCGACGATCTTGTCCGCGTCGTCTCCCCGCGCCGTGACCATGATGATGGGCGTGTTCCAGCGCTCGCGCACCTTGCGCGCCAGCGTGAGCCCGTCCATCCCCGGTAGCATCAGGTCCAGGAGCAGGATGTCGAAGCGACTCGAACCCAGGTGCTGGAGCGCCTGGGTCGAGTCTGCCGCGACGGTCGCCCCGACGCCATGCTGGCCGAGGAACTCGACCAGCAGGGCGGCAAGCTTCCGATCATCTTCGATCAGGAGCGCGTTGATCATCACTCTCCTGGGCCGCCGAATCCTCCCTGGTGCTGCTGGTGGCGCTGCCGCATCTCCTGCGCCTTCTGGGCGAGGACCTGCCGCTGGGCGGGCGTGAGCACGTCGTGCACCTTGACGATCTCGGGCACGATCACCTTGGCCAGATCCTGGATGTCCTGGGAGCGCTGGTTGGCGACGGCGTAGAGGTCGTCCGGGTTCAGCTTGTCCGCCGTCAGAAGTTGCATCATCTGCTGGTGGGTCTGCCGGTTCGCCTTCTTCGCCTGCAGCGCCTGCAGGATGTTGTTCTTTGACTGCTCGATCTGCGCGACCTGCTGCGGATTGGCCTGCACCAGCTTCTCCATCGCGGTCACCCGATTGGAGATCATCTCCTCCATGTTGAAGCGCCCGGCCATGCCGTGCGCCCACGCGCCGGCCCCGACCAGGATGGCAAGTGCCCCAAGCGCGATCACGATTTTCTTCGTCATCGTTTCCTCCTTGCACAGGGAGTACGGGGGCCCCGTTGCGGCCGCGTTACGGCGGTGTTTCTCAGTTTTACAACCCTACAAATAGCGCGCTGCTTTCAGCGCTTTCTCGATCCGGGACCGGGTGTCGCCGATCTGCAGCTTCGGCGTCTCCCCGGTGAGGGTCGCGACCAGCTCCACGTACTTCCCCGCCAGCTGTGCGCGGACCTCGTCGGGGATCTGCGGCATCGGCCCGTCCCCCGTGTAGTTGCGCTCGCGGATCAGCCACTGCCGGAAGAACTCCTTGTCCAGCATCTTCTGGTCCTCGCCGCGCCGGAACCGCTCCTCGCTCCCTTCGGCGATCCAGTACCGGCTGGAGTCGGCGGTGTGGATCTCGTCGATCACCCAGAGCTTGCCCTTCCCGTCCGAGCCGAATTCGTACTTGGTGTCGACCAGGATCAGGCCGCGCTGCCGGGCCCACGTCTGCCCGGCCGCGAACAGGTCCAGCGCCATCCGAGCCATCTCGTCCCACTGCCTCTGCGCGATCGTGCCGCGCGCGATCAGCTCCTTGGGCGAGATCGGCTCGTCGTGCTTGCCCACCTCCTCCTTGGTGCTGGGGGTGAGGATCGCCTTCTCGAACCTCTGGTCCTTGCGCATCTCCTTCGGCAGCTCGATCCCGTACGCCTTCGCGCCCTTCCCGGCCTCGTAGTCGCGCCAGAGGGATCCGGTGATATAGCCGCGCACCACCATCTCCACCGCCAGCGGCCGCAGCTTGCGCACCACCAGGACGCTCGGGTCCGGCACGTCGAGGATGTGGTTGGGAGCCACGTCCCTGGTCTTGTCGAACCAGAAGGTGGTGAGCCGGTTCAGCAGCTCGCCCTTGAAGGGAACGGTGGTGAGGACGCGATCGAACGCGCTCAGCCGGTCGGTGGTGATCATCACGATCCGGTCGCCGCGGGAGTAGTTGTCCCGCACCTTGCCCCGGTAGAGCTCGCCGAGCGCCGGGAAGTCGGCCTCGCGGAGCGTGTAGGGGAGCTGCGACCTGAGGATGTCTTCCATTGCGGGACCTCCGGAACGGCGCAAGATAACGCATGTGGAGCTGAGATTCGTGCTCAACCGGCCGCGCAGCTCGCAGAACATCGGCGCGGCCGCGCGGGCCCTGGCGAACACCTCGGCGGGGGCCCTCTGGGTGGTGGAGCCGCTCGGCTTCGACCGCGCGCAGGCGGCGAAGCTGGCGGCCGGCGCCGACGAGGTGCTGGAGCGGATGCGCGTGGTGCGCACGCTGGAGGAGGCGCTCGACGACTGCGTCGACGTGATCATGACCACGGGGCGCCCGGTGCCCGGCGCGCTGGCGCCGGAACAAGCCGCGCGGCGGCTGCTCGCGGTGCCGGGGACCGCGGCGCTGGTCTTCGGCGACGAGGTGCGCGGCCTGACCAACCGCGATCTGCGCCGGGCCGCGGCGGTGGCGACGATCCCCACGGCGGTGAAGTCGTCGCTCAACCTCGCCCAGGCGGTCCTGGTGTTCGGCTACGAGATCCTGCGCGCGCGCGGCGCCGCCCCGGCGCCTTCGAGGCAGGACGAGCCGCCGGCGGACGAGCGGATCCTCTCGCTCCTGCGCGAGCGCACACGCGCGCTGCTGCTCGCGGCCGGCTTTCTCAACCCGCAGCAGCCCGACATCGTGCTGGACGAGCTGATCTCGCTGGCGCGCCGCGCGCGCCCCTCGCGGCGCGAGGTGGAGCTCTTGCTCGCCGCGGTCGCGCAGCTCGAGCGAACCAGGAGGGGGACATGATGAGCGGCGGAGCCGCGATCGGCGCTGTCGCCGAAGGCGACACTGCGCCCACGCTTGACCACATTACGGGGACAGCCTCCTGGACTTGCTCTAAGCCGCGGGAGCGACGGGCGCCGCCGGCGCCGCGGCCGGAGCGGCCTCGCCGGCCTTCTTCTTCTGGTGCTCCGCGCAGAGCCCGTGGGCCGTGACCTTCTTGTGGCAGCCTTCCTTGCTGCAGGTCTTGTAGCGGGCCTTGGGCAGCTCGCCGTCCTTCCACTTGTCGTAATGGAAGAAGCAGTAGCCCTTCGCCTGGTACGCGCGCTTGCAGCCCTCGACCTGGCACTTGAAGCCCTCCTTGCCCTTGGGCTGGGGGGCGCGGGTCTTGCGGCGCTGCACGGTATTGGTCTCTGGCATCCCGAACGTCTCCGTGAGTAGGGGACATGACGAGCGGCGGAGCCGCGATTCGTGTCCCCAGAGTTGGAGCGGGGGTTCTTAACGCATCCGCTCGAGAATTGACACTGGCACGGCTGCTGCACCGCCTCGGCCATGGGAGCGCGGGGGCGCTTGCCCGCTTGGCTCGGGAGACAGGATGGAAGGCAGGGGACCGGTCGGGCTCATCGTGGTGGGGCTGGGTGGCGTGGGCAGCTCGCTGGTGGCGGGCGTGCTCGCGGCGCGCAACCATCTCGTGCACCCGTTCGGGAGCCTCGTCGAGGCGGGCGGCACCGGGCGCACCCCGGACGCCGCGCTGTCGCCGCTGCGGCAGGGAATCCCCTTCGCCGAGCTCTCCGACCTGGTCCTGGGCGCCTTCGAGGTTCGCGAGGACGACGCGTACCGCGCCGCGTTGCGCGCCGGGCTGGTGGATCGCTCGCTGGTGGACGAGCTGCGCCCCGAGCTGCGGAAGATCCGCGCGATGCTGGGCGGTCGGCAGGCGCCCACCCGCAGGCACCTCGCGGACGCCATCGCCAACGACCTGCGCGGCTTCCTCGCCCACCACCGCTGCTCGCGCGGAATCGTGGTGTGCACGCTTCCGGGCGCCCGCGCGCCGGCGGCGAAGCCGGCGTTCACCGCGGACGAGGTCCGCGCAGCGCTGGAGGAGAGCGCCGACTGGGTGACGGCCGGCGCCGTCTACGCAGCGGCCGCGGCGGAGGCGGGCTGCGCGTTCGTGGCCGCCGGGCGGGACGCCGCCTTGGGCGCTCCGGGAATTCCCGCGCTCTTCGAGGAGAGATCGCTGCCCATCGCGGGCACCGGGCTGCTCGGCCCCGACGCGTTGCTCCGCGAGATGCTGGCGCAGGTGCTCACGCTCGAAGGAATGCAGCTCGCGGGAGCGGCCTCGCTCTCCACCCGCGCCGAGGAGCGTGGCGAGCACCTCTGGGGCGGACCCGATCGGACCTCGGAGATGGGTCTGGGCTCGGCGTGGGCGGGAGGCGCCTTCGAGCTCTCGCTCGAGCTGCGGGGACAGATCGCGCTGCACCTCGCGGCGCGTGCCCTGGACACCGCTTTGATGGTCGATCTCGCTTTGCGCGCGGGCCGCAGCGGCGCGCAAGGATGGATGGACGCGCTCTTCGCCAAGCCGCTGCGGAGCGCAACGCCAAAGCAGGCCACGGCGGAGACGCTGCTCGAGCAGCGCGCCCGCCTGCTCGCCGAGCTTCCGGCCCTCGCGCGCAGCATCGGCCGCGAGGCTGCCTGAACAATCCTGAACCTGGTTGTGGTTCGTGGGCGTGGTCGGCGACGGCGACGTAGTCGTGGCCCCGTCTTCCTTCAACGTGGAACTCCGCTCCTCACCTGCGGCCATGCGCTTCCTTCGACGCGCTGCATACGCCTGTCGGCGCCAGGCTGGGGTGCAGGCATGCCGCTTGCTGCATCGTCCGAGCGTCGGCGGCGAAGGGACCTCCCGCCTGTCGCGTGGGGGCGCGAGAGGCGGGCATCGGGGGGTCGGCGTCGCGGAGGCGTGGCGCTGACGTTGGCGGGGCGCGGGCGGCTGGGGGGCGGCCCGCGCCCTGCTCTTTTTCCCAAGCGCTGGGCAGGCTTGACTTAGGCGATCCACTCAAGATACGGTGCTCCGGGTCGAGTAGGGGACACCGCATTGGGTGTCCCCCGAGGGTTGGGCCACCGTATTGGGTGTCCCATTTACTCGGAGGTGGCTTGGCGGACCGGAGTCACGACGCGTCAACGTTGGTGCCGGAACCGGCCGAGTTGCTGCGCGCGGCGCTCGAAAAAGTGGTGTTCTTCGAATGGCGGGTCTCCGAGCTGTCAGCCGAGTTGGCGGCGGCCCAAACGCGGTGCGGCAACCTGGAAAAGGCGCGCGCGGAAGCAGAGGACGACGCCCGGACGGCGTCCGCCCAGGCCAAGGCGGCCCGCATGCAATGCGCGGAGATGGAGACCGAGCGGGCGCGGCTGGCCGCGCTCCTGGCCCATCCGGCGCACGCGCAGCCCGCGGGGGAGCCGCCCGCGCTCCAGGCCGAGCGCAGGCGATCGGCCGCGCTCGAGGCCGATCTGAAAGCCGTCCGCGCCGAGTTGGAGCGGTCGCGCGCCGAGCGCGAGCGCTGGCTCAGCGAGATGATGGCGCAGGCCCGCACCGGCGACGAGGCGCCGGCCGCGCTGGCGCAGTTCATCAGCGAGCTGCGCGGCGAGGTGATCTCGCTGCGCGATCACCAGAAGAAGTGCGAGGCGGTGCTCGCGCAGGCGGGGATCGCCCCGCCGGCGTTCGAGAGCGTGCACCGGCCGCAACAGGCCCCGCGCCTGCCACAGCCCGTGCAGGACGCGCAGCGGATGTGGGAAGAGGGCC
The DNA here is from genome assembly GCA_035635635.1 of Myxococcales bacterium. GTDB lineage: Bacteria > Myxococcota > Myxococcia > Myxococcales > 40CM-4-68-19 > 40CM-4-68-19. The sequence goes on along the minus strand of DASQAS010000033.1, from coordinate 9,201 downwards.
GGCTCTCGCCGGTGGCGGCCATCACCACGCATTTCGCTTTCCCCCCCGAGCCGCGCGCCGGCGCGGCCGCGCGCGCGCTGGCCGATCAGTGCCTGCGCAGCCTGGCCAGCTCCGACCCGGCGCGCCGCGAGCAGGCCGCGCGGCATCTCGCTGCCGCGCCGCTCGCCAGCGCGGCCCCGGCGATCGCGGCGGCCTTGTCGGACGAGAAGGACGCGAAGGCGCGCGCGCAGCTCGCGCGGGCCCTGGCCGCCTGCGGAGGCGACGGCGCCGCGGAGATCGTCGCGCAGCTTCAGGCGGAGACGGAGCCGCCGCTGGTGCGGATGGCCGCCCTGGAAGCCCTCTGCGAATCGGCGGGACGCAGGCGTCCCGCGCTGGAGGTGGCGGCGCGCGATCCGGCCGCGGCGGTGCGGCGCAGGGCCGCCGCGCTGGCGGTCTGCGAAGGGCTCGACGATCTCGTCTCGCAGCTCGCCGCCGATTCCGACGAGAGCGTGCGCGCGGCCCTGGAGGCGGCGCGCACCGAGGCTCCCGCTCCCGCGCCCGCGGATGCGTCGCCAAAGGCCGAGGAGCCGGCTCCTGCCGCTGCCGCGGCGAGACCAGCGAACGCGGTGCGGGCCGCCTTGCAACGGCTGGTGCTCGAAGGAGGGTCGCGCTGATGGATCAGATCCGGTACTCGGGCCGCCGCCTCGCCGAAGTGCTGGGGCTGTCCGCCCGGGAGCTCGCCGACGCCGAGGAGCGCGGCCTGATCCATTCCACCATCGCGCCCGATGGACCGAACCAGAAGATGTCCTACTCGGTGGAAGACCTCGCCACCGCGCGCGTCGCCCTGAGCCGCGTTCCGCCGCGCCGGTCCCTGCGCCGCCAGCTCTTCCTCAACTTCAAGGGCGGCACCGGCAAGACCTCGGTGTCCACCAGCTATGCCTTCCGGCTCGCCGAGATGGGCCACCGGGTGCTGGTGATCGACCTCGACTCCCAGGGCCACGCCAGCAAGTGCCTCGGCGTGCAGGGCGAGGAAGCGGAGAAGACGCTCTTCGACGCGATCATCAAGAAGACGCCGCTGGAGACGGTGATCGCGAAGACGGGAATGCCAGGGCTGGACCTGGTGCCTTCGAACCTCACCATGAGCACCATCGACCTCTCGCTGATGCCGCTGGCGGCGCGCGAGTTCCGCCTGCGCAACGTGCTCAAGGAGGCGGAGGGAACGTACGACTACGCGGTCCTGGACGCGCCGCCCTCCTTCGGGCTGCTCAACCTGAACGCGCTGATGGCCGCGCACGACCTGTTCGTCCCGGTGCTGCCGGACTTCCTCTCCTTCCATGGGCTCAAGCTCCTCTTCGAGACGGTGCAGGGGCTGGAGGAGGACCTGGAGCACGTGCTCGATCACATCTTCATCGTGATCAACGCCTACAACGCGACCTACAAGATCGCGAAGGAGGCGAAGGAAGCGCTGACCAAGCACTACCCGGAGTTCCTGCTCAAGCAGGTGATCCGCCAGTGCACCAAGTTCGCCCAGGCCTCGAGCGAAGGGATCCCCATCTTCGCCTACGACTCGGAGAGCAAGGGCGCGCAGGACATCCAGGCGGTGCTCGACGAAGTGCAGGCGCGCGTCGGCGCCCCGGTGCGGCTGAAGGCGGTGGAGAGCGCATGAAGCGCGGCTTCGAAGAGAACGTCCCGAAGGTCCGCCCGCGCGTGCGCCTGGGGCGCGCGCTGGACGAGCAGGTGGCCGAGGCGGAGCACGTGGCCGCGGAGGAGCGGGTGCGCGCGGCGATCACGGAAGTCCCCGCTCCACCCGATCCCGAGCCCTCGGCACCCGTGGCGCGCATCGCAGTCGCACCGGCCGCCGAAGTCGCAGACGCGAAAACCGAACGCCGACCCGAACCTGGACCCGAACCCGAACCCGCGAGGCGCACCCCGCGCCGGGCTCCCGGGCCCTCCGTCACCGAAGTCACCGACCTCGCCCTCGAGCTGACCGCCGACCTCACCCGCGCTGCCGAAGCGAACGCGCGCCTCAAGGCCGACCTCGACGCCGCGCTCGCCGCGCTCCGCCAGGCCGCTGACGAATCGCGCGACCAGCGCGCGGAATCCGTCCGACTCGCCGGCGACCTGGACAAGCGCGCCTCCGAGCTGCGCGCGCTGCGCGCCGATCTCGAGCTGCTCGAGGCCGAGCGCGACGGCGCCCTCGCGCAGGCCGCGCGCGTCTCCCGCGAGCTGCGCGAAGAGAAGGCGAAGTCTGCGGCCGCTGCGAATGACGCCCAGACCGCCCGTGCCGAAGTGGCCCAGGCGCGCGATGCGCTGCAGCGGTTGACCGCGGAGCTCCACGCCCGCGTGGCCGAGCGCGACGCGGCGCGCGGCGATCTGCTGTCGGCGCGCGCGGAGCGGGAGCGGCTGGCGGAGGAGCTGCTGGCCGCGCACGCGGACGCGGAGGCGGCGGCGCAGAGCCGTAACGCGCTGCAGGAGATCCACAAGGCTCTCGCCGAGGCGCGCGCCCGGATGTCCGGAATCCGCTAGAAAATCCAGGGACCTTGAGCGATCGGGCCGTTTCCGCCACGCCTGCACCGGACGCGGGGGCTTGTCTGCAACCGTACACCCGTGATACTCGCGCGATCGTTCTTGTTTCCCCGCAGCTTCGATCTGCTTCGGTCCCGGCAACTGGCTCGCACAACGGATGGGAACACTGGCGGGCGCCTCACGGCGCCCGCTGTTTTTTTTTGGCTGGTATTTGCACGTCACTGCGACGAACGGCGGAGACCCCTCAAGCCCCAAGCTTTGGACATTTCACAGCTTCGCCACGAAGGCGGCCTGGACCTTGGCCAGCTCCGACGCCCGCTTCGGGTCAGGGTGCTCGTCCAGCGACCGCTTCAGGCGGGCCAGGACGGCGCGCAGGTTCTCCGGCTGCTTGCCCTCGGCGTAGAGGCCGAGGACGGTCCTCGCGGCGAGCGGGAACGTGGTTCCGCGGCGGCTTCGCTGCAGCCGCAGCAGCCGGCCCTCCATCTCGGCGAGGAGCTTGTCGGCCTCGTCCTGCCGTCCGGTCCTCCGGTAATGCCGCACCAGTACGCTCCAGGCCTGCCAGTACTCCGCCTGCATGGCGTGCAACGTCCGGCGCTGCTCGGGGGGTTCGTACCAGTCGAAGAGGCGGATGCGCAGCGCCCTCCATTCGTCCTGCAGCAGCGCCTTCTGGACCTCGGCGGGGATGGCCGCCTCCTGCTCCGGCGTCAGCCGGCTCTCCCGCAAGCGCGTGAAGAATGTGCTTTGCGGAGGAAGCGGCGCGGGACGGCGTGCGATCACGCTGGTCGGGCAGGCGGCGGCGAGCTTGCGGCGCGCGTCGCGCTCCTTGCGCGGATCGCGGAAGGCCTTGCTCCCGTAGATCTCCGCCAGCGTCCGGTGGGCCGGCGCGAAGTCCGGGTCGATGGCCAGCACCTGCTCCATCATGGCGACGGCGCGTTTCGTTCCCCGCCCCTCGAAGGCGCGGCCCGCGAGGTACAGGTAGAAAGCGTCGCCCTCATGCCCTGCGCGCAGGAGCAGGTACTCCTCGAGCATCTCCCGGAGTTGGCCTTCGATCCCGCGCTCGAAGACCTCGTCCTGGTAGCGGAGATGGACGAAGAGGTCGCGCTCGAACCGCGTACGCAGCGTGCGCAGCGCCTCCAGCCGATCCTCGAGGGGAGCGTCCTGCGGCAGCGGCGCGAGGACCTCGCCGATCGCGCGCTCGATCTCCGAGGTCGGCTCGCAGAGGTTTGCGGCCGAGACCGAGGGCGCGACGACGAGGACCACGAGGCAGGCGAGATGGAAGTCGGGCGGGCGCATCCTTCTCCTGGGCAAGACGGGGACCGCGGCCAGCATCACCCGCGGCCCCATCCCCCGCTACAGCGAGCGCAAGAAGTTCAGGATGTCCTGTTGGTCGCTCTCGCTCAGGTTGTCGAACTTCACGATTGTGCGGTTCGCCTCCGAATCGCAGGCGACGCCATCGCTGGTGAAGTCCTGGTTGAAGCCGCATCTCGAGTTGTGGCTGTAGTGCTCGTAGATGGCCTTGAGCAGCCCGCCGTTGTCCGGATTGGCCCGGCCGTCATGGAGGAAGAAGATCCGCTGGCCGACGCCCCACAGGGGCGCGGTGCGGAACTGGTCCGGTCCCGCTCCACCCTGGCTGACGAAGTCCGCCAGGTCCTGTCCCATGTGGTGCAGCGCGAAGTCGCTGTACGGGTGGTAGGTCACGAAGCCCTGCCCCGTGAAGATCGACTGGCTGCTGGTGAGCGTCGGCGAGTGGCAGAGGGCGCAGCCGATGGCGCTGAAGAGCTTCTGGCCGTTCAGCTCCGAGGGGCTGTCGGTGGTGGGCGTGGGGGGGGCGAGCAGGCGCATGAAGTTGGCGAAGCTGACCGCGTCGCCCGACATCTCGGTGACGGTCCCGGTCAGCGAGCCCGCCTCGCTGTACAGGTGGCTGTGATCCTCCGGCGTGGGGTTCGCGCGGCAGGAACTGGAGGCCGAGCGCTCCTGCGTGAACAGCTCGTTGCTCACCCCTTGCTCCACGTTGTAGGCCTCGCCCGCGAAGATCAGCAGCGACTTGTTCTGCGCCTTCCAGCCGAAGCGGGTGATGGTCCCGTCGTTGCCGTTGGTGTTGAACTCGCCGCCGATGCCGAAGTCCCTCCGGCCCGAAGCCGTGCTGGCCAGGTTGTTCCGCAGCGCCCGGTCGGTGGTGTTCTCCACCAGGCCGAGCCCGAAGGTGGGCGTCGGGATCCGGAAGATCACGTTGTCGTTGTTCAGCTGGGCGTCGAAGTCGGGCGGTGCGAGCGTGCAGCTCGCCGGCGCGTCGACGCGGCCGGCGATGGTGAAGAGCCCGTGCACGCCGCCATCGAAGCTCCCGTCCGGGTTCTTGATGAAGCGCGCCTCCCGGACCGGGCCGTCCGCCCGGATGAACGACGGGGTCGGCTGCTCCTTGCCCGGCACACGGTCCAGGGCGCCGAAGAAGATCTGCGGGTTCGGCGTCTGCACCTGCCCGAGCCTGGGGTGCGGGCTGGTGCCGCCCACGGCCGGCTGGGCGTGGCAGGAGGCGCAGCTGTTCGCGTTGAAGGTGGGCCCGAGACCGCTCCCCTCTTCACCCGCCACCGCGCCGGAGACCGAGTCGACCTCCCCGAAGACTTCCTGCGCTTCGAAGAAGAAGGCGATCTCGTCCGCGGAGAGGCCGCTCATCGGATCTCCCGCGTTCGCCGGTCCGCCGCGCGGCCCGGGATCCCGGGCGTTGAAGGAGCCCCCGCCCCCGAACCCGGAAGCTCCGGTGGCGAAGAGCATGCAAAGTGCGAGGATATACGAGCCGAATAATGCCGAGCACACTGCACGCATCGGAATACCCCTCCGTTCCCCCTTGTGTAATGCAAATGGCCGGTACCTTCACACGCGCAGCGGTCCGACCGGTGCGCGACTTATCGCAGGGGCGGCGAGACTGTCAAACGATCGATAACCGCCCTATATGCCGTATTTGCAAATTTCGCATAATGCCCCCCCGCAACCCGGCGGCCCGAGCGGGCTCCATGAGGATCGGCATTTTCCAGACAGCAGAACGGCATTTTGCAGATCCCGTCAGAACTTCCCGAGGCCGGCTGCCGGTCATTTGGACGGTGCTCGATCATCGCACATCTAACCTTATCGGGTATGTCGAATGGCAGATTTCCGTAGGCTCATTCGAAGACGCGACCCCTTTGACAAACGGCGATCGCGGGCGCACCGGACTTAAAGCATCGGTATTCATTTTTACGGATAATCGATTGTTCCGAGCCGACGGTATTTTCCATGCGCCGGCCGCCGCGAAATATGTAATTTGACCGGACTGGCGGCACCGGCTTCTCGCGCTCAAGCTCGCGTGGTTGCAGATGAACTGAGCTTCCGCGGGAGCGCGCGGTCGGGTCCTGGCGCCGGCGTCAGCCGTGTGACGGCGCGGTGGACCCCCCCGCCGGAAGCGCGCCCCAGATGAGGATCCGAGGGTACGTGTAGAAGTAGGGCCGCTCGTCGTCGAGCTGGGGGATCAGGAGCTGCCGGTACCGCTCGAGAAAGCGCGTCCAGTCCTGCGGTGGAAGCCGCTTCTGGTAGTCGGTGAGCATCGCTCCCCGCACCCACTCGAGCACCTCCTCGCGCGATCCGAGCAGGTGCGTGTACACGACGACGCGGACGTGCTGCCGCGCATGGCCGAGGCGATGCAGCCAGCTCGCGTACCGCTCCGGCTCCGGCAGGGGTGGGCGTCCCTGGTAGCCGCCGAGGAGGCGGCGGAACATGGGCGACCGGGCCAGCTCCGAGGCGGTCCGGTGCGTCAGGTGGTCGTCGGTCATCGGCATCTGCACTGCGAGCTGGCCGCCGGGCGCGAGCGCCGTCGTCAGGCGCGCAAAGAGCGGCCCGTGGTCGGGGACCCAGTGCAGCGCCGCGTTGCTGAAGATCAGGTCGGCCTTCTCCTCCGGAGCGAAGGAGTTGATGTCCTGCTGCTCGAACCGGAGCCCGGGGACCTGCGGAACCCGCGCGAGCATCGCGGCGGAGCTGTCGATCCCGACGGTCTCGCGCGCCTTCAAGCTCTGGTGCAGCTCGGCGGTCAGCTCGCCGGTGCCGCAGCCCAGATCGAAGATCCGCATCCCGGGCCGCGGCTCGACCAGCGCGGCGAGATCCCGGAAGGGCTGGGCGCGCTCGTCGCGGAACCGCTCGTACTGCGCGGGCTTCCAGGCATCCGTCATCCGCCGAGCGTACTACGCTAGAGCGCATCTCAAAACGTAGCCGCTATGCTGCTCAGTCAAGCGCACCGAGACGAACAGGTCTGCGTCGCCGTCGCCGTCCACGATCACGACAACGTAGGACGACAGCGTCAACGTCTGTCGCTTAAATGACTGGCATTTAGCCGCCGAGGCGCAGATGCAGCGGAGCCGAGGCGACCGCCGTCCAGAGCCCGAGCACCGCGCCGCCGACCCCGGCCGCGGCGATCTGTGGAACGAAGGCGGCGAGCGCGGCCGTGAGGCCGGGCAACAGCACCGAGGCCGCGAACAGCGCGCCGCTGCCCGCGAGCATGGCCACCGCGAGGGCCGCGTCCGGGAGCGGAGGCGCATGGGCGCGCTGGAGCGCGTCGGCCCTGATCGCCGCCAGCGAGATCGCCAGCATGGCTCCGCAGGCGGGAGCCGACCACGCCTGCGGCGCGATCGCCCACACCGCCGCGCCCGCGGCGCAGGCGACGGCCGCGAGAATCCTCCAGCGCCAGGGCACCGCGCGGTACGCCAGGCAAAGGGCCACCGCGCTGCCCGCCGCCGCCAGCGGAAGCGAGCCTGTCAGGCCCAGCGCCGCCCCGCCCGCCGCGGCCAGCAGCGCCGCGCGTTGGAAAGCCCCGTGATCCTCGAACCGGACGTCCATGGGCGTCACCAGCCGGAGACGGGAGCGTTGATCGCGTCGAAGGTCCTCGCCTTGAGCTTCTTGCTGGCGGCATCGCCGGGCGCGTTGATGTCCACTACGGAGCTCTGGTATTCGGCGCTCAGCTGCTCGAAGTGCCCGGAGCTCGCGGGGACCGCCCGCGCCGTCCGCTCGGAGATCCGGCGCAGCGCATCGAGCCGGGACCGCGCTTCCCGGCGGCGCCCGTTCTCCTGATCGCGCGCCGCCTGCCCGGCAAGCTCGGCCATCTCGGCGCTGGCTCCGGTCGTCGCCGCCTCCGTGGGCGCCTGCGCCAGCAGGCCGGGGTCGGAGGTGAAGGTCGCGCGCGCCACCGTCCTCGCCTGCTGCGCCTCTCCGGCGGCCGCGGTGAACGAGAGGTCCACCGATGCGATCTCCGAGAGCCCGCGCCCGGGGGGAATCGCCAGCTTCACCAGGACCCGGCGCTCCTCGCCGGCCGCAAAGTCCAGCAGGCGCACCCATCCGGCGTCGGGCTGATACCCGATCACGCGCTCCACCGAGACTCCGCCCAGGCCGGTCACGCGAACGCGGACGTCCCGGGCGACCATCGCCGCCGCGCGGCCCAGCTCGGCCCGGAAAGCGCCGGGAAGGATCTGCGGCGAGTCCACATAGCGCGCCCGGCCTCCGGCCTGCGATGCCAGGGCGGACATCAGGTCCTCGTCGTAGTCGTCGCCGATGCCGAAGGTCGAGAGCGACGCGTTCGCGAACAGGCTCTGCGCCAGCCGCAACAGCCCGGGGCGGTCGGAGATGCCTTCGTTGGCCTGGCCGTCGGAGGCCAGGAACACCTTGTCGACGCGGCCGCCGCCCCGGCCGCGGGTGAGCTGCGGGGCAGCGAGCTCGAACGCGGCGCTCAGGTTCGTTCCGCCCATGGCATGCAGCCCGGCCACCGCACCGAGCGCACGGGAGCGGTCCCCGGCCGTCATCGGCGTGGAGTCGAGGAGGACGGAGGCCTCGCTGGAGAACTCCACGATGGCGAGCCGATCCTCGGGTCCCAGAGCCTGGACCAGCGCGGCGGCGGCCTCGCGGGCGCGCCCGATCTTCGGTCCCGACATCGAGCCGGACCGGTCGAGGATCAGCACCGCGTTCACCGGCACCCGCTGGCGGCGGTCGGCGGCGGCGTCCGCGATCAGGTCGATCTGGAGATACGCGCTGGTGGCGCGGTCCTCGGGGAGATGCAGCCTCTCGAGCATCGCCTGCATCCGCAGCCCGCGCGCGCCGGCCGCCGTGTAGGGGACTTGATGGGGCGAAGACGGCCGGATGAAGGCAGCCATGGCGGCTGCTGCGAGCGAGGCCAGGGCAACGGCGAAGAGCGCGAGCGTGCGGCGCATGCGGCACCTCCGCAGCGTTCAACGCGCGCGCACGGGAGCCGATCTGATGAGCGGAGCGGAGCAGCGCCGGATGTGGGAGGATGTCTCCAGGCTGCGCATGGCCTGAAACCACCCACGATCACATGACGGTTGTCGGTGCCGCAATTTGTCAATCGCAGACGGATTCCGTCCGCCGATGTCTAAGACCTTGGTCATAGAATATCTGTATTTATTGCGATATATTTCAAAGGCCTAGCTCTTGCTTGAAGTTGTTGCGTTCCCGACTTTTTCAAACAGGAGCGTCACCCACATGCGCATCATTCAAAAAGGCTTCACCCTCATCGAGCTGATGATCGTGGTGGCGATCATCGGCATCCTCGCGGCGATCGCGATCCCGAACTTCATCAAGTTCCAGGCGCGGTCGAAGCAGAGCGAGGCGAAGGCAAATCTCAAGGCCGTCTTCACCGCCCAGAAGGCCTTCTTCCAGGAGAAGGACCGC
>DASQAS010000032.1:0-49790 GCA_035635635.1 Myxococcales bacterium | reverse complement strand
TGCTCGAGCGTCTCGCTCACGTGCAGCGTGCGCTGGTAGCCGGTGAACTTCTCGTACGACGCCAGCGCGGCGAGGAGAATCGGCTCCGCCTCGGCGTAGCGCCGCTGGCGGAGCAGGACGAGGCCGAGCCGCTCGCGCGAGATGGCGACGTCGCGGTGGTCCGCCGGCAGGACCGCGCTGAAAATGGCGTACGCCTCGCGCGCGGGCGCCTCCGCCTGCGCCGGCTCGCCGGCGGCCAGGAGCACCTTCGCGTAGGCGAGCAGGCCCGAGGCGTAGAGCGGGTGGCGCTCGCCGTAGGCGGCGCGAAAGATGTCGCGCGATTGGCGCGCGAAGGCGGTGGCCTCGTCATGGCGCCCGCGAGCCGAGCACACCCCCGCGAGCGCATGCGCCGTGGAGCCCACGGTCGGGTGCAGCTTCCCGTACGCCCTCTCCTGAATGGCGATCGCCTCGCGCAGGAGCGGCTCCGCCTCGTCGTACCGCCGGAGCCCGGCGACGCCGACGCCGAGGTCATTCAGCGCGGCGGCCACGCGCGGGTGCTCGGGGCCGTGCCACTCGCGCAGCATCGCGAGCGCGTCCTTCGCGACGTCCAGGTCGGCCTCGAGGCCCTTGCCGGCGAAGCCGCTGATTCCCGTCACGGCGAAGATGCGATCGGCGACGCGCGGGTGGCGCGGCCCGAGTTGGGCCCGGTAGAGCGCGATGGTGCGTTCGTTCAGCGCGGCCGCCTCGTCGTAGCGGCCGGCGGCGAAGCGGACGTCGGCGAGCTGGGCCAGGGCGCCAGCGAGGTCGAGCGGCGAGACGCCGGGGCGCGAGCGCAGCGCGACCGCCTCGTCCAGCGCCTTTGCGGCGGCGTCGAGCTCGTTCTCGTCGGCGAGCACCGCGCCGAGGGCGGCGAGCGCGTCGGAGAGGGCGGGATGGCCCGCGGGCAGCGCGTGGCGCGCCACCGCGACCGCCTCGCGCGCGAGGCGTTCGGAGTCGGCGACGCGCGCCTCGGCGAGCCGGATGCGGGCGAGCGAGGCGAGGTCGGCCACCACTGTCGCGTCCTGCGGTCCGCGCAGCGCCCGGTGGCGGTCGAGCGCGCGCTCGAGGAGCGGGCCGGCGCGGTCGAGGCGGCCGAGGCGGGAGTACATGACGCCGAGAGTCGCGAAGAGGTCGGCCTGCATCGCCGGCTCGGCGGCGAGCGTATCCGCCTCCTTGGCGCCCCGCTCGAGCAGCGTCACAACCCTGAGCTCCGCCGCCGGCCCAGCCTCGCGGTCGCCGCCCTCTAGCAGGTCCTGTAGGAACGCCTGCACGTGCTGGGCGCGCGCCGCCTCGGCGAGAGCGGCGTCGCGCGCGCGCGCCAGCCGCACGGTGAAGAAGACCGCCGCCACCAGCAGCGCCATCGACGCGGCGGTGCCGGCCAACACGCGCGGCCGGTTGCGCGCGATGAACTTCCCCAGCCGATAGGCGAAGCGATCGGGGCGCGCCTCGAGCGGCTCGCCGCGCAGGAAGTGATCGACGTCGCGGAGCAGCGCCTCCACCGAGGCGTACCGGCGCTCCGGATCGCGGTGCATCGCCTTCAGCACCAGCACGTCGAGATCGGACCACGCCATCGACGGCCAGCGGTCCTTCGCCCGCGCCGACGGGAGCGACGGCGTCTCCTCGTGGACCCGTCGCTCCGCCTCCGCCGGCGTGCAGCCCGAGAGATCGAACGGCGGCGCGTCGGCGATCAGCTCGTACAGCACGACGCCCAGCGAATAGACGTCGGTGCGGATTCCGGTGCGTCCGCCGCGAAACTGCTCGGGCGCGGCGTACGCGGGAGTCAGCATGCGGAACTGCGTCCGGGTGACCGAATCGGCGTCCGGCTCGAGCTGCTTGGCGATGCCGAAGTCGAGCAGCCGCAGCGTGCCGTCGCTCTTCACCAGCACGTTGGAGGGCTTGAGATCGCGGTGCACCACCGCGTGCGAGTGCGCGAAGTTCACCGCTTCGCAGAGCGCGCGAAACAGCGCCAGCCGCTGCGGAAGGGCCGTCGCGCGCTTTCGGCACCATTCGCAAAGCGGCTTTCCGTCGACGTACTCCATCTCGAAGTACGGCGTGCCGTCGGGAGTGATGCCAGAGTCGTACAGTCGCGCAATCGAGGGGTGATCGAGCTGCGCGAGCATCCGCTGCTCGGCTGCGAACCGCTCGCGGCGCGAGGGAGACAAGAAGGCGTCGCGCAGCACTTTGAGCGCGACCTGGCGGCCGAAGTCCTTTCGCTGCGCGAGATAGACGACGCCCATGCCACCCTCGCCCAGCACGCGCTCGACGCGATACGCATCGAGAGCCGCGAGCGCGTTCGGGCCTTCGCGGCCGATGATCCCTGCCGCCACTTCGGCGACGCTACGGTCGATCGGTGACGCGGAACTGCTGGCGTCGGCGTCGAGCAGGGCTTGCACCTCCGCCGCCAGCGCGCGCTCTTCCTTTTCCAGCGAGGCGCGCTGCTGCGAGGGCAGCAGATCCGCCAGCGAATGGAACAGGTCCTGGACGCGCTGCCAGCGGGGGCTCTCCACGGAACCGTCACTTCCCCGGCTGCAGCGTCTGCTTCAGCCACGCCTTGGCCATCCGCCAGTCCCGGTGCACGACCGACTCGGACACCCCGAGCGCGTCCGCCGTCTCGGTGACCGTCAGGCCGCCGAAGAAGCGATAGATGACGCCCCACGCCTGGCGTTCGGAGAGCTGCATCAGCTTCTCGAGCGCGGCGTCCAGCTCGAGGAGCTGCTCGGGTCCCTGGGCGAACTCGCGCGTCAGCTCCTCGTCGAGGGTCACGTTGGGCGAGTCGCGCCCGCCGCGCTTCTGCGCGAGCTGCCTCCTCGCCGAATCGACGAGGACCTGGCGCATCGCGCGTGCGGCAATCTGGCCGAATCGGACCTTCGACAGCCGTGCCACGTACGGAGACTCCTTGAGCCGGATCCACGCCTCGTTCACGAGCGTGGTCGCGCTGAGATCGGTCGCCCCGGCCCCGCGGCGGATCGCGGATGCCAGGCGTCTCAACCGGTCGTAGGCAGCGTCGTAGACGCGATCGAATTCCTCGCGCTCGTCGGCGTTTCCGTTGGACACAACCCCTCCCCGAGGGCGTAGCGGAAAACGCTAACACGCGAAAGTCGCGGCAACAAGGCGAGCGCGGCCGCCGGTTGCGGATTAGGGGGAAAGACGATCTCGATGACGTCGAACGGAACCGCGAGCGTATTGGTGGAAGTGATCACTCCAGCCCCGATCGAAAGAGGTCTTCACGCAGCCATGCGCAAAACCTTGGCAAGAACTGTCACGAAGTTTCGCGACAGCTTCGGTCGCGTTTTCTCGCATGGCGGATCGGGGCAACGGTCTGCCCGGAGGGAAACCGGTCATGCGAACTGCGAATCGTCGTGCGGGGCAGATCATCCCCGCGCTTCTTCTGTCCCTTGCCTGCGGCGGGGGCAAAGGTGGCGGCGGATCGGGCCCGGTGACTCCGCCTTCCATCTCGACCCAGCCTTCGAACCAGACCGTGGACGACGGGCAGCATGCCAGCTTCAGCGTAACGGTCGCCGGCACGTCGCCCGCGTTCCAATGGAGGAAGAACGGCGCCGACATCGCCGGGGCGACCTCCTCGAGCTATACGCTGGTCGCAGCAACGCTCGCGGACAACGGAACGAAATTCTCGGTGGTGGCGGCGAATTCGGCCGGGTCGGTCGTCAGTTCCGATGCAACGCTGACGGTGCACCCGGTTGCGCCATCGATCGTCACGCAGCCGGCGAACGTGACGGTGAGCGAGGGATTGCCGGCCACTTTCTCGGTGGTGGCGAAGGGCAGCGCGCCGCTCGCGTACCAGTGGATGCGCGGCGGCGCGAACATTTCCGGCGCGACGTCGAGCAGCTATGCGCTGGCGCAGGTGGCGGCTGCCGACGACGGCGCGCTCTTCAGCGTCTCGGTGACCAACGCCGAAGGATCGGTGACGAGCCACTCGGCGATGCTCTCCGTCGTGCAGCAAGCCCCGCAGATCACCACCCCGCCACAAGACGCGACGGTGAACGAGGGACAGCCGGCGACCTTCACCGTCGTCGCCACCGGCAGCGGGCTCGAATATCAATGGAGCAGGAACGCAGTGGCCATCGCCGGCGCGACCGGGTCGACCTTCACGACCGCCGCAACGATTGCCGCCGATGAGGGGTCGACTTTTGCCGTCGTGGTCTCCAACGGCGGTGGACACGTCGCCGCCGGACCTGCGCTGTTGCATGTCCACGCACGGCCGCGAATCACCGCGCAGCCGGCGGATAAATCGGTGATCGAGGGACAATCGGCGACCTTCAGCGTGACGGCGTCGGGATTCAGGACGCTCTCGTATCAGTGGCGGCGGGGCGGAACGGAAATCGCCGGCGCCACCGGCGCCTCTTACACCATCAACGCGGCGGCTTTCACTGATGACGGAGCGCAGTTCGATGCGGTGGTCACCAATTCGGTGAGCAGCGCGACCAGCATCGCCGCGACGCTGCACGTCTCGCCGGCGGCTCCTCACATTACGCAGCAGCCATCCGCGACCACTGTCAATGAGGGTCAACCCGCGGTGTTCAGCGTGGTCGCCACCAGCTCCGTCCCGATCAGCTACCAATGGCACAAGAACGGAACGGCAATCGCGGGCGCCACCTTGGCTTCGTACACGACGCCCGTCACGACGTTCGCCGATGACGGAGGGGTCTACTCGGTCGTCGTGAGCAACAGCGTCGGTGGCGCTTCGACCACCAGCGCGAATGCGCGGCTCACGGTCAACTTCGCGCCGCGAATCACGACGCAGCCACACGACGCGACCGTGAACGAGACGCACACGGCGACGTTCACGGTCACGGCCATCGGCACCGCGCCGCTGGCGTATCACTGGTCCGAGAACAACGGCACGGCCATCGACGGCGCGACCTCGGCCAGCTACACGACGAGCCCGGTGACCGCAGCCGACGATGGCTCGACCTTCTCGGTATCGGTGCGCAATGCGCTCGGCGCGGTCTCCAGCTCGAACGCGACGCTGCACGTGATTGTCAACCATCCACCGGTGCCGTCCGCGCCTCCGATCGTGATCGCCGACCCGCCGTCGGGCACTTCGCAGGTCGCGGCCAACGATCCCGACTCGGGGCAGACGCATGGCTATTCGATTTCGACGATGCCGCAGCATGGAACGGCCGGCGTCAGCACTGGCGGACTCGTGACGTACACACCCGCCACGGGCTTCTTCGGCTCCGACAGCTTGATGGTGACGGTCACCGACGACGGGATTCCGCCGAAGTCGGGAAGCGTCACCATCCCGATCACGGTTCAACACGCCCTCGAGCTGACGGTGATCGCGAATCCGCAGCCGGTCGCGTCGGGCGGCATCGTGACGTACCGCATGTTGGTCTCGAACCACGGGTCGACGACGGTATCCGGGGTCACCGTCAGCGACGTTACCCAGACCAACTTCTCTTCCGCTGCGATCGTCGCGGGAACCGGAAGCTGCTCCTCGAAGACTTGCTCGTTTCCCGCGTTCAGCGTCGCTCCGGGCAAGAGCCAGGCGCTGGGCGTCGCGCTCGTCGCCTCTGGATCGAGCGGCTCGACCATCCACAGCGACATCACAGTCACCGCCGGGTCGGGTTTGTTCACGCAAGGCATCGACGTGCCGATCGCCCCGACGACGCTCACGGTGAGCATGACCGAAGACGAGAACCCCGTCGCAGCCAACGGAACGCTCAGCTACGAAGTGATTGTCGCTAACACCGCGGCGCAAGCGCTGCCGGTGGACGACGGGGGCACCCTCGTCGTCGCCATCCCTGCCGGGACCAGCTTCGTGTCGGCCTCGAACGGCGGCACCTTCGCGAACGGGGGCATCGAGTGGGACTTCGGCTTCGTCGACACCGGGTCGGTGCGCCGGTTCTTCTTCACCCTCAGTGTCGGGGCTCTCGCCGATGCGACCATGCTGCCCGCCGTGGCTCAAGTCGTCGACCAGGGCGCCGCGATCGCGCAGGCTTCGACGGCCACTGAAGTGCAGTCCGCGTCGCCGCTCGCGCTCGCCGTCTCGACGAACGCGAATCCGGCGGTCTCGGGGGACCTTCTCAACTATGAATATCGAATCAGCAACACGGGCAGCACCGCGCTGAACAACGTCACCCTCACCGACATCGCCATGACGAACTACTCCGCCGCCGTCGTTCCCGGCAGCGGCGGGTGCGGCGGCATCTTCAGCTCGGTAGACCAGCGGCTCTGCAAGTTCACCATCTCGTCGATCGGGGCAGGCCAGACGCTGACGCTGGTGACGTCCCGGCAGATATCGGGAAGCTCGGGCGCCTTGCTCCACAACGAGGTGCTGATGTCGTTCTCGAGTGGAACGCTTTCACGGGGAGTGAATGTCGCGATCGAACCGTCCGCGGGTCTTTCGCTGCGCATCGACGAAGACCACGATCCCGTCCTACCGGGCGATGCGCTCACCTATCAACTGATCGTCGGCAACGTCGCGAGCCAGGCCTTGCCCGCGAGCGGCAATGGATTCGTCACCGCCAGCGTTCCAGCTGGAGCCACTTTCGTCTCGGCCAGCAACGGCGGGACCTTCGCCAGCGGAATCGTCACCTGGACCCTCGGCGCCGTCGATCCGAAGTCGGTTCGACGGCTTTCGTACACGGTCAGCGTCGCGAGCGGACTTGTCGCCGCCACGGTTCTTCCCGCGACCGCCCAGCTCCTCCACGG
Organism: Myxococcales bacterium; assembly: GCA_035635635.1. Lineage (GTDB taxonomy): Bacteria > Myxococcota > Myxococcia > Myxococcales > 40CM-4-68-19 > 40CM-4-68-19. The sequence continues at coordinate 43,097 of DASQAS010000032.1, read as the reverse complement.
CGACGAGGTGGAAGTGCGCGCCGAGACCAGCACCGAAGTCCGCGCCGCGATTCCCCTCGGACTCACCGTCTCCGCCAACGCCGATCCGGCCGTGTCCGGCGACCACATCACCTGGGAGTACCGCATCAGCAATCCAGGCTCATCCAGCGTCACCGGCGTCGTGCTCACCGATCTCGCGCTCGCCAACTTCGCCGGCGCGGTCGTCCCCGGAATCGGCGGATGCGGCGGCGTGTACAGCTCGGTCGACCAGCGGCTGTGCACGTTGAACATCTCGGCGATTCCCGCCGGCCAGACAGTGACCGTGGGGGTGTCGCGGCAGATCTCGGGAAGCGCCGGCGCGACCCTGCACAACGACATCTCCGTCTCGTTCTCCGGCGGCATGCTCACGCGCGGCGTCGACGTCGCGATCGAGGCGTCCGCGGGCCTTTCCCTGCGCATCGACGAGGACCACGATCCGGTCCTGCCGGGCGACGCGCTTATCTATCAAGTGATCGTGGGCAACGTCGCGAGCCAGGCCTTGCCCGCGAGCGGCAGCGGGTTCGTGACCGCGACGGTTCCCGCCGGAACCACATTCGTCTCGGCCACTGGCGGCGGTTCCTTCGCGAACGGCGTCGTGACCTGGAACCTCGGTTCGGTCGATCCCAAATCGGTGCGGCGCTACTCGTACACGGTGGCGGTCGGTCCCGGCACGGCTGCGGAGACGATTCTTCCGGCAGTCGCGCAAGTGCTCGATGGCGACGAGGTCGAGGTCCGCGCCGAAGCGAGCACGGAAGTCCGCGCATCAATTCCGCTCGCGCTGACCGTATCCACCAACTCAGACCCGGCCGTCTCGGGCGACTACGTCACTTACGAGTACCGCATCAGCAACCAGGGCTCCTCCAGCATCAGCGGCGTCGTGCTCACCGATCTGGCGCTGACCAACTTCAGCGGGACGGTCGTCCCTGGCCATGGCGGCTGCGGCGGCGTTTTCAGTTCGGTGGATCAACGACTTTGCACGTTGAACTTCTCGACTATCCCCGCGGGACAGACCGGGACCATGGTCGTGTCACGGCAGATTTCGGGAAGCGCCGGTGCGCTGCTGCACAACGACGTCTCGGTCTCCTTCCCGGGAGGCCTGCTGACGCGCGCCATCGACGTCGCGATCCAGCCGAGCGCCGCCCTCTCGCTCCGCATCGACGAAGATCACGATCCTGCGCTGCCCGGGGATGCGCTCACCTATCAGGTGATCCTCGGGAACGTCGCCAGCCAGGCTTTGCCCGCGAGCGGCAGCGGCTTCGTGACAGCGAGCCTTCCAGCCAACGCCACCTTCGTCTCGGCGAGCAACGGAGGCGCGTTCGCGGGGGGGCTGGTGACCTGGAACGTCGGCTCGGTCGATCCCCACGCGGTGCGGCGTCTCTCGTACACCGTCGCCGTCAACGGAGGGCTGAGCCCGGCGACAATGCTGCCGGTGACGGCGCAACTCCTCGACGGAAGCGCCCCGATCGTCCGCGCCCAGACCAGCACGGAGATACGGCCATCGTCGCCCGTGAGCCTGACCGTCTCCGCCAATACGGACCCCGCGCTCTCCGGCGACATCGTCACGTACGAGTACCGGGTCAGCAACCTGGGCGCGACCAACCTGAGCAACGTGATTGTCGCCGACCTCGCCTTCATGAACTTCAACGGCGCGGTGATCCCTGGGGTCGGCGGCTGCGGCGGTGTCTTCAGCTCGGTCGATCAGCGCCTCTGCTCGCAAACGATCTCGTCGTTGCCCGCCGGCCAGACGGCGACGCTGCTCGTCGATCGGGTCATCTCCGGCACTGCCGGCGCACAGCTCCATTCGGACGTGACGGTCTCGTTCTCCGGAGGGACGGTCACGCAGGGAATCGACGTGAACATCGCGCAGAGCGCGGGACTCAACCTTCATATCGAAGAGGACCACGATCCGGTCCTCGCCGGCGACCTGCTCACCTACGAGATCGCGCTCGGTAATGTGGCCAGCCAGGCGCTGCCGGCGAGCGGAACCGGAATGCTCACGGCCGCGATCCCTGCCGGGACCACTTTCGTCTCGGCCAACAACAGCGGCACTGCAGCGAACGGCCTCGTCTCTTGGAGCTTCGGCTCGGTGGCTCCAGGCGGGAACCAGCGCTACGTCTACAAGGTCTCGCTAGGGGCGCTGGCGCCGGCGACCGCACTGCGGGGCACCGCGCAGCTGTTCGACGGAAACCAGCTCGTCCAACGGGCGCAGACAAGCAGCGCAGTAATAGCAGCGCTCCCGCTGAGGCTGGGACTGGCGGTCAACGCCGACCCGGTGCTCTCCGGCGACATCGTCACGTACGAATATCGAATCACGAATCTGGGCTCGACGACCTTGAGCGGTCTGGTCCTCTCGGACCTTGCAATGACGAACTACAGCGGCGCGACCGTACCGGGTTCGACAGGCTCGAGCGGCTGCGGCGGCGTGTTCAGCTCGGTGGACCAGCGACTCTGCTCGATTCCGATCTCGTCGATCGGCGCAGGGAAGACGGCCACGGTCCTGGTGAACAGAGGGGTCTCTGCGCACCCCGGCGCGATGCTGCACAACGACGTCTACGTCGCATACCCCGGGGGGCTGCTGAACCGCGGCTTCGACCTCCCAATCCTGGCCGCCGCCGGGCCGTCGTTGCGCATCGAGGGCGACCACGATCCGGTACTGCCGGGAGACAACGTGATCTATTCGGTCGTGCTTTCCAATCCGACGGTGGCGGCAATCCCCGCTGCCGGCGACGGTGAGCTGACGGTCGCGCTACCGGCGGACGCGTCGTTCGTCTCGGCCTCGAGCGGCGGCAGCGAGAGCGGCGGCATCGTGCGATGGAGCTTCGGCTCGCTGGGTCCAGGCAGCACCTTGGCATTCTCCTTGGAAGCAAACGTCCCGGCTGACGTTCCTTCTGGAGACCTGCTCATCGCCGACGCCGAAGCATTCAGCGGGAACGCCAGCCTCGTGCGGGCAGCCGCTGCCGCCGAAGTGCAGACCGCATCGCCGGTCACCCTCGCGATTTCGCAGGCTCCCAATCCCGTCGCCCCGAACGGAGTCGCGACGTACACGCTGCGAATCACCAACAACGGCGCGACGACATTGACCGGCATCGCCGTTTCCGAGCTTACCTTGGCGAATTTCAACCACGTCACGCTCGGCGGTGCACCGGCAAACTGCCCTGGACTCTTCAGCTCCGTTGACGGGCGCCTCTGCGATTGGCAGCCGCTGACCTTGACCGCAGGCCAGAGCCAGACTCTCACGCTGGCGCTCACGGCAACCGGCGGCGACGGAACATTGCTGCATACCGACTTCTTCCTCGGTTATCCGGGCGGCGAAGCGACGCGCAGCGGGGACATTGTGATTCATCACTGAAACGCCACCAGCCCGGAGGATCAAACAATGAACGAATGCAAATTGCGCTGGCGAATGGGATTCGCACTCGGCTGCACGCTCGCGTCGGCCTGCGGAACGGTCGCGGTGAAGGTGCCGATGATGAAACCCGCCGAGGTCAACATGGCGGGCTACCAGAGCATCGCGATCGGCGGCCTCACCGAATACAACCAGCACACCCACTACTACTGGTGGTCGGTAGACCCGAGCCGTCTTCATCCCATGACCGGAATGCTGGAGGAAGCGCTGGTAGCCACCAACCGTTTCCAGGTCGTGGACCGCAGCCATCTCGACGGAATTCTGCGCGAGCAGAAGCTGGGTGCGACCGATCTCGCGGCGGAGGGGAGCGTCTCGAAACTGGGCAAAGTCATCACCGCCGGCGCGCTGATCTTCGGTGAGGTACAGGACACGTACAAGGAGTCGAAGAAGCGCGAAAAATGCTCGGTGCTCTTCGACAAAAAGCAGCACGTTTGTAACTCCATTACCGGTGAGTTCCGCGTGGTCGCGCACCTCAAGGTCGTGGACGTCAGCACCGGCCAGCTCAAGGTGACGAAAAACCTCGAGGACACCGCCTCCGACACCAACACCGGCACCGACGAGCCCGCGTCGCCCATCGACCGGCCGGCGCTGGAGAAGAAAGCGCGCGAGCAGGTAATAGCGGCGTTCATGAAGTCGATCGCGCCATATCAGGTAGTGGTCGAGGCTCGTTTCCAGACGGATGGCGACATAGCGCAGTTCGAAACCGGCATCGTCTGGGCGAAGCGCGGCGAATGGGCGAAGGCCATCGACATCTTCAATGCGGCAGCACAGGAGGCTGAGAAAAATACGAAGCTCAAGAGCGGGCAGGTAGCGAAATGCTACTGGAATCTCGGCTTGGCTTACGAATACAGCGGCCAGTACGACAAAGCCGTCGATCTCATCAACAAGGCATTCACGATGTCCAACAATCCGGACGTGCTGAACGAGTTGGACAACGTGAAGAAATTACGCGCCGACGCCGAAAAGCTGCACGCGCAGAACGCGGCGGCACCGGGGACGAACTAGACGCCGTGACCATCAAGAGTGGTGCCTCACCGCTCGCCATCGATACCGCGGCGGGAGTGCGCCGCTCCGTGCGTCACAGCTGCATGAAGACACGACAGAGAACTGCCGGGTTCGTTGCGCAGCCGTCGTTGAGGCGAATTCTCTGGTGATCGATTGCCGACGCGAACGTGAATTCCTTTCACTTCCGAACGCTCGTCGATTCCACGGCCGAGCGACCGGATGCGAAAAACACTTGGTGGTGCGACCTCGACGTTTCGAGAACTTGTGCTTCGGATAAGTATCCGATTCTCTGAAATCCGGGTAGAGACGCTGGTCGACGACGCAATGACCGACATCGTCGCGAACCGCCTCGACGCCGGTATCCGCTTTGGCGACCTCGTAGAGAAGGACATGATCGCAGTCCGGATTGGGCCGGACATCCGCATGGCAGTCGTCGGCGCCTCATCGTATTTCGCCAACCATCCAGTGCCCCGAACACCCCGCGAGCTCTCGAGCCACCGCTGCATCAACTACCGGCAGGTCAGGTCAGGTGGGCTCTACGCCTGGGACTTCGAGGAGAAAGGAAAGCCCTTCGCCGTTCGCGTGGACGGTCCCTTGGTATTCAACAACACCGACCTGATCCGGGAGGCAGCCCTGGCGGGCCAAGGTCTCGCGTTCGTCTACGAGAATGAGGTGGTAGCCGATCTCAAGGCTGGACGGCTCACGCGGATCTTGGAGAGGTGGTGCCCTGCTTTTCCCGGCTACTATCTCTATCACCCCAGCCAGCAGCAGACGCCTCCGGCACTGGCTGCGCTGATTGGAGCGCTTCGCTACAAACCCTGACAGCGGCAAAGGCCAATGGCCCTGCTGGTCAGACTTTCGAGAGCCGCTCCACCATGTCCGGAAACTTGTTCACCAGGCTGATCAGCAGAACTGCTTGTGCGTTCGGCCGGGCACGTCCCTGTTCCCAGTTCTCCAGCGTTCGCGACTTGGTCCGAAGGAAATTCGCGAAGAGCGCGCGCGAAAGGTGCAGTCTCTTCCGAACCCGAATCAGATCGTCGGCACTGAGTTCAGGTGGAGGCTTGAATTCCAGATGGTGCGTCCTCAGCGTACGCTTGCCCTCGCGGGCCTCGGCGAGCGCCGTCATGCCCTCGGTCAGTTCGCCAAACAGGTTGCGACGCGTCGCGCCCTTCGTCTTGCGCTTTCGGACAGGCTTCATCGAGATCTCCGGGAGGCGATTTCGGCGTGGAGCATCGCCTTGAGCATTTTCCGCTGGCCTGGAGTGAGATCGCTCATCTCGTCCTTGTCGTACAACGTGAAGAGCCAGAACTGGCTTCCTGCTTCCCACCAGTAGTAGATGACACGCAGGCCTCCGCGTTTGCCCTTTCCCCGACGCGGATCACCGTAGCGCACCCTTTCGCAGACCGCCCGTGCCCTTCATGAGATCGCCGGCATCGGGGTTGGTCATCAGTTCGCCTTGCAATCCGGAAAAACCCTCGTCGTCGAGATAGTCCGCCCGGTGCCGTTCGAACGGCGGCAACTCGACGAAGAGCGCCTTCACCGGTCGATTATACGCGACTTGCGTACGTACGCAAGTCGCGTATGGTTTCGGCTTGGCCGGACGAGGCCTACGACCTGACGAAGCGACGACCAAAAGCGCATCGCAGATGTTCCATCCTTGTTCCAGAACCGCCGGTGAATGGCGTCGGACAAGGCCGACCATGGGCCGGTTCCTTCGAAGAACCGCCAACTCAGCGCAACCGTTGTGAACCGGGGGCGTCGCCTTGAAAGGCGAAGAACATGAAAACGCCCGGAGCCGCTAACTACGCGGAATCCGGGCGATTTGGAGCGGAACACCGGGTTCGAACCGGCGACCTTCGCCTTGGCAAGGCGACGCTCTACCAGCTGAGCTAGTTCCGCGAAACGCAGGCTGGATTAGCCTCGCTGTTCCCCCGTGTCAAGCGTGTAGAACGCGCGCACATAGTCGATCGCCGATGCGATCGACGGCACCAGCGAGAGGTACAAAAGCATGCTGCCGACCGAATGAAAGTCCGTCAGCACGGTGCGGAATCCGTAGTCGATCGCATAGTGGTAGTGCAGCATCAGACAGATGATCCCGCAGAGTTGCAGCGAGGTCTTCCACTTCCCGCCTTGCGACGCCGAGATCTCCAGCCCTTCCGCCGCCGCGATGGTCCGCACGCCCGAGATCAGGAACTCGCGGGTGATGATCACCACCACCACCCACACCGGAACACGCCCGAGCTTCACCAGCATCGCCAGCGCGGAGATCACGATCACCTTGTCCGCCAGCGGGTCGAGGAACTTCCCCAGCGTGGTCACCTTGTTCGAGATCCGCGCCAGCCAGCCGTCCATCCAGTCCGTCAGCGCGCAGACCGCGTAGATCGCCGCGGCGATGAAGCTGTTCCGGCGGTTCTCGTAGGCAAGCAAGTACAAGAACAGGGGGATCAGCGCGATCCGCCCCAGCGTCATCAGATTGGGCGCGTTCAAGAGCTCGTCGCGCAGGCGCTCGCGGCGCGTCATCTTCACCGGTTTCACCGACCCGGCAGGACGTCCACCAGCGCGCGTCCCTCGCCGGCCAGCTCCAGCGCCACGCCCAGGTCCGGAGCCTCCTCCACGATCGCGACCAGTCGAGGTTGGATCAGCGGGCCTTGCCAGCCGACGAGCTGGTCCATCGGGATCCGCAGGGGCTCGCCCTTGCGCAGCTCGACCGCGCGGGGCGCGCCGTGGGTGGCGAGCAGGATCTTCCCGCGGCCGCGCAGGTGCACGAGGTGCAGGTCGTTTCCGCTCTTCGACGGCACCCGTCCGTTCTCGAACAGCACCGACTCCTCGAACGCGAACAGCACCTCTTCGCGGAAGTAGGCCGGCTCGTCGTCGAGCTCGAGCGCCGTGAACTGGCGGCCCTCGCGCGAGATCACGTATCGCCCTTCCCCGCTCGCGCGCAGCATCCGCCGGGGACCTTCTCCAAACGGCTTGTCGGTGGCCTTCCCCCGGAACCGCTTCAGCTCCGGCTTCATGGTCACCGATCCCCAGGAGGCCACCAGGCCGTCCAGGCGCGTGAGCATCTCTCCGCGGACGTGGATCAACACTTCGGTGGGCCCGATGGCGAAGCCGCCGGTCGCCTCGGGCATGGAGAGGCGCCGCGCCGAGGTGTACTGCGACATCGACGGCGCCGGCTCCACCGTAGGCTCGGGCACCTCGGCCGGCGCGGGGGGAGGGGCCGAAGGCTCGGGAGCATTGGCCACCACCGGACCCGCAGCCGTGCGCGCAACCTCGGGCGCGACCGGCGGACCCGCCGCCAAACCGGGAGCCGTCGCGACCCACTGCGCTCCCTCTCGCGCCTGCAGGGCCGCGTCCAAGCCTTTCGGGCGCGCCGTCTCGAGCGTATCCCCCTTCTTCTCCACGGCCGGGGGGACCGTCCCCGCGTGCTCCTCGGTGGCCGCCGTGAACGGCTTCTCTTCCTTCAGCACCTCCGACGCACCGTCCGCGACCGCGCGCAGCGGGCTCTGCTGCAGCGCCTGCCCCATCCGGTCGGCCATCGCGTCGTTGCCGGCCTTCAGGAACCACTCCCGCGCCCGCGCCAGCTCGCCCTTCTGCGAGAGTGCCAGCCCCAGGTAGTTCTGCGCCTTCTGGTGTTCGGGGGAGAGATCGAGCGCGGTCTCGAAGCAGCGCACCGCGTCGGCCGAAGCGTTCTGCTTCAAGAAGACCAGCCCGAGGTTCACGCGCAATGTCGGGTCGGCGGGATGGTCCTCGATCAGCGACCGGTAGATCTCCTCCGCGCGCGGCAGCTCGCCCAGCTTGAACAGCGACAACCCCAAAAGGTTCCGCGCGCGCTGGTTGCGCGGCTTGTAGCGCAGCGACTTCTCCAGCGCGATGCGCGCGTCGGTCGGGTTGCCCTGGTTGAGCAGCTCGTTGCCCGTCGAGAGCGCACGATCGAATTCCTGGTTGTCGGCGAGGTCCGAATCGTCCTCGTCGAAGATGGGGCGCTCCGCTGGGCGGCTGCGCGGATCGATCACTTCCCGGCCTCGGCCTCGGCGACGACGCTCCCTGGCGCGCCCTTCGGCTGCTGCTTGGCGACCTTCCGCTGTGCCCGGAGCTGCTGGTAGTACGCGATCACGCGCCTCACGTACTCGCGCGTCTCCTCGAACGGCGGGATCCCGCCGTACTTGCGGACCGCGTCCGGACCCGCGTTGTACGCGGCCAAGGTCAACATCATGTCACCGTTGAACTGGTTGGCCAGCCAGCGCAGGTAACGCGTGCCGCCCATGATGTTCTGGGCGGGATCGACCGGGTCCTCCACGTACATCTCGCCGGCGGTGCGCGGCATGAGCTGCATCAGGCCGATGGCGCCAGCGCTGGAGATGGCGCCGCCGTCGCCGGCGCTCTCCGCCCAGATCACCGCCCGCACCAACTCCGCTGGAATCTTGTACCTGGCGGCCGCCTTGTCGATCTCGTCCGGCGGCGCGTCCGACCGCCGCTCCCACCAGCGCTCGCCCTTCTTCTGCGCCGGGACGTTCACCTGCGCCGGCTTCCCCTTGCGTGGCGCCGCCTTGCTGGGCGGCGGCGGGACGTCCTCGACGTGGAGGACTCCCTCCTTGTCGGTCCAGGTGTGCAGCGGCGGGCGGGCTGCGGCTGGAAGCGCAAGGAGCGCGATGGCGAGGAAAAAACGGCTCATATTCAAAGTGGAACGATAACCCCTTGCCATCCCGGGGGGCAAATCTTCACGCGCCCGCTTTCTGCTATTTATCGCACATGCGTCATCAGTTCGACTACCTCGTGCTCGGGTCCGGAATCGCAGGACTTTCCTTCGCACTGCAGGCGGCCAGGCATGGGTCCGTCGCCCTGCTCGCCAAGCGCAGCCGTTCCGAAACAAACACCGCTTACGCCCAGGGTGGAATCGCCGCGGTTTTCGGTCCGCAGGACAGCTTCGACCAGCACATCCGCGACACATTGGAAGCCGGCGCGGGCCTGTGCCGCGAAGAGGCCGTGCGCGTCACCGTCACCGAGGGTCCCGCGCGCGTGCGCGAATTGATCGAATGGGGCGCCGACTTCACGCGGGACTCGTCGCCGTTCGGCTACCACCTGACCCGCGAGGGCGGACATTCGCAGCGCCGGGTGGTGCACGCCGCCGATCTCACCGGCATGGAGGTGGAGCGGACGCTGCTCGACGCCGCGGCGCGCGCCGGCGTGAAGTTCTTCGAGGACCACCACGCGATCGACCTGATCCTCGCTTCGCGCCTGGGAGGATCTTCGGAGCGCGTGCTCGGGGCGTACGCGCTCGAGACGCGCTCCTCCAAGGTGCACGCCTTCGTCGCCAAAGCGGTGGTGCTCGCCACCGGCGGGGCGGGCAAGGTCTACCTCTACACCTCCAATCCCGACGTGGCGACGGGCGACGGGCTCGCCATGGCCCACCGCGCGGGCGCCGCGATCGCGAACCTCGAGTTCATCCAGTTCCACCCGACCTGCCTCTACCATCCGCAGGCGAAGAGCTTCCTGATCAGCGAGGCGCTGCGCGGCGAGGGCGGCATCCTGCGCAACCGCGCCGGCGACGCCTTCATGGAGCGCTACGATCCGCGCAAGGAGCTGGCGCCCCGCGACGTGGTGGCGCGCAGCATCGACAGCGAGCTGAAGCGGCGCGGCGACGACTGCGCCTTCCTCGACATGACGCACCTCGGGAAGGGCTTCCTCGTCGAGCACTTCCCGCACATCTATACGACCTGCCTCGCCTTCGGCATCGACATGGCCGTCTCGCCCATCCCGGTCGTGCCCGCGGCGCACTACGTCTGCGGCGGCGTCTGCACGGATCTCCAGGGGCGCACCACGCTTCCTGGTCTGCTCGCGATCGGAGAGGTCGCCTGCACCGGCCTGCACGGGGCGAACCGGCTCGCCTCCAACTCGCTGCTCGAAGGGCTGGTTTTCGGCCATCGGGCGGCCGAGACGGTGCGCGGGATCGCGGCGGAATCGGGGCGCGTGCCCGCCGTGCCCGAGTGGGATCCGGGCCGCGCCGTGCCCTCCGACGAGGGCGTGATCGTAAAGCAGAACTGGGACGAGATCCGCCAGCTGATGTGGAACTACGTCGGCATCGTGCGCACCGACAAGCGGCTCGCGCGCGCGGAGCGGCGTCTCGACAACCTGGTCGGCGAGATCCACGAGTACTACTGGGGCTACCTGGTCGACCGCGACCTGCTCGAGCTGCGCAACCTGGCCGAGCTGGCGCGCCTGATCGTCGCCTGCGCGCAGGAGCGGAAAGAGAGCCGGGGTTTGCACTACACGCTCTCCTGGCCCGGCCAGACGGCGCCGCGAGACACGGTGCTGGTGCGGGGGAAGCCAGCTCCCTCCGCGTGGCCTCGTTGAGGCTCGCGCCTGGACCTACTTCGGAGTGGTGTTTGGCGGCAGAGGCGGTTCCGGATCCGCCTCTGCCGGCGTCTCCGGACTGCCGTCCAGGCGCCAGCGGAACCGCATCTTCCCCAGCGCTCCGGCCGCGGTCATCACGGCCTCCGTCGGGGTGAAGTGCTCCAACGACGGCTTCGCGGCCGCGGGAGTCGAGGGTGGCAAGACCGGGTCCGGGAACTTCACCAGATATGCCACGGAGTACTCGTCCAGGTACGGATACAGCACCTTCAGCTCCGCGTTGAACGGAACCTCGAAGCGCTGGAACTTTTCCGGCGCCACCTCCCCGAGGCCCAGGTTCAGGGCGATCCTCCACACCGAGTTGGGCTCGTTCCAGTCGTTGGCGGTCTTGTCCGGCGTGTACACCACCGCGAAGAAGCTGGGCTGCCGGTACTCCTCGCGCATCTTCGCCAGGGTTCCGGCCGCCTTGTCCGGCATCTCGGCGCGCATCTGCGAGATCTGCAGCGCCTGCGCGGCGACGAACTCGGGGGAGAGATAGACCACGCGCACGAACGCGCGCGTCTCCAGGCCGTTGTAGAGGGCGACCTTGCGGGTCCACTTCTTCAGGGCGAGCCCGTACTCCCCTTCCAGGTCGGGATCGGGAAACGGCAGCGTGCGGCAAGCCGTGGCGACCAGCGCGACCATGGCGAACGCGACCGCTCGCCTCACGGGAAGTCGCTCCGCCGGAACAGCGAGCGCAGCTCGACCCCCGCCTTCTCCACGGCGTCCTTGCCCCCCTCCTCGCGGTCCACCAGGGCCACTACTCCCAGGACATGCAGGCCCTCGATCCGGCAACGCTCGATCGCCCTCAAGGTGGAAGCGCCCGTGGTCACCACGTCTTCCACCACCACCACCTGGGCCGGCGAGGGGAGCCCTTTCTTCCCTTCGATCCACTGGTTGGTGCCGTGCCCCTTGGGCTCCTTGCGCACGTAGAACCCCGGCAGCGGGCTGGCCTGCAGCCAACTCGTCAGCGACACGGCGCTCGCGATCGGGTCGGCGCCCATGGTCATCCCGCCCACGGCCTGCGCTCCGTGGAAGTGCGCCCGGATCTCCGCCAGGACCAGCCGCCCGACCAGGTAGTGGCCCTCGGCGGTGAGCGAGGCCTGCTTGGTATCGATGTAGAAGTCGCTCTCCTTGCCCGAGGAGAGCGTGACCTTGCGCTTCTCGTACGCGAGCTGGGTGAGCAGCTCGAGCAGACGGTTGCGCTCGCTCATCGCGCTCCCGCCGCCCGCGCCGACGCTCCCCGCGCCCGCTCGTCGAGCCAGCCCACCACGTCCTTGAACACTGCCTCCCGCTCCGGCTCGTGGAAGAGCTCGTGGAGCAGCCCGTCGTACACCTTGTGCTGCTTGTCTTTCGAGGTGGCGTGCTCGAAGAAGTCGCGGCCGCCCGCGGGATCGGCGATGGGGTCCGCGCCGCCGAAGAGGAGCAGGAAAGGCGTGACGAACTCGGTGGCGCGGCGCAGGACGATCTCCTGGGCCGCGTTGCTTTCGTTGAACCAGCGCGGGGTGGCGATCTGCTGGTAGAGCGGATCGGACCGGGTGGCGTTCTGGATGCGGACGTCGCGGGTGAGCTGCTCGGGCTTGAGCGCGTTCTTCATCGGCAGGCTGGGGAGGACGCGGCCCACCAGCTTGCCCGCCAGGATCTTCAGCGGGGGGACGTACAGCTTGCGCCTGAAGTACGGCGAGGCCAGCACCACCCCGCGCACGGCGTCGGGATGGCTGAGCAGGTAGCTCGCCGCGATCAGTCCCCCGGCGCTGTGGCCGAGCAGGAACACCGGCGCGGCGGCGGCCTGCTCCTTCACCCGGGAGAGGAAGACCTCCAGGTCGGAGAGGTAATCCTTGAACGCGTCCACGTGGGCGCGCTTGCCTCCGCTCTGCCCATGACCGCGGCAGTCGAAGAGGTGAACGGTGTAGCCCGCGGCGGTCAGCGCACGGGTGAGCTCCACGTAGCGGCCCAGATGCTCCGCGTATCCGTGCACGACCGCGACGTGGCCGGTCGGCGTGGCGGCACGCTCGGTGTGGAAGAAGAGCCGGACGCCGTCGTGCGCGCTGAAGAAGCCCTCGTCGATGCGCTCGTCCGCCAATCCGGATGCCTCCCTGACGCGCCGGGAAAGACCACGCCAAAGACCCGCAGTCAAGGCGCGAGCGACTTCAATTTCTGCGCGATCTCGGCGCGGACCCGGGCCTCCGTGCGATCGGCGCGGTCGCGCGGATCGATCATCGCCTGGGCGTCGGCGAGGGAACGCGCGCGGCGGCCCGCGGCTGGCGGCGCGAGCGCGCGGCGGAACACGGAGCGCGCTTCGTCGCGGCGCCCGGCGGCGATCAGCGCGTCGCCCAGGTGGCTCAGGATCACCGGGTCGCCCGGCGAGAGCCGATCCGCGCGCCGCAGCTCCGTGACCGCCTCGGCCAGCCGCCCCAGCTTGAAGAGGCAGAACCCGTACGAGTCGGCGATGGCCCCGTCGTCGGGGCGCAGCGCGACGGCGCGCGCGAGGAGCCGCTCCGCCTCCGGCAGATCCGACGCCTGGCCGCGTTCCACCAAAGTATATCCAATGTAATTCAGCGCCCCGGTGTGCTGCGGCTGGGAGGCGAGCACCTTGCGCATGGTGGCCAGCGCCTCCGCGTGCAGCCCGGCGCGATCCTGCGCGTTGGCCAGCGCATAGAGCAGCCCGTCCGTGTCGGGATGCTCCTGCGCCGTGGCCGAGAGCAGCTTCTCCGCCTCGTCGGCCTTGCCGGCGCGATCGAATGCCTCCAGCAGCGCCAGCGCCACCTCTTCCTCCACAGGATGGGCGGCGAACAGCGCTCGCATCCTGCGCATCGACTCGTGCGTCTCACCGGCCTTGCCGCGCGCCAGCGCCGCCTGGACGCGCGCGTCCAGGATGAAGGCATCCACGTCCGACCCGAGGAACGAGGGCGAGGGCGGTTCCTTCCCCCGGATCACCGCGCGCCGCTCGACCGACTCGAACGCGAGCGCCCCTTCCCGCGGATGCCCCCGCTGGACCACCGCCACGGCGCGATAGAACGACAGCTCCGGGTGGTTGGGATACAGGCGCAGCGCGCCGTCGAGCGCCGCCTGCGCGTCCGCGCTGCGATGCGCGCCCAGCAATGTCACCGCGACGCGCAGGATGGCGGAGGCGAGATCGCGGCGTTCCTCCTCCTGATCGCCGCCCGATCCGGCGCGCGGATCCAGACTCGCGGTCAGCGCCAGCAGCTTGCGCGCGTGCGCAGCCACCGAATCCACGTCGCCCTCCGCGATCGCCACCCGCGCCAGCGAGGCCAGCACGTCGGGCGCCTCGGGGCGCTGCGAGAGCAGCTTCAGGTATCGATCCCGCGCGTCCCCGAACTTGCGCCTCGATTCCAGCCACGCCGCCTCCGCGGTCAGCGCTTCCGGATCGGAGGGCGACGCGCCGCGGGCCACGACGAAGGCGCGGCCCGCCGCGTCGTCCTCGCCGTGCTGGAGCCAGAAGCGCCCGATCTCGACCCACGCCGCCGCGCTCTGGTCTTGCAACCGATCCGCGATCACCAGATCGTCGCCATCCCCGCCGCGCTTCTGCGCATCGGAAAGCCGCGCCGTGAGCCGCTGCGCGACCGCCTCCGCTTCCGCCCCTTCGCCCGACGCCAGCAGCAGGCGGATCAGCTCGCGGTACGCCTCGCCGTCGTCCGGCTGCGCTTCGATGGCCGACTTCAAGTGCTCGCGCGCTTCCGCCAGCCTGCCCCGTGCGGCGGCGATCCGGGCGCTCACCATGCGCGCCGGCGCATGCCCGGGGTCCAGCGCCAGCGCGATCTGCAGCTCCTCCTCGGCGTCCGCGAGGCGGCCCTGCTTGAGCAGGACTTCTGCGAGCACCGAGTGGAGGTGCGGCGACTCCGGGTCGTAGAGCAGCGCCTCGCGCAGCTCCGAGGCCGCGGTGGCGAAGTCGTCGGAGTTGCGCGCGAGCAGCGCGTCCAGGTAGTGCCGGTAGGCGCGCGCGCTCGCGTAGCGACGCGGCTCGCTCGAGTCGCCCTCCGCCACCGCGCTGCTCTCGGGCTCCAGGATCGCGCCCCGCGGCTTCGCCGTCGCGCAGGCCACCGCGAGCAGGACGAGCCAGGTCCATCTCAGGGGCATGCGGCCCCCGCGGTGCGGGGCCGCGGCGAGCGCGTCCGACCACCAGGGCGCGCAGAGCGCGTCTGTGCGGCAATCGGAGTCGCGAGCGCACCCGCCATTCGCCGTGGGCCTGCATGCGGCCGCTGCCGCCAACGCGGTGAACGCGGCGGCGCGCCGTTGCCTCATCCGCTCCGGCCGGCAATCTCCGCGAGCTGGGCACGGCCCGCGTCAGGGGAGAGCTTCCACACCATCTGCCCGTTGGCGTCGAAGTCGAGATCGAACAATCCGCGGCCGGTGAGCTGCCGCATCCGCGCGGTCGCCTCGTCGCGGGAGAGCCCGCTGGCCTTGGCCACCTGTTCCACCTGGACCTGGCCGCCGCTCTTCTTCGCCAGCGCCAACGCCACCTCCGAGAAGTGCCGATCGTCGGTCTCCTGCTCGAATCGGGCCCGCTTGCGGCCCGCCAGCACGATCCCCACGCCGACTCCCAGGATGACCAGCCCCACCACCAGGCCCGAGAGATCGGCAAACCCCGTGAACCCGCGCAGCATGACCAGCGAGAACGCCCCGCCCAGGATGGCCACGAAAGCTCCGCCGATGGTCAGGATTCCGCTCGTGCGCATCGCCGCCTCTACTGGAACGAAACCTTTGGAACTGCCTTCGCGCCCGCCTCCGCCTTGAAGTACTCCTTGGAATGGAACCCGCCGATCTTGGCCCACCAGGCGCCGGGGATTCCCTGGATGTCCGTGTTGTACTGCTGGACGGCCTCGTTGTACCGCTTTCGTTCCACCGCCAGCCGGTTCTCGGTTCCCGCCAGCTCGTCCATCAGGCGCTGGAAGTTCGCGTCGGCCTTGAGCTGCGGGTAGGCCTCGCTCAGGGAGATCAGCTTGCTGATCGCGCCCTCGAACTGGTTGGCCGACTGGATCTTGTCGGCGCGGGAGGACGCCCCGAGCATCGCCGCGCGCGCGTTGGCGATTTCGTCGAAGACCGCCTTCTCGTGCTTGGCATACCCCTTCACGGTCTCCACCAGGTTGGGGATCAGGTCCGCGCGGCGCTGGAGCTGGTTCTCCACCTGACTCCAGGCAGCCTCGACCGCCTGCGACTCGGAGACGATGCGGTTGTACCCGCAGCCGGTGGCGGCCATGCCCATCGCCAGGATGAAAATCGGGGCGTACTTGCGCATGCGCATTGGAGTTCTCCCTCCCCCGAGTTTAACACGCGCGCCGGTGTGCGCCGTCAAACCGAAAGGTGCGCTTGAAGGTAGTCGCGCACGAGCTGCCGCGCTGCCAGAACGGCCTCCCGGAGAGGGAGGCCCCGGGCCAGGCCGGCTGCGATCGCGCTCGCCAGCCGGCACCCGGTGCCGCGGGCCGAAGCCGGGATTCGCCGGGCGCGGAATTGCTCGACGCCAAGGGGCTGGAAGAGGAAATCCACCGGGTCGCCGGCAAGGTGTCCGCCCTTGAGCAGCACGGCGCCAGGCCCTTCGCCCAGCAGCGCTCCGGCCTGCATCGGGTCGTCCAGGCGCGCACCGAGCAGGGTCTCCGCCTCGGAGAGATTCGGGGTCAGGACGGCGCCGGCGGCGAGGCGGAGGTAGGCGTCGCGCGCAGAGGTGACGGAACCCTCGAACAGCTTCGCCCCGCTGGATGCCGCGAGGACGGGGTCCACCACCAGCGGAAGGCGCTTTCGGCCCTGCAGCAGCCCCGCGATCTCCACGGCCACCGCGCGGTCGCCCACCATGCCGATCTTGATTGCGCGGACATCTTCTTCCTCGAGGAGCGCTTGCGCGGATTCGACGACCAGGCCTGGGTCCACGGTCTTGAACCGCCGCGCGGCGCGGGTGGTCTGGACGGTCAGGGCCGTGGCCACGCAGAGCGGGGTCGCCCCTGCCGCGCGCACGGCCTCGGCGTCGGCCAGCAGGCCCGCCCCACCGCTCGGGTCCAGGCCGGCCAGCACCAGCACGCAAGGCTTGCTCATCGCCGCGCCCGCTCGACCAGGGCCCGATAGAGGGCGAGATGCTCGCTGCCCGCCAGCAGCTCGGGATGCCACTCCACGCCCAGGGCGAACCTTCCCGGGAGCTCGATGGCCTCGATCACTCCGTCGGGGGCCAGCGCACAAACCTTGGCGCGGCCCGGGTCCTTCACGGCCTGGTGGTGCGTCGAGTTCACCTCCAGGCCGTCAGATCCAACAATGGCCTGGAGCGCGGTTCCCGGGACGACCTTCGCGGGGTGACCCGGCTGCCGCGGGTCGTTCTTCTGCTCGTGATCGAGCGCCCCGGGAATCTCCTGGAGGATGTCCTGGTAGAGCGCGCCGCCCAACTCGACGGCGAGGAGCTGCATGCCGCCGCAGATCCCGAGCACAGGGACGTCGGCCGCCAGCGCCGCGCGCAGCAGGCGCTGCTCCCAGGCGGTCCGGCCGCGCTTGAGCGGGCCCAGCTTCTGGCCTGCCTTCTCACCGTAGAGCTCGGGCGGGATGTCGAACGCGCCGCCCGTAACTACCAGGCCGTCGCAGAGATCGATCGCCTGCCGTGGCGCGTTCTCGTCGTCGCTGTACGGCAGCACCACGGGCAGGCCGCCCGCGGCGAGCACCGCGTCCGCGTAGGCCTGCTTCAGCTCGTACCGGGGCAAGGCGGGACGACCGGGCCGCGCGGTGGTCTCTCCAACGTCCGGGGTGATGCCGATGACCGGCCTCATCGCTGGAACGCCTCGGCCATTTCGCGCGCGGCCGCTTCCGGGTCGGAGGCGTTGCAGAGCTGCGCGATGGCCGCCACGCAGCGGGCGCCGGCCTGGACCACTTCCGGAGCGGACGCCGCGGTGATGCCGCCGATGGCCACGACCGGTGCCCTGGACCGCGCCACCGCCCGCCGCAAGCCGTCCAGCCCGTGGGGCGGCGGCAGAGGTGCCCCCGGCTTGGAGGCGGTGGGGAAGATGGGTCCGAATCCGACGTAGTCCGCGCCCTGCGCCGCGTCGATCTCGGCGTCGGAATGCGTGCTGACGCCGATCAGGGCCCGCGGACCGACGATGGCGCGCGCCGCCTGCCAGGGGAGATCCTCCTGCCCCAGGTGCACCCCGTCCGCCTCGGCCAGGCGGGCCACGTCCGGCCGGTCATTGACGATCAGGAGAGCCCGGCCGGCACAGAGCTTGCGCGCCTCCCGGGCAACCTTTAGAAGCTCTCCTGCTCCTATACCTTTGAGGCGGAGTTGGACGACGGCGGCGCCCCCGCGGACGAAGGCCCCCGTAAGGTCGAGCGGAGGACGGCCAGCCGAGCCGTCCACGATGGCGTAGAGCCCGGCAGGCAGGGGGGGCACCGGCTGACAATAACGCAGGGGTGTGCTAGAAGGCGCGCCCCCAGACAACGGAGAGCGCAGTGGCTGAGAAGAAGGAAGAAATCCCCATTCAGTACCTCGACCGCCGCGTGGTGGAGCGATACATCAAGAAGGGACTTCTCGAGGAGAAGGAGTACCAGAAGTATCTGAAGTCCCTCGAGGACCTGACCGAGAATGCCGGCTCCGTGGAAACGGAGTTCACCTCCGTCGGCGAGCTCGGCCCTACCCGCTGAGTGTTCGCGCTCCTCCTTCTCGCGACGCTGACCACCGGCCCGAGCGCCGCTCGCCGTACGCCGCTCGTGCAGGCGGTCGATCGCGCCCGCGCCGCGGTGGTGAACATCAACGCCGAGGAAGTGGTGCGCGCTCCCGCGGCGAACGATCCCTGGCAGCTCTTCTTCGGGCTGGGGCGCGCGCGCGACCAGGTGCGGACATCGCTGGGCTCGGGATTCGTCTTCGACGAGCGCGGCTACGTGCTCACGAACTATCACGTGGTGGAGCGCGGGAGCCGCATCCAGGTCAGCTTCGAGGACGGCTCCGACTTCATCGCCCGGGTGGTCGGGACGGATCCGGGCGGGGACCTGGCCGTGCTCAAGATCCAGGCGGATCGGAAGTTCCCTGCGGCCCCGCTCGGGACGTCCTCGGATCTGTTGCTCGGCGAGCCGACCATCGCGATCGGGAATCCGTTCGGGCTCAACCAGAGCGTGAGCATGGGCGTGGTCTCGGCCCTGCACCGGCCTGTGCACGCCGAGGGGCACAGCTATTACGACTTCATCCAGACCGACGCCTCGATCAACCCCGGCAACTCGGGCGGCCCGCTCCTGAACGCGGACGGGAACGTGATCGGCGTCTGCTCGGCCGTGCTCGCCAACGGCCAGGGGATCGGGTTTGCCATCCCCATCGATCGGGCGCTGCGCGTCGCCAAGGAGCTGCAGAAGAGCGGCGGACTCGCGGATGCCTGGTGGGGCTTCGATGCGGAGTCGCTGGACAAGGAGGCCGCCGAGGCGCTGGGAGCGAGGACGGGCGCGCTGGTCACCAGCATCGACGAGAGCTCGCCGGCTTCCGGAGCGGGGTTGCGCAGGGGAGATGCCGTGGTCCGCGTCGAGGGCTCGCCGGTGCGGGACGCGGACGAGCTGCGCTTCTTGCTCCGGGACGTGCCCCTGGGAACGCGGGTGGTCCTGGGCATCGTGCGCGGCAAGCAGAAGCTGGACGTCCCGATCACGGCGGCGCCGCTCACGCCGGAGCGCGCGCACGGGATCTTCCAAGTGCGCAGCGGCCTTTCGGTGACCGAGCTGTCGGTCTCGGCAGCGCGCGAGGCCGGATACAACGTGCGCAAGCCGGTGCTGGCGGTCGAGGCGGTCGCCCGCAATTCCGCGGCGGCCCGCGTCGGGCTGCGCCGCGGCGATCTGGTGCTGGCGGTGAACAGCGCCGAAGTGGACACGATGAAGGACTTCGAGAAGGCGCTGGCGCAGGCCCGCAAGAGCGGGCGCGCGGTGCTGCTGGTGCAGCGCGGGTACCGCCTGCAGGAGTTCGCGTTCGATCTGGGGTGAGACATGGCGTCCTCCGGCGAGAAGAAGGGCCCGACCCTCGATTTCAACGCCCTGGTGCTGTCCTTGGGATCGAGCGCCATCGTGCATCTCAGCGAGGCGCCGGACCCGACCACCGGGCAGAAGCGCGACAAGCCCGAGCTGGCCATGGCGCAGCAGAGCATCGACCTGCTCGCGCTGCTGCAGGAGAAGACGCGCGGAAACCTGACTGCCGAGGAGGGCAGCTTCCTGGAGAACATGCTCTTCGACCTGCGGATGCTGTTCTTGGAGGTCTCGCAGCGGCAGGGCGCTCCGGCTCCGGAGAAAAAGAGCTGACGAGCCGCGCCGGCCGAAGGCCGGATGGCGGCTACGCTCGAGCACGAACATCCAGAGCTCAATTTTTGAGATGAATTCTATGGCAGCGCGATGACGCGGTTCGCGGTGCCCTCGTCCCTGACCGGGGCCCGCGAGATCACGACGCAGTCCTTGGTCCCCGGCCCCAGCCAGACCGACACGCCGCCGTCCGCCGCGTCGGCCTGGATGTCGTTGCCGACCGCGAAGCAGCCCATGCCGTCCCCGAAGGTGGCGGTGATCTCGATGCCGTCGCGCCCGTCGATCTGATTGCCGGCGAGGACGAGCTGCGTGTCGCGCAAGCCGCAGAGCTGCTGGCCGGGAGCGCAGCCGTCCTCGACCTTGATTCCGGCGGCGCCGTCCTGGAAGCGGTTTGCCGCGACCGCGACGGTGGTTGCCTCGAGGCCAGCGAGCCGCGCGGAAACGAGCGTGCGCTCGGACGCGTTGGCGATCCAAGAGACGACCGCGTTCCGGAGATTCTCGGCGGCCGCTCCCGCCGCGACCTCGGCGAAGCTGGAGGATCGCACCTCGAACGCGCCTGCGAGCGGGGCGCCTCCGGGCATCAACCCTGCGAAGACGACGGCGCCGTGGACGCTGTTTCCGGAGATCGGATCGGAGGGCGTGTTCTTCCCGGCGACGGTCACGCGCTCGAAGCCGGCGCGGGCCGAGGTGCCGACGACTACGATCGCATGCGCGAGCGCCCGGGTCGTGGGACCGCCGGAGATGGACCACCCGGCGGTCGGGGCCTCGTCGGGGACGCGGATCGCGAGATCCGACACGCGGAAGTCGCCGTCCACGAATGCGATCAGCGATGGCCATGCGTTGCCGGGGCCGGGTGCGCCCTTCGACCACGCCGGCGCGACGGGCATGGGCGTGCCGGTCGTGGTGATCAGCGTGTCCAACATGCCGCGTCCCATGAGCTGGCCGTGGAGATCCCTGGCGACGAGCTGGGCGGTGTGGAACGTCCCTGCCGCCAGGCGCACTGACATCGGAATGCCGGCGGCGACGGCCGCGTCGATCGCGCATTGGAGGCTGCGCGTGTCGTCGCCTCCGCTCGGAGCCACATCGATGAGATTGCCGATCCGTGAAACCGACCGGCCGCAAGCCGCCGTGAGCGGGTCGTCTCCGGTAGATGGATTCGTGCCGCTGCCGCAGGCGACGAGGCAAGACAGGGCCGTCGATAGACCGAGATGCGCGCGCATGATGTCAAGGCCCTCGACGGAGGACGCTCCGTCTGTGCGCGCTCTAGCACACGCGCGCTGCGGAGCGCGAGAGAGGACCATCGTCCGAAACAGGGTTTGGTTGATTAAAGCGCGGCGAAGAGCCCGTAGCGGCGGGTGCCGTCCGAACCGGAGATGGTCCAGCCGACGTCGACGCCGGCAAACCGGTGCGGGCCCAGACCGCATTCTTCGGCGAGCAGGAACGAGAGCAGCCGGCGGGCGCGGAGGGTCTCGATCCCCAATGACTCACTGAGGAAAACGATGCCGGCGGCGGTGAACTCGTCGAGCGGGACGCGGCGGCCGTGCTCGTCCTCGGTAGTCCCGCCGTAGCTCACGTCGCTGCGGCCCAGGGAGGCATCCATGGAGTCGAAGACGAGGTCCAGGCGGGACAGCTTGCCGTCGTGGATCTCGGCGTGGAGCTCCGCGAACGGCGCGCGAAACGAGAGTGGATCCGAGATGTTGCGCGCCAGCGCCGAACCGATCAGGGGGCTTGCGGAGAGGCGAGCCGGATTGGAACCGATCAGCCGGCGGGACGCGGCATCCTTCGCCGCCTGCTCCAGCGAGTAGAGCCGTGCGGAGAGCGACGGCTGCGGCCCGAGACGCTGCAGGACTTCACGGAGATCGCGCGCGGCGCCCTCGTCGTCGCCGAGGGCCGCCAGCGCCGCGGCCCGCTGGGCCCGCGCGCCGATGTGTGCCGAATCAAGGGCAAGCGCCTGGCCCTGCGCGAACGCGGCGAGGCCGACTTCGCCTTTCTCGACCAGCGCAATTCCCAGCTCGTGAGGGATCTCGGGGTCGCGCGGAGAGAGCGGCTGCGCCTGGCGGTAGAGCCGGATGGCGGTCTCCGTCTCGCCGGCCTTCAATGCAGTGCGCGCCTGCTTCAGCAGCGCCGCCAGATCGTCCATGCCCGCGGGATATCACGCATGGGCCGTCTGTCCCTCGCCTGGGCGCCGCGCGCCAGGGGAACATAGCGCAAGGTCCGAAACACAGGTCAAATGTGAGGAAATCCATGGTGCACGCGATCCCACGCGGCCCTTGCCAGCTCGACTTCCTGCGTTACTTTGGGGGCCATGAAACTCGACAAGTTTACGGTCAAGGCGCAGGAGGCCTTGCAGGAGTCCCAGGCGATCGCCCGCAAGCGCGATCACCAGGAAATCCTGCCCGAGCACCTTCTGGCTGCCTTGCTCGAGCAGCAGGAGGGGCTGGTCCCTCCCCTGCTCCAGCGCGTCGGCGCCGAGCCCAAGCTCGTGCAGCAGCGGCTGGAGGACGAGCTCCGTAAGATTTCCCAGGTGCACGGCGGCGAGGGAGGCAACCTCGCGCAGCGCACGCTGAAAGTGCTCGACGCGGCCGAGGCCGAAGCCGGCAAGATGAAGGACGAGTACGTCTCGACCGAGCACATCCTGCTCGCGCTGGCCGCCGAGAAGCGCGGCGCAGCGGCCGAGGCGCTCAAGAGCGTGGGGGCCACCCGCGACCGCATCGCGCAGGCCCTGACCGCGGTCCGCGGATCACAGCGCATCACCTCCAACGATCCCGAGTCGCAGTACCGCGCGCTCGAGAAGTACGCCATCGACCTCACCGACCGCGCCCGCAAGGGCAAGCTGGACCCGGTGATCGGGCGCGACGAGGAGATCCGGCGCGTCATCCAGGTCCTCTCCCGGCGCACCAAGAACAACCCGGTCCTGATCGGCGACCCCGGCGTGGGCAAGACCGCCATCGTGGAGGGCCTGGCCCGCCGCGTGGTGGACGGCGACGTGCCTGAGGGACTGAAGGACAAGCGCATCGTGGCGCTGGACCTGGGCCAGCTGATCGCCGGCACCAAGTTCCGCGGCGAGTTCGAGGAGCGGCTCAAGGCCGTGCTCAAGGAGGTCACCGCCTCCGAGGGGCAGGTGATCCTCTTCATCGACGAGCTGCACACCATCGTTGGCGCCGGCGCGGCCGAGGGCGCGATGGATGCCGGCAACATGCTGAAGCCGGCGCTGGCCCGCGGCGAGCTCCACTGCATCGGCGCGACCACCGTCAACGAGTACCGCAAGTACATCGAGAAGGACCCGGCGCTCGAGCGGCGCTTCCAGCCGGTGACGGTCGGGGAGCCGAGCGTCGAGGACACCATTTCGATCCTGCGCGGCCTCAAGGAGCGCTACGAGCTGCACCACGGCGTGCGCATCCAGGACACCGCCATCGTCGCCGCCGCGACTTTGTCGAACCGCTACATCAGCGACCGCTTCCTGCCGGACAAGGCCATCGACCTGATCGACGAGGCCGCCTCCCGGCTGCGCATGGAGATCGACTCCATGCCCGCCGAGATGGACGAGGTCCGGCGCAAGCTGATGCAGCTCCAGATCGAGGAGCAGGCCCTCAAGAAGGAGACCGACGCGCTCTCCAAGGGCCGGCTCGACGAGATCACCCGCGAGATCGCCCGGCTCAACGAGGAGATGAGCGGGCTCAGGGCGCACTGGGAGAACGAGAAGAAGGCCATCCAGAGCATCCGCGAGGTGAAGCAGAAGCTCGAGGACGCGCACCAGCAGATGGCCGAGGCCGAGCGCAAGGGGGATCTGGGCAAGGCCGCGGAGCTGAAGTACGGCGTCTTGCCCGCGCTGCAGAAGGAGCTCGACGCGCAGAACAAGAAGCTCTCCGAGCTGCAGGCGCAGCGGCGCATGCTCAAGGAAGAGGTGGACGCGGAGGACATCGCGCACGTGGTGTCCAAGTGGACCGGCATCCCCGTCTCCAAGCTGTTGGAGGCCGAGATGCAGAAGCTCGTCCACATGGAGGAGCGGCTGCGCGAGCGCGTGATCGGGCAGGAGGAGGCGGTCCGCGCCGTCTCCAACGCGGTCCGGCGCGCCCGCAGCGGGCTGCAGGATCCCAACCG
Organism: Myxococcales bacterium; assembly: GCA_035635635.1. Classification (GTDB taxonomy): domain Bacteria; phylum Myxococcota; class Myxococcia; order Myxococcales; family 40CM-4-68-19; genus 40CM-4-68-19. The sequence goes on along the minus strand of DASQAS010000032.1, from coordinate 18,931 downwards.
CCCCATCGGCAGCTTCCTCTTCGCCGGCCCGACCGGCGTGGGCAAGACCGAGCTCGCCCGGGCGCTGGCCGAGTTCCTCTTCGACGACGAGCAGGCGATGGTCCGGCTCGACATGAGCGAGTACATGGAGAAGCACTCGGTGGCGCGGCTGATCGGCGCGCCTCCGGGATACGTCGGCTACGACGAGGGCGGCCAGCTCACCGAGGCGGTGCGGCGCCGGCCCTACACGGTGATCCTGTTCGACGAGATCGAGAAGGCGCACCGGGACGTGTTCAACGTGCTGCTCCAGGTCCTCGACGACGGCCGCCTCACCGACGGCCAAGGGCGGACGGTGGACTTCCGCAATGCCGTGGTCATCCTCACCTCGAACCTGGGCTCGCAGCACGTCACGGGCGGAGACACGGAGACCGAGGAGAAGCGGGTCCGCGAGGCCATCCGCGCCGAGCTGCGGCCCGAGCTGCTCAACCGCATCGACGAGATCGTCGTGTTCCACAGCCTGGGGCGCGAGGAGCTGGCCCGGATCGTGGAGATCCAGCTCAAGCGGCTGGCGAAGCTGCTCTCGGACAAGCAGCTCAACCTGGAGCTGACCGAGCGCGCGAAGCTGGCGGTGGGCAAGGCCGGGTACGACCCGGTGTACGGCGCGCGGCCGTTGAAGCGCGCCCTGCAGCGGCTGGTGCTCGACCCGCTGGCGATCAAGGTGCTGAAGGGCGACTTCCGGCCCGGAGACACCATCCGGGTGGACGCGAGCGCGTCTGACGACGTGCTCTCGTTCTCCCGGGTGAATGGCAGCGGCGGGGCGGAGACGGCAGCGACGCTGCACTAGGCACACCTCAACCCCGGCTTGGACCCTAACCCTGCTTCGCGGCCCGGCGTCTCTTCCAGAACTGGCTGGCCGCCGCGACGACCACGAGCAGAAGACCCGCCAGATCGCTGCCGCGCGCCGAATCCATCAGCAGCATCCCTCCCCCGATCAGCAACGCTCGCTCCACCCAGTTCGTGCGCTGCAGCATCCACCCCTGCACGCCGCAGGCGAGCGCGGCGATGCCGATGGCCGCGGTCACGGTGACCTGCACCGCGTTGGCCGCGCTCCCCTTCAGCAAGAGCCCGACGCCCGCGGGGTCCAGCACGAACGCGAACGGCACCAGAAAAGCCGGCAGCGTGTACTTCCAGGACTGCAGCGTGGTCCGGTACGGGTCTCCGCCCGTGATCGCCGCCGCCGCGAACGGCGACAGCGCGGTGGGCGGCGACACCTCCGAGAGCACCGCGTAATAGAAGATGAACATGTGCGCGGCGAAGTCCGGGACGCCCAGCTTGGTCAGCGCCGGCGCCGCGATCACGGCGCAGATGATGTAGCTGGCGGTGACCGGGACGGCGAGACCCACCACCCACACCACCAGCGCGGTGAAGACCGCGGTCATCAACAAATTTCCGCCGGCCAGGTCGATCACGATGGAGCTGAACTTGAGCCCCAGGCCGGTCAGCGTCACGACGCCCACGATGATTCCGGCGCCAGCGCAGGTGGCCGCCACCGCCAGAACGCCCACCGAGCCGGCCCGCAGGGCCTGGATCATCCGCGTCTTGACCAAGGGCTTCCCCGGCCCGGGGATGAAGCTGAGCGCCGTGTCCCGGCGCAGGAAGGACAGCGCCGCCGCGGCGATCGTCGCCCAGAATACCGCCGTGATCGCGCTGAAGCCGAGCAGCATGAACACGACGACCGCGACCAGCGAGGTGAAGTGGAACCCCCGCCCCTTCACCATCTGCCAGACGCTCTCGCGCGGGCGCAGCGGGACCTCGCGCGTGTGCAGCTTCCGCGCGTCCAGCTCGACCATCAAGAACAGCCCCAGGTAGTAGAGGCAGGTCGGGATGGTCGCCATCCAGATCACGTCCATGTAGGAGATCTTCAGGAACTCGGCGATCAGGAACGCGGCAGCGCCGAGCACCGGCGGCGAGATGATCGCGCCCAGTCCTCCCGCGGCGAGCAGCCCGCCCGCGGCGTTCTTTCCGTAGCCGGCCTTTGACAGCATGGGCCAGGCGACGGCTCCGATGGTCACGGTGGTGGCCACGCCGCTGCCCGAGGGAGCGCCGAGCAGGAACGAGGAGAGCACGATGGTGCGGCCCGCCGCCGCGCGGCTGCCGCCGGTGACGGCCAGCGCGAAGTCGATGAAGAACTCCCCGGCGCCGGAGAACTGCAGCACCGCCCCGTAGATGGTGAACAGGATGATGAACGTGGCCGAGACGTCGATGGCGGTGCCGAAGATGCCCTCGAGCGTCATGTACATGTGGCCCACCAGCCGCTCGACGTCGTATCCGCGGTGCGTCCAGGGCCGCGGGAGCCAGGGACCCGCGAACGCGTAGGCGATGAAGGCGACCACCACCAGCATCAGGATCCACCCGGAGGTGCGGCGGGTGGCCTCCAGCACCAGCAGGATCAGCGCCACCCCGAAGAACAGGTCCCAGTGGTTGGGCGTGACGGCGCGCTCGATGAAGTCGTCGAAGTCGATGAGCAGGTACGCGATGGTCGCGACGCCGAGCAGCGCGAGGGCCAGGTCGAACCACTGGATCCGGTCGCGGAACCGCTTCGCCGCGGGGAAGAGGAGGAAGCAGAGGAAGAGCACGAACGCGACGTGGATCGCCCGGAGGATCTGCGCCGGGATCACCGCCTGCGCGGCGTAGAGGTGGAACAGCGACATCCCCACCGCGATGGCGGTCAGGACGGCGTCGGTCCAGCCCTTGAAGTGGCTGGCCGCGCCCTCCTCCTTCTCGATGAACTCCTCGGCCTTCTGCCGGGCCCGCTCGTCGACGACGGGGAGCGGCTCGCTCAGCGGCTCGCCCGAGGTCATGAACGGAGACGTCGCGCGTCCGGCGACGAGCGATGGAGGCAGGCCCGGAACCAATCGATCCAGTGGAGCGCGGCCGGCTCGCGGTTCGCCCGCATCACCAGCCGGTCGCCGTGGTCGCCCAGCTCCAGGAAGGACCGATCGCTTCCGCGGAGCAGCAACCGCTGCGGCGTCCCCGCGGCCACCCGGAAGACGATCTCCTTCATCTCGCGCTCCATCTCCTGGCGCTCGCCCGGACCCGACAGGCCGAGATACTCGCGCACCGCCGCGCTGGGGCTGGAGACGGAGGTCAGGGCGATGTCCAGATCCGGTTCGACCACGAACTCCTCCGTCACGGGCCGATCGTACATCGAGTGCTGCGAGGTGACGGAGAACGGCTCGCCCTCGCGCAGCGCCATCGTTGTCTTTTGACCGCGGGCGGCGTTCTCGATCTCGAGCACAGTGACCGGGCGCAGGGCAGCGGCCGCCACCAGCGCCGCGGTCACGAGAAACCAGCGGTACCAGTGCCTTCTGATCACCGCGGCCTCAGCCCCTTCTCGCCGAAGTAGCGGACCGCGCCCGGGTGGAACGGGATGGGCGACCCTCCCTGGTACTGCGTCGACAATTCCAGGTTGGCCGCCTCCGAATGCACGGCGACCAGGTCGGCCTTCTTCTCGAACACGGTCTTGACGATGTCGTAGACGAGCTTCTCCTCCATCTTCTCGTGGACGACCAGGACGTTCCAGACGTCGGCCACGTGGGCGTCCTTCGTCTGCCCCGGATAGGACTTCGCGGGAATCGTGCCCTTCACGTAGAGCGACCCGTACTTCTGCACGAGCTTCGGGATCACCTCGCTGTGATCGAGCAGCTTGATGGTGTTTCCCGGAGTGGCCGCCAGGTCGGTGACCGCGCCGGTGGGCACGCCGCCCGACCAGAAGAAGGCGTCGATCTTCCTGTCCTTGATCGCGTTCACCGACTCCGCCACCGAGAGCTTCTCGCGCTTCACGTCCTTGTCGGGATCGAACCCGTACGCCTCCAGGATGCGCACCGCGATGGTCTCGGTCCCGCTCCCGGGCGCGCCCGTCGAGATGCGCTTGCCCTTCAGGTCCTGCATCTTCTCGATCCCGCGCCCTTCCACCGTCACCCACTGGCTCTTGTTCGCGTACAGGACCGCGACCGACCGGATCGGCACTTTCTCCTTGAACTTGCCGGTGCCGTTGAAGCCGTCGCTGGCCGTGTCCGACAGGCTGAAGGCCAGGTCGGCCTTTCCCGCTCCGATCAGCTTGATGTTGTCCACCGAGGCGCTGGTCACCTCGGCGGTCGCCTCCACCCCGGGCAGGCTCTTGCTGAGCACGTTGGCCAGCCCGCCGCCCAGCGGGTAGTAGACGCCTCCCGTCCCGCCGGTGGCGATGGAGAGCCTCACCGGCTTCTGCTGCGCCTGGACGGTCAAGGCCGTGAAGACGGCGGCAGCGGCCAGGGTCGACGCCTTGGACATGTGTTGCCTCCTCTCGATTCCAGCGCGCCTCATCGGCGCCGGAGCTTTGGCGGCTCGATGGGAGCGATCGCCTTGGCGCCGGCGGACTTGTCCGCGACCGGCGGCACGGCGCGCACCCAGAGGTCGAGCTGCCGGAAGGGGATGTTGATTCCTGCGTGCGGCAGGGCGTCGTTGATGGCGGCGCGCAGGCCGGAGGCGGTCGCCACCCAGTTGTCGACGTCCGTCCAGAAGCGCAACTCGAACTGGAGCGCGCTCTCGCCGAACCCGGTCAACAGGACCAGGGGCGCCGGCGCCGCGGCGATGCCGGGATGGGTGCGGGCGGTGGCGAGCAACAGCTCCTGCACGCGCTGCGGCTCGCTGCCGTACGCGACGCCCACCGAGATCTCCACCCGGCGGTTGCGGTCGCTGCGCGTCCAGTTGATCACCTCGGCCGTGATGAAGTTGCTGTTGGGAACGATCACGTCGGCGCCCTGGAACGAGCGCACCGTGCTCGAGCGCACCCCTATGCGCTGCACCTCGCCGCTGAGCTGCCCGAGCTCGATGACGTCTCCCACCTGCACCGGTTGCTCGTACAGCAAGATCAATCCGCAGACGAAGTTGTTGACCACGTTCTGCAGGCCGAAGCCAATCCCGACGCCGAGCGTTCCCGCGAGCACCGTGAACCGCGTCACCTCCATCCCCCCCGCCAGCGTCGCAAACGAGAAGCCCAACGCGACCACCAGGTATTTGGCGGTGGTCGACACGGCCACGGCCTTGCCCCGGGGCACGTCCAGGGCGGGAAGGACCGCTTCGTCCAGCGCAAACTTCAGCGCCCGCGACGCCCAGACCGCAAGCCAGAGCGTGACGGCGAAGGCGACCACGTCGCCCAGGCTGACATCGAGGGCGCCGACCCTGAGCCGGACCGCCAGCGCCGCCGTGACGATGCCGCCGAACCCCTGCGTCGCGTGGAACCACTTGAGGGTCCAGAACCCCCAGGCCACGATCGAGGCCGCCCGGAAGAGCGCGGTCGCGCGCTGGACCACGAGCTCCTCGTGGCCGCGGACGATGCGGAACCGATGCGTCCAGGGCAGAAGCAGCGCGGCGCGGAAGGCGCCCGTGAAGATCACCACGCCGGTGACCACCGCGGCGGTCCCGCAGGCGGTCGCCAACGTAGCGCCCGCCAGGAGCTCGGACAGCGTGACGTTCCCGAGAACGTTTGCGACCGCGGCGACAGCCATGATCACGGCCGCGGCTCCCGCTGCCGCAAGGATCGCGCCGCTCCAGCGGCCCTGGACGCGGGTTCGCAGCCACCCTCCTCTGCGCAGCCCAACCACGCAAGCGGCAAGGACCGCCAGCTCGATGGCGAGCAGGACCAGCCGCCCGAGGGGAGCGAGGTCCGGCAACAGGGCCGCCAGGCGCTCCACGATGAAGAGCGCCGCGAGCCATCGCAGCGGGACGACCCAGTCCGGTGTCATCGTGCCCGCGACGCGGAAGAACGGCGCCAGGCCGATCAGGAACACGAGCAGCGCGAATGCCGAGGGCGCCTCGGGAAAGACGAACGGGGCGGCAAACAGCGCGAGCATCGCCGCCGTCGCGACCGGGCGCTTCGAGACGACCTCGACGGCGGGCCCGCCGGGTCCGTCCGGCTGCGGGGTGCCGCGAAGCCTGCGGGCGACGACGAGCCCGATCCCGACCAGCGCCGCCAACAAGGCGAGCTCGGCGGCCAGGCGCCCCGGCTCGGAGGCCAGATAGCGGATGCAGGTGCGGGCGTGCACGCCGAGCGCGCGGCCTCTCGCGGCCGAGACCAGCGGCCGGCCGCCGCCGAACGCGCGCCAGAGCGGGGTGCTCTCGACCTCGAACAGCTCCTGGGTGCGCGCCGACTCCGCCGCCTGCACGCGCGCGAGCAGGTCCGCCAGGGTGAGCTTCAGGGCGAGGACGCGGTCCTGGAGCTCCAGTACCGAAGTCAGCCACTTGCGGACGACGAGGTCCAGCGCCGAGGCGCGATCGCGCACCTCCACCGCCCGGGTCCGGAGTGCGGGCGACACGTCGGTTCCGAGCGAATCGACCGTGAGCCGCCAGATCTCGGCCAGGCGCCGCAGGGAAGCCTCCGCGGCGTCGAGCTGGGTGGCGCGCTTTCCGAGCTGATCGTCCCACCGCCGGGCTTCCCCGTCGCGCCGGACGATCTCGAACTGGAGGTAGTCGGTATCGCCGCCGAGCGCCAGGGAAGAGCCGGCCGCCCGCAGCTTCTGGAGCTCCTTCTCGGCGACATCGAGACGCACGATCAGCTCGTTCAGCTCCGCATCGGGACCGGTGAGGTCCGCGATCCGGCGCAGCTCCGCATAGGCATTCTCCGCCTCGCGGAGAAGCTGCCCGGCGGGAACCGCGGCCGGCGCCGCGTCGCCCGCGGCGGGATTCGGAGCGAGCGCGATCGCGAGCGCGACCAGGAGCACTGCGAGGGACCCCCTGCGGCGATGGTACGGACCGCGACTATATCCGGTCAGCCGCCCCGCGCAGCGTTGGCCCAACGTCCAATTTCAGGAGCCCCGGGGCGGCCTGGACCTGGCGGTGGCGTGCTCGACAGCCCGGAGCAGGACCTCGTCGTCGAAGGGCTTGGAGAGGAACTCGGCAGCTCCGGCTTTCATCGCGCGGCTCGCCGTCGCCGTGTCGCCGGCGCCGGTGATGAAGATCACCGGGATGTCGTACCCGCCCGCCAGCAGCGCGTCGTGGAGGTGCAGCCCGCTCTGGCTGGGCATGCTGACGTCCAGCACCAGGCAGCCGGGCCGGGCGGCCGCGGCGCGGGCGAGAAACTCGCGCGCGGAGGCGAACGTTTCCACGCGGTAGCCCGCGGCCATCAGGAGACGCTCCAGGCCGCGCCGGACCGACAGGTCGTCGTCGACCACCGCGACCGTCGCCTCGCTCCGCGTCACGCGGGCGCCCCGCCGGCCTGGGGCAAGGCGAAGTGGAAGGTCGCCCCGCGCGTCTGGTTGTTGGTGGCCCAGATCGAGCCGCCGTGCGCCTCGATGATCGAGCGCGCGATGGAGAGACCCATGCCCATGCCGGCCGCCTTGGTGGTGTAGAACGGCTCGAAGATCCGGTCCTTCGTCCCTTCGCGCAGCCCTGTCCCCGCGTCCTGGATGGCCACGTGCACGCCGTTGGCGGCGGTGTTCTCGGTGCGCACCACGATGGTCCGCTCGATTTCAGCGACCTCGCCCATGGCGTCCATGGCGTTGATCAAGAGATTCAGGATCACCTGCTCGAGCTGGACCCGGTCGCCGTTGACCAGCACCGGCGACGCATCCAGCTCCAAGGTCATGGTGGTGCCGCGGATGATCGCGTCGCTGCCGAGGAGGCGGGCCATGTTGCCGATCAAGTGGTTGAGGTCGAGCCGCGCCTGCCGCAGCTCGCCCTTGCGGAGCAGGTCGCGCAACCGCTGGATCACGTCGGCCGCGCGCCGGTTGTCGTCGATGATGTCCTCCAAGGCAGCCCGCAGGTCCCCGAGCCACGGCGGGGAGAAGTCCAAGAACTTCCGCGCCGCCTGGGCGTTGGTCATGATTCCGGTCAGCGGCTGGCTGAGCTCGTGCGCCAGCGAGGCGGTCAGCTCGCCCATGGTGGAGACCCGCGCGAAGTGGGCCAGCTCCTGCCGGCTGCGCTGGGCCTGCACCTCCGCGCGCTTCCGCTCGGTCACGTCGGTGTGCGAGACCACCGCGCCGCCCTCCGGCCGGTTGAGCGGCACCACCGAGACAGAGAACCAGCGCTCCGCCTTGGCGGCGGGAGGCGGGTACTCGAACGAGAAGGTGAGGCGGCTTCCGTCGAGAACCTCCCGGGTGCCGGAGAGCATCTCCGCAGCGTGCAGGGTCCCCTGGCGCACCGCCTCGCGGCAGAGCTCGAGGTAGTCCGCGCCGACCTCCGCGCCCGCGTAGCCCATGGCGCGGGAGTCGGGCGTCCTGCGGGTCCAGCTCTCGTTGACCGCGATCACCGTCCCCTCGCGATCGAGCACCGCCACGCCGCTGGTGAGCGAGGCGAGGATGGCGGACTTCATCACCTCGCTGGCGCGCAGCGCCTCCTCGGCCTCCTTGCGCGCCAGGGCGTTGGCAAAGACCTCCGCAAAGACCTGAAGCCGCTGTAGGAGCTCCTTCGGCCAGGTCCGCTCCGCCGAGATCGAGTCCAGGGAGAGCCCGCCGAGCACTCGCCGGCTCGCGACCAGTGGAAGCGCGACGCAGGATCGGACGTCGGCGCCCGGGAGCAGGCCGAGGTCGGCGGAGCGCGAGAAGAGGAACGGCTCTTCGTTCTGCAGCCGTTCGGCGGCGGCCGGACAGTCGCGGCTGGCGACGATCAGCGGGTGCGCCTCGAAGCCCGGCGCTGCCCAGGCGTGGGAGACAACCTGGCTGCCATTGCCCGGCGGAAAGCGCAGCAGGACCGCGCGGTCGAGCTGGAGGAACTCGCCGAGGTTGCGCAGCGACGCCGTGATCACGGCGTCGATCTCCTGGCTCGGCAGGTGCACGAAGGCCGCCGAGAGGCGGGAGAAGAACTCCTCGAAGCGCAGCCGCTCTGCCAGCGCGTTCTCCACCCGCCGCCGCTCCTCGATCAGCGCGGCGAGGCACATCAGCGGGATGGCCAGGACGCTGAGGAACAGTTGCAGAGGAACGATGTTCGCTTCCAGCGGCGGCGCGCTGAACGGTCCACGCGCTTGGCTGGCCGCCCAGATGGCCACCAGCGTAGTGGTGAGGAGTGCCAGGCTCGACCCGACGGGAGCGAAGCGCACGGCAGCCCAGAGCAGGAATGGGAGCAGCCAGGCCAGCGGCAAGCGCGGTGGGTCGCCGGCCACGATGGAGACCGGGCCGCGCACCGTGAACGCGAGAATCTCCGCGGCGACCAGGAGCACTGCCAACAGGATCGCCTCGGCGCGCCGCCGCCCCCGGAGAGTCGTCGCCTCCGGGTCCCTGAAGGCGCTGACGACAGTCAGGATCGCCGGCGCGACGGTCAGCTCGGTGAGGACGTTCGAGAGAAACCGGGTGGCGAAGACCGACCAGTAGGGCTCGCCCTTGAAGATGGCGACAGCCGCGGCATCGGGAAAGGAGGACAGGAACGGGGCCGCGAGCGCAGCCCCGGCGATGTAGATCCCCACGCGGCGAAGCGTATCCAGGCGCGCCGGAGCGTCACTGAAACGGCGCACACAGAAGGCGGCGATCAGCGCCTCGCTGCAATTGGTGGCGTACAGCGCGAGCACCAGCGGCAGGGACCCGAGCGTGGGCAACGCGACCGCGAGGTGCACCGGAAAGGCGGCGATCAGGTAGATCCACCAGCGCCGGCGCGGGGCGAGGAGCAGCGTGGCGGTCAGGATCGAGTTCGGAGGCCACACCACCGACGGCGTCGTCGGCGGCAGGCGGAGAATGAAGCCGATGTTGGCGCCGACGAAATAGGCCGCCGCGACGAGCACGGCAGTGGCGGCGACGCGGCGGACCGGAGGAGGGGCGTGCGAGAAGTTGGGTGGCAGCGTCAGTGTCTGGCTCCGCTCTTGTCTCCGGGCGCGGATGCTAGCCGATCTCTCGGCTCTTCGTCGCCGAGCGTGGCAGCTCGACCGAGAAGGTGCTCCCAGCGCCCGGCTCGCTGACCAGCGTGATGCTGCCGCCGTGGGCCTCGACGATCTGCCGGCTGATCCACAGGCCCAGGCCGAACCCGCCGAACTGCTTCCGGGAGACAGCCCGTTCGAAGCGCTCGAAGACCCGGGCCTGATCCGCCGGGTCGATCCCGATGCCGTGGTCCCGGACCTGGAGGAGCACATCCTCGGCCCGCCCCTGCAGCCGGACCTCGATGGGCTTGCCGGCGCCGTACTTGGCCGCGTTGCCGATCAGGTTGTCGACGAGCTGGTCGAGACGCCGGCGATCCCAGTTGCCCTGCACCGGGCCCTCCACCTCCAGGCTCACCGGGCAGCGCGCGTGCTGGAGCTGCTGCTCCTGGCGGGCGAGGCTCTCGTGGACCAGCGCGGCCAGGTCGACGTCCTCGCGCTCCGGCTGGAAGCGGCCCCAGACGATCCGCGAGACCTCGAGGAGCTCGCCGATCAGCTTGCCGAGCCGCTGCGCCAGCCTCTGCGTGGCTTCGAGCTGGGTCACGAACTCGTCGCGCGTGATGGCCTGGCCGCTCCGGCGCAGCTTCAGCAGCGCGGTCTGGATGTGCAGGAGGAGCGCGGTGAGCGGCGTGCGCAGCTCGTGCGAGGCGATGGCGAGGAACTCGTCGCGGACGTCGACGGCGCGGCTCCGCTCGGCGATGGCTCCGGCCACCGTCAGCGCCGTCGCTGCCGCGACGCCGAGGAAGGTCTGGAGATAGAGCAGACTCTCCGAGAGCGTCCGCTGCACGAAGGGTCCCGACTGCATCACCGTGCCGGCGATGGCGATGCCCGAGACGATGAACACCGCGCTGACCGCGCCGTGCGGTCCGAAGCGGATCGCTGCCCAGAGGAGGAAGGGAAAGACCACATACGCCTGGCGCAGCAGGCCGGGCTCGTTGGCCGTGCCGCCGAAGACGCGCAGCCCGAAGACGGCCAGCAGCCCGAACAAGGCCACCGCTTCCGCCGCCATGAGGTGCCGCCGCGGAAGCCGGGGCCGCGACGACCACACCAGGAGCAACGGCGCCACCACCAGATCGCCGAGCATGTCGCCGAACCACCAGGCCCGCAGCGTGGGCCAGATCATGGCCTGGGGGACCGCGCCGCCGGCGAGCAGGCTGAAGACTCCGATGGTCGCGCTGAAGATGGTGCTGAAGACCGCCGCGAGCAGGACGAGCGCGGCGACATCCTGGATCCGCTCGAACCGCGGGTCGAAGCGCACGCGGCGGAGCAGCGCCGACCCCGCCAGCGCTTCCAGCGTGTTCCCCGCCCCGATCGCCAAGGCCACCGGCAAGGAAGCACCCGCGATCAGGTTCACGCAGGCGGCGCCCAGGAGGACGCCCGGCCACAGCCGCCTCCCGAAGAGGAGGAGCGCGGCGAGCGCGATGCCCGTCGGCGGCCAGACCAGGGTTGCGAATCCGCTGACCGCGTCGAGCAGCAGGCCGAACCGCGCGGTGAAGAAATAGGCGAGGAAGAGGAGCGCGACCCCGAGCGCATCCCTGGACCAGCGGCGGATGTCCAGCGGCGCCATGGCCTGGAGTTTCCCTTTGGCGGCCGGGAGATCAAGACCCGATTGCTGGTGGACAATACGCTCCTTCACCGGCTGGTGATCAGGACGATGGCCACCGCGGCGCAGGCGAGTCCGATGGACTGTACGGGGCGCAGCCGTTCCCGCAGGACGATCCGCGCCAGGAGCACCGTGCTGGCCGGATAGAGGGAGGCGAGGGTGGCGACGAGGCCCAACGGACCGGCCCGCACCGCGATCAGGTACAGCGCATTGGCCAGCATGTCGAGAGCTCCGCAGCCCACCACCACCGGGACCACGTTGCGGGGAACGGCGATCCGCACCCTGGCGATTCGCGCGGCGGCGCCGAGCGCGAGCGTGGACGCGGCGCGGGCGATCACCAGCGGCCACAGTCCCGTGTCGTCGCCCGCGCGCGCCAGGCAGACGAAGAACGCGCCGATGGCCGCGCCCGAGGCGAGACCGATGAGCAACGACCGATCCTTCCGCCGCGGCTGGCCGTCAGCATCGTCCTGGCGGCTGATCAACCCGACCGACGCGACGGCCAGCGCGATTCCGGCCAGGGCCAGAGGGACCGGGCGCTCGCCGAGCCCGATCGCCACCAGCACGGGGATCACAATCGAGCAGACCGCGGTGACCGGCGCCACCACGCTGACCCGGCCCACGGCGAGCCCGTGATAGAGCAGCGCCACCCCGAGGCCGCCGGTGAGGCCCGCACCGATTCCCCAGAGCACGCCGGAGGCGCCCGGCACCCGGGTCGCGAACAAGGGGAGCGCGAGGATCGCCACCGCGAGCCCGACGGCCTGCGCCATCACGGTGGCGGCGAGCGCGGCCGAACGGCGGGCGGCGAGGCCGCCGAGGAAATCCGCGGTGCCGTAGAAGACGGCCGACACCAGGGCGAGGACCAGGGGCACGCGGGCCTGTCCATGACATCCGGGCGGGCTCGCCGCAACTGGGATCAGCGCTCACGAGCGTAGCGCGCCGCGCTGTCCGCGCGCTGCCGTCGGATCAGCCCTGCTGGACGATCTTGTTCAGGACCCGCTGGGCGTAGTCCTTGTCCCACGTCACCAGGTTCTTCTTCGCGGTGACTTCCGCTTTGGTGGTCCCCTCCGGCTGGCGCTCCATGCTGACGGTGACCTCGACGTCGCCCTTGGTGCCCTTGAGCTCGCGCTTGTCGCCGCTCTGCTCGGTCTGCGTCCCGGTGATGTTGACGCCTTCCTTCTCCAGGACCGCGCGCGCCCGGCTCTCCACCTGATCGATGGGTCCCTTGACGATCGACTCCGCGCCGCGGCTGGTGAGATAGATCCCGGTGCCCGCGCCCGCCGCGGCCGCCCCGGCCGCCACGCAACCCGGCTGTACGCTCGCCAGGCCGATCAGCAGGACCCAGGGCGCGCTTGCCTTCCACAGATTCTTCATCGCATTCCTCTCCAGGCGGCGCCTCGCCGCACCGGCTTAGGGTAAGGAGGGCAGGACGGCCCCGCCAGAGGCAGAATGAGCGCGTGGACCTGCGCGTCGACTGCTACAGCGGGCACCGCGGCGAGGAGACCCCACGGCGCTTCTACCTCGGCGAGCGCCAGATCGAGGTCGTCGACGTGATCGATCGCTGGTACGGCCCGGACCACCGGTACTTCAAGGTCCGCGGCGACGACGGCGCAGAGTACATCCTGCGCCACGACCACGAGTCGCAGCGGTGGGAGCTGATCCTGCTCCGGCGCGACGAGGTCTAGCCGCTCCGCGCCGAAGGCGCGGAATTGCGGCTACGCTCTTTGAGCTCGCGGATCTCCGCGAGGCGAAGTCTGCCCGGCACCAGCTTCAGGCCGCGCGCGTTCCGGCCACGACCTGCATCGCCACGTGCGCGAACATCTCCGGCCGCCGCCGCTTCACGTCCTCGGGGGCGCCGCAGTCGACGGCGCGCCCCTGCTCCATCACCAGCACGGTGTCGAACCGTCCCAGGAGGTGCAGCCGGTGCACGGAGGAGACGATGCAGGCGCCGGAGAACGCGCTCATCACCCGGTCGTAGATCTCCGCCTCGGTGGCGGCGTCCACGCTGCTGGTCGCCTCGTCGAGGAGCACCAGGCCCGCGTCCTTCGCGGCCAGCAGCGCGCGGGCCAGCGCGAGCCGCTGCTTCTGGCCTCCCGAGAGGTTGAGGCCCCGCTCGGAGATCAGCGTGTCGAAGCCCTGGGGGAGCTGCGAAATCACGGAGGTGAAGCCCGCCAGGGCGCAAGCGAGCTCGATCTCCTCGCGCCGGTAGCGCAGGCCCATGGTGACGTTCTCGCGCACGCTGGACTCGAACACCGCCGAGTCCTGCGGGAGGAGCAGCGAGATCGCCCCCAGGTGCTTCAGCCGCGGCTGCGGCGCGCCGTCCACTGCGATGCTGACGCGCTCCGCGTCGACCAGGCCGGCGAGGACGCGCAACAGCGAGCTCTTCCCCGCCCCGCTCTCTCCGATCACCGCGATCCGCTGTCCGCGGCGCAGCTCCAGCGAGACGTCGTCGAGCGCAAGCTGGCCTTGGCCCGCGGCCGGGTGGACGAAACGGATCCCCTCCACCCGGATCTGCCGCCAGCCTTCCGGCACGCCGGCCGTCTCCGCGCGGCGCGCCGGGCTGTTGAGGATGGGATCGACGTCGGCCACCTCGGTCTTCTGGCGGACCAGATCGTTCCAGTGCATGGCCATCGAGGCCACCACGTTGCCCACCTGCTGCGAGTACTGGTGCACCACCACCGCGGTCCCCACGCTGATGGTTCCGCGCTGCCGGAAGTCCAGCCAGGCGTAGAGCGCGACCAGCCCGGTGCGCATGGCGCTGTTGAGCAGGTCGATGCCGCCCCACTTCACCTCGTTGAAGAGGATGTTCCGGCGCAGCGGCGCGAAGATGGCGAGCAGCCGGGTTCGCAGCATCTTCCGCATCGGCTCCTGCAGCCGCAGGGTGAGGACGGTGGCGATGTTTCCCAGGCAGTCGACCAGGGCGGAGTTGTAGCGGCGCTCGGCGCGGTTCTCCTCGCGCACGAGCAGGACCATGAAGGCGTCGATCCGCACCACGAACCAGCCGATGGCGGCGTAGCCGGCCAGCGCCGCGGCGCCAGTCGCGCGGGAGATGAAGAAGAGGGCGGCGATCGGTCCGAGGATGCTCACCGTGTTCTGCAGGTAGATGAACTGCGACTGGGCGAAGGAGGCGAGCGAGGCGGTCGCCCGGGTCATGCGGTGCAAGGTCTCGCCGGAGTGGTGCTGCTCGTGCCAGCGGACCGGGAGCGCCAGCGCCTTGGCGTGGAGCGCGTCCGCGAAGCGCTCGCGGACCAGGAGCGCCGTGAACCGCTCCAGGATCCGCGCGGGGCCGTGCAGGGTCCAGGCGACGCCGACGGCGGCGAGCATCAAGAGCAGATCGTTGCGCGCCTCGGCGATTCCCTCCATCCCGTTCTTCTGCAGGGCGTTCACCGCCTGCCCGAAGAACCAGGGGATGGTGAGCCGGATCACCTGGGCCAGCACGAGCAGCACGACGAACAGGACCACGTGGCGCCGCCTGCCTTCCGCGTGCCGCCAGATCGTCGCGTAGAGTTTGCGGACACTGCCGGCCGGGATGGGGTCGCGCATCGGATCCGATCTAATTCGATCTCCCACCGGGTCGCCTGATTTCAGCGCGGCG
Source organism: Myxococcales bacterium (assembly GCA_035635635.1). Lineage (GTDB taxonomy): Bacteria > Myxococcota > Myxococcia > Myxococcales > 40CM-4-68-19 > 40CM-4-68-19. The sequence continues at coordinate 3,880 of DASQAS010000032.1, read as the reverse complement.
CCGGCTGTGGCCACTTGTCGCACACGCGACCCGGGGCCTACCGGCGCGGCTCGGCCGGGGCATTGGGGTGGCGCTGCAGCAAGAGTCGCAACGACTGCGAGCGGCGGACGATCTCCTGCTTGAGCAGATGCGCGATCAGCGCCGGTGGGCATGCCGGCCAGCGCGAGATGTTCTGGATCAGCAGGGTCGATCCGTACGTGCGGCCGCAGAGGAGCGCCGCCGTCTTGCCGTCGACCGCCAGGCCGGCCAGGGACGCGAGGCAGCGGCCTTCTGTCTTGACGATGAGCTCCACGCGCTCTTCCGCATCCGCCGCCGGGAACCTCGCGCGCAAGAGCTCGCGGGCGACCCGGCGGGTCTGCTCCGGCAGCTCGCGGGAGACCACCAGCTTGTGCTGCTCGAGGAGGCGCCGGGAGCCGTACAGGCGCCGCAGCAGGCTCGCGGGCAGCTGCGGGTTTCGCAGGAGCGCTCGCCGCACGCCCGCGTCGGCGGCGTGGGCGGCGCGCGCGGCAACCGCCTCGAGCCCAGCCGCCGTCTGGTGATGAGCAGCGACCAGCCGCGCCTGCGCGAGCGCGAAGCGCGGGTTCTCGAGCAGGGCGTGGACGACCGCCCGCAACGGATCGAAGCAGAGCGCGGAGAGCTCCGGCTCCTCGGCGGTCCTCGCCTTCGCGGCCCGGTCCGCGGCCGGAAGCTGGCGCAGCGAGCTCTCGTACAGCGCGCGATGCGTGCCCGCCGGCTCTTCAGCCGCCGGCGCCGGCTCGTCCTCGTCCAGCGCTTCCGGCCGCGTCACGGCGCCCAGCGAGGCCAGCTTTTCCAGCGCCGCCTCGACGCGCTCGGGCGAGAGCCCGGTGACCACCGACAGGCCGTGCAGGTCGGTGAGGCCGTCCAGCCGCGAGGCGACGAAGCCTTCCTCCGGCGTGAGCGGAAGGTCGCGAAGCTCCACGTCCGGATTCAGCGAAGGCTTCCACGGCGGCGTCTGCGGTTGCACGCCGACAACCCTAGTCCAGAATTCACCCGGAGGCTGAGCGCGCCGCAGGCCCGGAAATGCGGCTAGCTCTCGTCGCGGACGACGGCCGTGGACTGCCCACGATGGTGACGCAATTCACGCCTGACACAGAGTCATGTGGGCGCGCCCGGCGGGCTGAGCGTACCCAGCATCGCGGAGTGCGAGAAGAAGTAGCCGCGACTCAGTCGGAGCGAAGGGCGTTCATCGGGTCCGCGGCGGCCGCCGCGCGCGCAGGCAAGAGGGTCGCGGCCACGGCGACGGCCCCAAGGAGAGCCGCCCCGGCGGTGTACGCCAGCGGATCGCGAACTCCGACACCATAGAGCAGCGCGGCGAGGAATCGCGAGAGCGCCAGGGCACCAGCCAGACCGAGCGCGAGTCCGGCGGCGATCAAGCGCGCGCCGCGAGAGACGACGAGCCGCGCGAGTTGCTCGCGTCGCGCTCCCAACGCCGCGCGGATGGCCAGCTCACGGCGGCGCTGCACGACCGAGAAGGCCATCGACGCGTAAACCCCGAGCGCCGAAAGCCCGAGTGCGGCAGCGGCGAAGGCGGCTGCGAGATCGAGTTGCAGCCGGCGCTGCCGCAGGTGTCCATCGAGGTAGTCGTCGAGGGAGCGGAGCGGCCCAAGTGAGATCTCCGTCTCGAGCCGCGCCGCCGCCGCGTGCAGTTCGGCTTCGAGCGGTCCCAGGGGCCGCTCGCTCTTGATCAGCAGCATCGCGCCCTCCTTGCGGGCCGCTTGGTTGCGGGCGAACTGGCGCTCCGGCAGGTAGGCCTCGGGCAGCGGGGGATACGCGGGTCCCCACTGCCGCACGTCCCCGATCACGCCTGCGATGGTGAAGGTCGCGCCCTCCCAGTCGGAGACAGCGAATTGGGTGCCGACCGGCTCGCGGCCGGGGAGAAAGCGGCGTACGAAGGTCTCGTTGACCAGTGCCACCGGCGCGCCCTGCTCATCGGCGCGGATGAGCGCGCGGCCCCTGCGCAGGCGGATGCCCGCGGTTTCAAGGTACTCGGGGCTGATCCAATTCATTGCCCCAACATCGGGACTGAAGGGCGAGGGCGTCCTGCCCACAATCGTGAAGGTCTGGCCTTCGATGCGGCCGCCGAGATCGAGCGGCAGGTCCCCCACCAAAGCCGCGCGCGCGACGCCGGGAAGGGATCGCGCTTGCTCCAGGATCTGCGCGGTCGCCGCCGCGCCATCGCCCTCGCGCGGATAGACCAGCGCGGCCGACAGGCCCTTGGGTTCGAAGCCGAGCGGCACACTGGAGAATCGCTCCAAGCTCCGGACGAGCAGCCCCGCGCCGATCGCGAGGATGAGCGAGAGCGCGAGCTGCGCGACCACCAGCGCGTCGCGGAGCCGGGAACGCGGCGTCGAGGCCGCGCCGCCGTCCTGGAGCAAGGGGAGCAGATCGGAACGCAGCGCATGCCAGGCGGAGGCGCTACCGGCGAGCGCGCCCGAGAGAAGCGAGGCGAGCAATGCGAAAGCAGACATGCGCAGATCGACACGCAGCTCGTGAAGCCGCGGCACGCCATTGAGGGGTCCCAGACCGCGGACGACATCCACCGCGGCGATCGCCAGGAGCAGGCCGAGAGCGCCGGCGACCAAGGCCACCACCGTCCCTTCGAGGATCTGCTGCGCCGCGATGCGACGCTGCCCTCCACCGAGCGCCGCGCGGATGGCGAGATCGCGCCTGTGGGCGGTTCCGCGCATGAGCAGGAGCAAGGTGACGTTGGCGCAGCCGATGGCGAGCAGGACCACCACGCCGGCGAAGGCGGCCTCAAGGCCCGGAGCGGCATCGCCGACCATGAAACTGCGCAGCGGATCGAGGGCGAGCCCGTAGCCGCCGCTCACTGCCCGGACGATGCCGTCAAGCTCGGCCGCCACCGCCGCCAGGGTCGCGCCGGGCTTGAGGCGCGCGCAACCGTAGAGGCCGGTGCGCGCATTGCCCATGGCCACCACCTCCGGCGGGGCCGCGAGCGACAAGAGCACTTCCACCGGGGACAAGGAGCGGTAGGGGAGCCCGGTGCCGGGAGCCAGAACGCCCACCACCGTCGCCTGGTCGTGGCCCACCTGCAGCGTCCGCCCGAGCACCGCCGGGTCGCTGCCCAGGTTGCGGCGCCAGAAAGCATCGCTCACCACGGCCACCCGCGGCCGGCCGGAGAGGTCTTCGGCCGGATCGAAGGCGCGGCCCATCGTCAGCACGAGGCCGAGGGTACGGAAGATGCCCGCCGTCACCGCCGCGGTCCGCACCGGGCGCGGGCCCGAGGCGGTCGCGAAGGTCGCGCTGGAGGGAGCGAAGGCGCCCACCGACTCGATGGACTGCGCGCGCTCGCGGATCGCGAAGATCTCCGCCGGCCCCATCGGGATGCGCTGGCCGCTCTCGTCGGTGGCGAAAAGCAGCACCTGCCGCTCAGGGGTCGGATAGGGAAGACGGCGCAGCAGAACGGTGTCCACCACGCTGAACATCGCCGTGCTGCAGGCCAAGCCCAGCGCGAGCCCAAGGACGGCGAGGATGAAGAATCCCGGCGAGCGCAAGAGGCCGCGCAGCACCTGCCGCAGGTCGAAAAGGAGGCCCGCCACGGAACCCAGGATACACGCCGGGCAGCAGGTCGTTAAGCGAGGGCGTGGCGGCCTTGATTTGCGCTTGGCGAAACGGCCGAGGCCGGCCCAGCGCTGCGCGTACCGATCGATCACCTGCTCGATGCCGGGCAGGCGAGCGCCCGACACCTCCATCGGCTCCTGTCCGTGCACATACTGACACGAATGATGAGACGCACGCTTCGCATCGTCCTCGTGGTCCTGCTGGCCGCCGGTGCCATCGCCTGGTTCAGCCTCGACCGGATCTTGAAGTCCACCATCGAGCGGGAGAGCACCGCCTCGCT